>JBDRHG010000017.1:0-94887 GCA_043817075.1 archaeon | reverse complement strand
AAATTGAGTGCGTGGTGTAGCCGACGCACTGCAATTACGTTAATCAGACGTAGTGTTAGCTGTGCCTCGCTAGCATATAAATTTTTCTAAACGCGAGGTGATTTCTGATGGGTTGCGGCTTACGAAGTAGTGGACACACTGTTGGCGAGACGAATTTGCATTTGCAGTTTACGCCGGCGTACCGGCGTGATGTGTTCGCGAATAGGCTTGTTCGCGAATTAACCATTGCGTATCTGGTTGAGCGAGCGCGAGAAATGAGGGTGGAAGTGGCGGCGATTGAAGCAGGACCTGATCATGTGCATTTGTTTGTGCGGGAGTGGAAGAACTGGAAGATTCCAGTTTTAGCAGGTCAGCTCAAGAGCACCTCTAGTCGTAAAATGCGAAAGGGACATCGCTACTTATTTTCTGACAAACTGTGGGGCAAGAAGTTCTGGAGCGGTGGCTATTTCCATCGAACCGTCGGCGCGGTAACCGCCGAGACTACCAAGCGCTACATCAAAGAAGGACAGAAAAAACACTGGCAAGAACGAGAAGAAAAACAACAGCAAACGTTGGTCAGCTACTCAGGCTGAGCACACGACGCGGCGCGGTCGAGAGAAGCGAGACCCGCCGTAGTTCACCTTCATTAATAAACTCTAATTGTTCAGGTAACTGATAATAAATAAGCATTCTACTAAGAAAACTATCATCAACTTTATCCAGGAGATTGTAGATATTATTTGTTCCTGCAATAGGATTAGTTGTAGCAATTAATCTAGCAGTCATTTTAACAATAGTTGCTCCATGACCTGAACCTGCTGCACGTTCTTTATGTTCTAGAAGAATGTTCATTCTTGCAGCATCAATATTTCTTTCATCATTTTTACCTTTGAAAAACATTCTAAGAAACTCATCAAGACCAACAATAAAAACAGCAACTGCTAAAGCACCCATTTCAGGATTATTTCTCTCTTTAAAACTAGGAATTAAATACTTCAATGTTGAAGTAGATCCATCAATAATTTTCTCTCCAAACTTATGAACAATTGCTTCAAGACAAGTAGTCTTTCCAGTACCACGATCAGCAATCCAAAGTAGATGAAGAGGAAACTTATCAGTTTCTCCTTTCTTTGCATGAATAATAGCTAATCTCTTAAATATTGGAACATCTTGGGTAAATTTTTTTGTTCTTTGAATGTTTTTTTGAGGTGGTAAGTTGCTGCAGGGAGGGTTTTGAGTAGTTTGTTGCTGAGTGTTTGTCTTCCTGGTTTCCAGCATTGCTCGACGGGGTTGAGTTCTGGCGAGTATTTCGGAAAGAAGGCCAGTCGCACGGTCTTTTTGTGCTTGTGAAGGTATGTTTGGACGATTTTTCCGTGGTGTGCTTTGGCGTTGTCGACGAAGAGCAAGTATTTTTTCCATCGTCGGCGAAGTTTTTCAAGAAAATAGATGAAATCTCGTTGCTTTTTCTTTTTATGAAAAGAAAACACGAAACTGTTCGTGCTGCGTGCGCCAAACACGTTGGTGTACTTGTTGGCGTGGTTGATGTTTACGATGGGGCGGCTGCCTCGTCTTGCCCAATCACGCGTAATTAATGGGATGAGGCCGAACGTTGCTTCATCTTGTGCGCCCACAACAAATCCTTTCGCTTGGTAATACTTTGCCTGTCGTCGACTTTTTTTTTAAACTTCAAGACTTCTTCTTCGTTGGCTGCTTTGTAATGCCTTTTTCTTGGTCGCTGCATAGAAAAACCGAGCGACGTCAGTAACCGCCACAAATGTTGTGGCACAAATTCGGTGCCATATTTTCGTTTCAACAAGTCTCTGACTTCTTTGGTTGACCACAGACCCTGAGGATTCTTCGGCGGACCACGTTCCAGATCGCGCACCAGTTGTCCACGTTGCTTTGGTGTCAAACGCGGAGGACGGCCAGTTTGCTTCTGTGCATTTTTTGCCTCAATACCGCGTTCCACAAATCTTGTCAGCCAACCATGAACTGTACGTCGGGGCTTTGAGAGCATGTAGGCGATCTCATCAATACTCTTCTTCTTGCGACGATGTATCGCCGCAAGCAAGCGAAGCTTGCTCTTCGGATGTTGCTCCGCAGCATACAATGCCTGCAATTGACGAGTTGAAACATTGGACAAAAACGCTGTACCAGACGAAAGATTCCACATAACAATCACCTCACTTTTTATAACCCCCTAGAAACATACTACTATATAAAAGTTCCGAAATTAAAGAGAAAGGCTATAAGTTTGTAATGAAAACTAGTCCTGAGCGACAAGTTTTATATAGAAAAACGCTCCCTTTAAAGAACAATGGGAGAATTTCATAAACAATTAGGCGTACTCTATAGACGAAAAACAAAGGAATTAGCCAGTTTTATACCCTGGCTCTACCATCCTGAACCGTACCTATCAGTCGTTCTCCACTCTCGGTGCCAGGATGAAGGTGAGGAGCAGTTTGTCCATGGCCTTATACTCTAGCTTGAGCGGGTAGTCGGTGGAGAAGTTGATCAAGACCCTGTCGGCAAGCTTGCCACCGCTGATCATCTTCTTGAGATATTCGATGGAATAGCGAGCTTTGATCTTGTCCGTGCCTTTGGTCTTGACCTTGGTGACATTGTCTTCCACAAGCTCGATGGACGCCTTGTTGAGGTCGCCTTCGGCCTCCACGGTGAACTTGCCCGGCTCTACTCCGAAGGTGAGGGACTCAGCCACGATATCCGCGTCTTCGACCGCATCGCTCAGGGTCGAGGAAGACGTCTCGACTGTGATCGGGAATTCCAGCGCCGGAATCTTCTGCACCTTGTCTTCCAACTCGATGAGCGGGATGTGGAATGTACGCGTGGTGCCGGACTTCATGACGATCTTGAGCTTGTTGCCGTCCGCGAGCTCCAGGATGACCGTGTCGTTCGATCCGACCCGGCGAAGGATCTGTTTGAGATTGCTCATATTGATGGCAATCTCGGTGTCTTTCTCGATCTGGTATTCTGTAAATGCGCTCGAGAGAAGTTTGAAGATGACCATAGCGACATTCGCCGGGTCCATGGCCACGAGTTCGATGGCATCCTTCGTGACCTTGAAGCGCGCTTCGGTGACGAGCTCGGAGATGATGGCGATAGAATCCTTCAGATATTTCGGTTCAGCGAGTGTGAGTTTCATGGTATTTCCCCCTCCAGATGATGCTTCAGAGAATGGCTCGGGCGTTTAAATGTTTTGTGGTCCTAATTATTTACCATATGGAAGATAATTAACAAAGCTTTAATATACTAGTTTTTCTGGGATGGGACATATGAGTGATCGCTTCCCTGAACTTACCTTGGATCTTCGGAAGCTCAAGACATCCACGCGTCATGTTCCCTTCCGGCTCAAATTCTTCAACGCAACGCTCTTAACCGTTATTCTGCTCCGGGCCGTGGAAGCCTTCTCTCCTATTCTGCCGACTGACGTCTATCAAGGGGCAGCGTTACACCAGGCGCGAGTCCATGATCAAGGTCCCGCGCCGGTGCGCGACCTCCTGATGCGCATGATCGTGAACAAAAAGCGTTTCGTGCAGTATCTGCACCAGTTCTACACAGATCTTCAAAGCCATCACCTGTCTGAGGAACAAAAGAACAAAGAGACGAAGCGATTGGTCAGGTATGTGCTCGATAGTATTCTGGGGATTGAGATAGAGACCAAGGAATTGCTCGAACAGGGCAATCTTGCCGCGGCCCGCGTCGACATTGACATGTTATCCGTATATATCAAGGCGCTCATTAAAGCGTCGGGCTCGAAGCATGATGAGCTGGTGGACCTGCTCGAACGGCTGGAGAAGCATTATGAAGAGGCCAAGAAACGGTTGATGGTGTGATTTAAAGAAAAATATTTATAATGTAGCTGCGAGGAAGAAACCATGGCTTGGAACCCCCTTTCCTTTTTATACGATATTTGGCATCAAGAATTCCGGCTCTCTCACCGCTACATGATAGCGGAGCCCGTTGCACTACTGAACAGTTTTCCAAGCAATCTCGCAACCCACGTCTTTCGCCTTCGTAGAGTTTCGAGCCGTCTCATCAGTGAGACGGAAGACAGCAAACTTGTCCCAAAGCTTCTCAATCAGATCAAGACCTCTTCATTCTCATCTTTCCCTGATTTACATCGCTTGACATGGGATCCACTTCATGGGGTCTACCACATTTCCAGTATTCTCCGGATCTTCAAACGGCATTGCCTCCGGGAGAAGGACCACCACAAGATGGCTTCCATTCCTCCCGCATATCTCACCCAGTTCCAAGATACGCTCTCTCTGTTGAGGCATCTCAAGGACTATTTCACCGTGATTCATGAGGCCGCCTACACAGCCAAACGATGGCATGTCACAGACCATGCTTCATGGCAAAAGGAGCAGCAGAAAAAGGTGCTCCACTTCAGGTCACCTGTTCTCCATCGGGCAACCCACCAGCATGAACAGCTGTTTAATTTCCTCAAATCTCATGTCCACGCCGATATTGATCTTCAGGCCTACAATCTTCGGTCCACTATCGATGACAAATCGTTTAATGAGAGGATATCCCTCACCAACTCCGCCAACCGATTCTGTCTGGATCTTTACTTCCTTTCCTATGAATTCCTCTTGGCGTTGTATCCGATCATAGCCACAAAAGAGTCTGCTGAACATATACATAGATTCCCCAAGGATCTTGCGGGTTTCTACAAAACGCTGCTCTCTTTCTCAAATAAGATGACGATGAATACCATCATACCTATCCATGGTACAGAAGGCTATCAGAAATTCCTCAATCACTTCGACTACAACGCGACCTGGTAGGATCACAGTTCGATCAATTTCCCGTTCTCCATCAAGTGCACCGTCACATCCTGCTTGTAGCCCATCTCCTCTGCGAGGCTGGCGAGACCTGTCGTCATCTTCTCAGTGCCATGGGCCGGGATGACATGCTTTGGCCGCACGATCTCGATGAGGTCGCGGAGATCCTCCCGTCCGGCATGGCCGGAGACATGGATGTCGGTGAACATGCGGACGCCCATCGCGGCCAACTGCCTCTCGAGATGTGCGCGGTTCTCTATATTGGTCGGAGAAGGGATGGTCTTGCACGAGAACACCACATGATCATCATGACGAAGCGAAAATCCATACTTGTTGTTGACCATCTTGGTCAGCACGCTCTTCGGCTCGCCCTGGTGTCCGGTGACCACGAGAAGGTATTTGTCCACCCCTTCCCGCTCGATCTGCCTCAGCCGTTTTCCCACTTTGCTCGACCATCTCACCCTCTCGATATCCTCTGAGAAGTTGACGAGTCCTACCTCTTCTGCGGCCATGGAGTATTTGTTGAGCGAACGTCCCAAGAACACGATCTTCCGTCCCATCTTCTTGCCGAACTCGATGATGGAGGCGAGCCTCGCGATGTGCGAAGAGAAGGTGGTGACGACGACAGCCTTGCCTTTGCTCTCTGTCCCGAGCAGCACATCCTTCAGCATCTGTTTGGCCACGCTCTCCGACGGCATCTTATAGCGTTCAGTAGAATAGGTCGAATCGACGATGAGTGCGTCGAGCCCCTCTTTCCCCAACGCCCGGAGCCTGCGCATATCGGTCTTCTTGCCCAGCGTCGGGTAGCAGTCGAACTTGAAGTCGTTGGAGTAGAGCAGGTTGCCATCGAAAGTCCGTAAAGCTATCATGACGGTCTGTGGTGTGGAATGCGTCGTATTGATGAATTCGACCAGGAAATTTTTTGATAGTCTGATCCGATGGCCTTCCTCCAACGTCACCAATTTATTCGGTAGCTTGATCCTCTCGTCCTTGAGGATGCGGTTGAGCACCGCGATCGAGAACGGCGTCCCTATGACCTTTGCATCGAACCGCTTGGCCAGGAACGGGATTCCGCCGATATGGTCGAGGTGGGCGTGGCTGGGGATGATGGCGATGACCTTGCCGTCGAGCTTGTCGAGAAGGGAGATGTCCGGCACCGCCTCCTCTTCGATGAGGGTGTCGGCCGACATCCTGACGATGTCCTCGTCCTCGGTGCACCTGATATAGTTCTCCAGATGGACGCCCATGTCCAGGATGACGATCTCATCGCCTACCTGGACCGCGGTCATGTTGCGGCCGAACTCACCATAGCCGCCGAGCGCTAGGATTCTCATTCTACCTCTATCAAACTCCGCCATTATAAAAATGTTATTAGTGTCCGTCGAATGCATTAAATACGTCCCCGTTTCCCTCGCTCACATGGATCTTAAGGGTTTGACTTCCCAATTCCCCGCTGAAACAACCTTGCAGCGTTCTCCCCGACCGTATGTCAACCATTCGGTCGAGTTCAAGAAGCCATGCACCGCGTCGCAGCGTACCGATGTGCTTTCTAAAGTCGGTCTCAATGTCTTCTTCTTCCCTTCGGAACTCATCTCAGGATGCGACATGCTTTCGGATTCGGGCACCACCACCATGACCAACGCACAATGGGCGGCGCTCCATCTCGGCGATGAGGCGTATGGCTCGAATCAAGGATACTATGCGCTCATGAAGGAGATCCGTGCGATCTTCGGTGAGGCCTTCTTCTCAAGTCCGTCCGACGGCGCTCCCAATGCCTTCCTCTTCCATCAGGGCCGCGCGGCGGAGAACGCACTCTTCTCCTTTCTTGGCACAACCGGGGAGGATCTCATCATCCCGAGCAACGGTCATTTCGACACGACCCGCGCCAACATCGAAGCGAATAGCATCATCGCCACCGACCTCTTCTCGCCAGCCCTCCATGACCTCGCATCAACCGACATCTTCAAAGGGAACATTGACATCGATCGGTTGGGAGCGCTACTGAAGCGGTCAGCTAAGCATGTGCCTGTCATCTACCTCACCATCACGAACAATACTGGTGGCGGACAGCCGGTCTCCATGGCCAACATCCGTCAGGTGTCCGCGCTGGCCAAACGGTATCGCATACCGCTCTTCCTCGACGCCTGTCGCTTCGCTGAGAACGCATGGTTCATCAAGCGCTTCGAACAAGGGTATTCGAAGAAAGGCATCCCCTCTATCGTCAAAGAGATGTTCTCCTTCGCTGACGGCTTTACGATAAGCTTCAAGAAAGACGGTCTGTCCAATATGGGGGGTGGCCTTTTTCTCCGGGAGCACGGATCGCTCACGAAGCAATGTCCCGGGATATCGGACGCACTGACCAACCATCAGATCCTGGTCGAGGGCAATCCGACCTACGGCGGCATGACCGGACGTGACATCATGGCCCTTGTCGAGGGGTTGCGCACCGTCCTCGACGAGCAATACCTGGATCATCGCATCTCCCAGGTCCGTACCCTCGCCGAGAGCATGCACAAACAAGGTCTGCCGGTCATCCATCCTGCCGGTGGCCATGCGGTGTACTTGGACATGAACCGGTTCTACTCCGGCACCGGCATGCAGCCCGGCGATTTCGGCGGCATCTCCTTCTGCGCGTTGCTGTTGGCATTATATGGGCATCGCGCCTGCGAACTCGGCAACTTCGCCTTCGGGAGCTTCAATCCTGAGACCGGCGAAGAGGCGTTTCCTGAGAACAACTGTGTACGCTTCGCTATCCCTCGATTGCGCTATGAGAACGAAGACCTCGAGTCGGTCGCAGAAGCCGTCAAGGGATTGTATGATCGACGCAATCTCATCCCTCCTGTGGACGTGATTTATGGCAAGGATATGCCCTTGCGCCACTTCAAGGCCCGGTTCCGGTTCCGCGGATGACGCGATGCGCATCCTTATGTGTTTTGACCTCCAATGCCTATTTTCGTCACTTTTTATCGAGGGCGATTTCTTCTTTTAAGGTATGCTAAAAGTAATTAATCATCGAATCCTACCCATGCATTGGTGATCTTCCCATGAAATCCGTCAAGGTACATGTAGTCATCCTCTTCCTACTAAGCATCTTCACATTATCGGTCGTCCAAGGAGAGATACTCGAGCTCTACCCTGAGGCCGACACCTTCGTCGGCGATGGAGTCGATGTCGACAACATCCACGGCCTTGAGGAACGGCTCTACTTCGGGTACTACCAGAGCCAGGACGTCGAACTCACCGCCTACCTCGGTTTCCTTATCTGGATCCCTAAGTTCGAGGCGAACATCGAAAAGGCGTCGTTGCTTTTCCGATGCTCCCACGGCGGCAACTTCGATGACCTCGACTTCTTCTCCTTGGTCAACGTCCCTGACGGATGGGACGAGAGCACGACTAATTACACCAATAGGCCCTCGTACGACGAGGTGATTGCTTCATTCGAGTTCCCCGATCTGTGCCTGCCCGGAACCGATGTCGAGGTGACCAGTGATGAGCTCACCGAATGGGTCGAAAAACACTGGTTCGAGCATGTCACCCTGGGAATTGTGGGTGTGAGTGAGACCGGCTATCTTGTCATAGATGCCAGGGAGAAAGCCAACGCCAAGACCCGTCTTGTGGTCGAGTACTCGCTGCCCCCGGAAAACTACCAACAGCATTGCGACCCGGACGAGGGCTGCGACAACAGTCTCGAATGTCTTCCTGACGTGAATCCGGACTGGGGACAATTCTCCTGCTGCTACCCCGGTGATTGCGTCTATGACTATTATTGCTTTTCTCCTGGAGAACATTGGTGGCATAATACCTGCGTGGATGGAGAATGGGAGAACCACTGCGTCAACGGCGTCCAGGACGCGTTAGAAGAAGGCGTCGATTGCGGTGACGTATGTAACAGCCTTTGCGAGGTCGGGAGTTATAGGGATGCATGCAGCGACACCTTCGGTTGTGAAGATGGATTCGAATGCAAACTTGACCTAGATAGCGACATAGAATGGTATCATAAGACTTGTTGCATGGATTGGCAGTGCGCGATGGACGGCGTGTGTGTGGGAGCAGGGGTGCGTCATAATGATCTGACCTGCATCGACGGTGGATGGGTCGCGGAGCCATCGCACTGCTACAACCGCTACACAGACCCGCAAGAAGACGATGAAGATTGTGGTGATCCTTGTTTCATCGAATGCAGCATGGGGGGACCGGGATGGGAGTGGAATCCCTCCCCGGAATGCAATCCAGCGATCGGCTGCGTCTCCCCGAGCACCTGTGAACCGAATTTCTACACCTATGGTCCGGAATACACCGAATACTTCTGCGCTGTCGACGGAATGTGTATGATGCGGGGAGACCTCTTCTTCCCAGGAGAGACGCAGGACGGCTACACTTGTACCGCTGATGGTTCTTGGGTCAATCCGGATTTCGACTTCTGTTACAATGGTTTCTGGGATGAGGACGAAGAGGAAGGTGTCGACTGCGGCGGCGACTGCCCCATCCAAGACTGCTGCTTCAACGGATTCCAAGACGAAGGCGAGAAAGGAGTCGATTGCGGGGATTGGTGTGGGGTGGAGTGCGATGAATCGCCAGCCTCTCAATGTGTAGATGCCGATCATGACGGATTCGGGATTGGGGACACCACCGGTTGTGTCCGCCATGTCGAGGACTGCGACGACTCCGATCCTGATGTGCATCCCGACGCTGAGGAGTGGTGCGGCGACGGCATCGACCAAGATTGCCGCGACGGGGACAAGACCTGCACTAATATCACGTTGGTATTCGTACCTGTCAACTGGGATGACTTCACGGTCTCAGAATATCACACACGAGTCGAACAACAGGTCTCCTTCTTCACCGAGAAACTGTTCCAACAGGCAGACTATGAGAAGAATTGGCGAATCAACACAAGAATTCTTGACGAGGAATGCATCTTACCTCATCCAGTCTTGATCAGCGTGATTGAGGGAATATCCTATCCTATTTTCTTGAGAGGCATTAAACTATGCGCACTCCTGCAAGGAGGCGAGGGGGATAGGTATATCGGTATCACAAACCAATCGCAAGATATCGGCTCCTTCACATACATCGACCATGACACCGTATTCATTGAAGATCAATACCCCAACGAGAACGAGAATCATCTGCTCACACATGAGTTGGGACACACGTTATTTAAGCTCTGCGACGAATATGATGAGGATACTTGGAACCGTCAGAACCGACGGCACCATTGTCCAAACGATTATCCTTGCGGGAATAGAACCATATGTCATGGCGCACCCCTCGACATCGATTCGGATGGTGAGGCAGAACGTCGATGTGTGATGGGTGACGGCTACGCCAATTTCTCAATCCCTCGTATCGATGACGGCATCTCCCGTATCGCCGGGGGATTCGGTAACATGAATCCCGGCCATGATTGCCTCTCAAGCGTAAAGGAGACCATCCGATCGGTCGATCCCAAGATGATGAAACTCACGCTCCTCGCCTATGAGAACGGCAGTTTCGAGATTATCGGACGGGAGATCATCGAGAGCGGTGTCCTTCTCGATAACTACCATGGCACCCATTCCATAATCTACACAGACAACCTGTCCTCCATCTCGTACAACGCTTCTTTTTCCCTGCTCTTCATGGCTTTGACCGATCCGCCGACGCCGGTCGACAGGATACCCATCACCGTCGTGCTCCCATACGTCGAGAATGCGACCTCATTGGAGATAGTGTCCAACGGGACAGCAGTCCAACAAATGCAACTCGCCAGTATCGCGATCGATACGGATCTCGACGGCATCCCCGACGATAGCGACAATTGTCCCTTCATGCCTAATCATGCCCAGAAAGACCTCGATGGCGACAGTCTCGGCGACGTCTGCGATCCTGATACAGACGGAGACGGTTGGGATTATCCCGCAGATTGCAACGATACAGCCATGACCATCAATCCTGGTTCCCCGGAAGTCTGCAACGCCATCGATGACGATTGCGATGACCTCACGGATGAATACCTAGAACGGCCTTGCGGTCTGACTGATACAGGATTCTGCGAATACGGAACTAAGACCTGCCAGAATGGTCAGTGGGGTGCGTGCTTCGGAGCCATGTTTCCCTTACTAGAGGAATGTGATGGCCTCGACAAGGACTGCGATGGGGTCGAGGACGGACAAGAAGGATTTTCATCCCTAGATTGTTATGATGTTGCGGATTCAACTTACGCAGGTGAAGGTGAATGTCTCTTTGGACAGCGGACCTGTACCGATGCTGGTTGGGGTGACTGCCTCGGCGACATCCCTCCCGAGGACGAGATCTGCGGAAACGGCCTGGACGAGGACTGTGACGGGATCGCCGATGAGGGTTGCGTCTCTTATCTCACAATTCTCTCACCCCTCTCCGGTTCTTTGGTCGGTCGAGATATCGTTCTCGAAGCTGCGACAGCGGATACCGTTTCGCTCACCTACTCCATCGACCGAGCAAAAGGAAAGATGCTTTGCTCCTCGTGCAGCGTGGGCACCAAAGTATTCTCACTTCCTTATGGTCCTCATACCATCGACGTCACCGCAACGTATCCAGACGGCTTGACCGACCGCGAGTCAGTCTGGTTCTCGCTCAACCGACCCAACCGTCAGCAGGGAGACACCGCCTATTGGTATGGTATGGTGGGTCAACAATATCGGGCTGTCGGCGAGATGCGCCTCACCCGCACCCTTAATATGGGTCCGTGGTACTCGAGGTGGAGAAATTGGCTCGGTCAGGACATCACCACAGACATCTATGTCAACGTCCAAGGTCTTCCAGAAATCAAAGATGATGAGCATTTCACTTTATGGCTGATCGGAGATGGGCAGCCATGGAATATCGGCGCGCTGAGTGTGGTAGAAGGTCCTGACAACTCCATGCGAGGCATCTATAGCACAGGAGGACGTCAGTTCAAGCGTGATCTGCTCTCCATATACGGCGGCGCACTCATCGCCATACAGAACATCGGCGATTACACCATTCCAGACCAATACGTGATGTACTTCAATAGAGAACCAATCCTCTAATCACACATACTCATTCCATGCCTTGATCTCGAGCGTGTCGACACTTTGTGTGAGGATGGCGTCGATGAAGACCTTTGACACCTGAAGGTTGGTCAGCAACGGGATAGAATAATCCACAGCATTCCTCCTGATGAGATAGTCGTCTTCGATCTCTGCCTTGTTGAGCTCGCTGGGGATATTGATCACGAGATCGATCTTTCGGCGCTGCATCATAGTGATGATGTTGTTCTCCTTGTGCCGGTTGTGCGCCTTGTACAGCATGGTGCTCGGGATGTCATGCTCCTTGAGGAAGTCCGAGGTGTGCTCGGTGGCCATGATGTTGTAGTCTGCCGCATGCAGCTTCTTTGCCCATTCGAGGAAACGGTATCGATTCTTGTCGCCACCTATGGAGATCAGCACATTCTTCTCCGGTATGCCCATGCCCACAGAGAGTATGGCCTTGAGGAATGCGTCGGACAGCGTGTCGCCGATGCAGCCGACCTCTCCCGTCGAGTTCATCTCCACCGACAGAATGGGGTCGGCGCCCTTGAGGCGGGAATAAGAGAATTGCGGAGCCTTGACACCGACATGGCCCAGTTCTAATGTGGACTTCGTGACGCGGACCGCTTTGCCCATGATGGCCTTGGTCGCGACATCGATGAAATTGATCCCCGAGACCTTGGAGACGAAGGGAAAACTCCTCGAGGCGCGCAGGTTGCATTCGATGACCTTGATCTTGTTCTCCTTCGCGATGAATTGGATATTGAAAGGACCGGTGATTTTCAATGCGTCCGCGATTGCGCCTGCGACCTTCTTGATGCGGCGGATGGTCTCGATATAGGTGAGCTGCGGCGGGAACACCATCGTGGCGTCGCCGGAATGAACGCCTGCGTTCTCGATGTGCTCCGAGATTGCGTACACCAATACCTTGCCGTTCTTGGCGACGACGTCCATCTCGATCTCCTTGGCATTGGTAATGAATTTAGAGATGACCACAGGATGCTTGCGCGACACCGACGCCGCGGTCTTCAGGTACTCCTCGAGATCTTTGGTGTTGAAGGCGACATTCATGGCCGCGCCGGACAAGACGTAGCTCGGCCGCACAAGGACAGGAAATCCGACCTTCTCTGCGAAGGCCTCAGCCTCCTTGAGCGTCGTCGACTCTTTCCACTCCGGCTGGTCGATGCCCAATTCATCGAGCATCTTGGAGAACTTGTGACGGTCTTCGGCCCGGTCGATCGATGTCGGGACAGTGCCTAGCACCTTGAGTCCGTCGCGGCGGCACTTCATCGCCATGTTGTTCGGGATCTGGCCTCCCATGGAGATGATGATCCCCTCCGGATTCTCTTTCCGATAGATCTCATACACCGTCTCGAAGCCGAGCTCCTCGAAGTAGAGACGCTCGCAGATGTCGTAGTCCGTCGATACCGTCTCAGGATTGTAGTTGACCATGATGACCTTCTTGCCCATCTTCCGGAGCGCTTGGACGCAGGAGACGCAGCACCAGTCGAACTCGACCGACGATCCGATGCGGTATGCGCCGCTTCCCAGCACCAACACCGCGTTCTTCATACCTCCTGTGACGTCATCCTCTGTGCCGTTATAGGTAAGATAGAGATAATTTGTCTTGGCCGGGTACTCGGCCGCCAACGTGTCGATCTGCTTCGTCACAGGGAAGATGCCGTGCTTCTCCCGCATCTTCCGGATCTCGTACTTCTTGAGCCCCCGGAGCATCGCGACCTGCTTGTCGCCGAAGCCCAACGCCTTGGCTTCATGGAGCGTCTCCTTGTCGAGCTTGGGGAGGCGTTTGAGCCTCTTCTCCATGTTGACGATGTTATCGATCTTGTAGAGGAACCATTTGTCCACCCGTGAGAGATCGTAGATGAGGTCGATATCCATGCCTTTGCTCAACGCTTCGGCGATGGCGAACACACGCTTGTCGGTCGGGTTCTTCAATTCGTCCTCGATGTCCTCGAACGAGATGTCGTTGACCACGAGGCCACGCATGCCCTGTCCGAGCATACGGAGCGCCTTCTGCAAGGTCTCTTCGAAGCTGCGGCCGATGGCCATGACCTCGCCGACAGATTTCATCTCCGATCCGATGCGCCGTGAGACACGTTTGAACTTGTCGAGGTCCCATCTCGGGATCTTTATCACGCAATAATCCAATGCCGGTTCGAAACAGGCCATGGTCTTCTTTGTGATTGAATTGGGTATCTCGGTGAGCGGATGGCCGAGCGCGAGCTTCGCCGCGATGAATGCGAGCGGATAGCCTGTGGCCTTCGAGGCGAGAGCTGACGACCTCGAGAGGCGGGCGTTGACCTCGATGATGCGATAGTCATCACTCTGCGGATCGAGGGCGAACTGGATGTTGCATTCTCCCACGACGCCGAGGTCGCGGATCACTTTTATAGAGATCTCACGCAGCATATGGTATTCATGATCGGTGAGCGTCTGGCTCGGCGCCACCACGATGCTCTCACCGGTATGGATGCCCAGCGGATCGAGGTTCTCCATGTTGCAGACAGTGATGCAGTTGTCCCGGCTGTCGCGCACCACCTCGTATTCAATCTCTTTCCAACCCCCTAAGAATTCCTCGATGAGCAGCTGATTGGTGTGCGTGAATGCCTTGTTGACCAGGAGATCGAACTCTTTTTTTGTGAAGGCGACGCCCGATCCCTTTCCGCCGAGCTCGAAGGCGGCTCGCACCATCACCGGGAAGCCGAGTTTCTTGGCAGCGACGTATGCCGCTTCAGCGTCGGTCACCGCGACGCTCTCCGGCGTCTTGACCCCGATGCGATGCAGCGCTTCTGCGAAGAGCTTCCTGTCCTCGGTCATCTCGATGGTGTCAGCCGGCGTGCCGAGGATGCGGACCTTGTGCTTCTCGAGCACGCCGCTCTTATGCAGGGCGAGCCCGCAGTTGAGCGCGGTCTGGCCGCCGAAAGCGAGCATGATGCCGTCGGGACGTTCTTTTTCGATGACCTTCTCGACGAAGGCAGGGGTGACGGGCAGGAAATAGATGCGGTCGGCCACCTCCTTGGATGTCTGGATGGTGGCGATGTTTGGATTGATGAGGACGGTCTTGATCCCTTCCTCGCGGAGTGCCTTTAGGCATTGCGATCCTGAGTAATCGAACTCGCCCGCTTCCCCGATCTTCAGCGCGCCGCTCCCGAGCACAAGGACTCTTCTGGGCAACTTTTTATTCGGGCTCATCTGCGGTCACCTCTCTTCGTCTCCGCGATGGTCTTCAGGAAATCGTCGAAGAGGAACGACGTGTCCACCGGACCGGGCGCGGCCTCAGGATGGAACTGCACCGACGCGAATGGCCTCGTCTTGTGCCTGATGCCTTCGTTGGTGCCGTCGTTGTTGTTGACGAACCATTCCTCCCACCCTTTCGGCAGGGTCTTCGCGTCGACGGCAAAGCCATGGTTCTGGCTGGTGATGAAGCATCGCATCGTACCCTTGATGAGGCAGGGCTGGTTCTGTCCGCGATGTCCGTACTTGAGCTTGTAGGTGTCGGCTCCTGCCGCTAGCGCGAGAAGTTGGTTGCCTAGACAGATGCCCATGATAGGGGTGCCTTTCTCCATGGCCTTCCTGAGATTCTCGATGGTGCCAGTGCACATCTTGGGATCTCCGGGTCCGTTGGACACCATGATGCCATCCGCCTCGATGTCGGCGAAGGGGTGGTCGAACGGAACCCTGATGACGGTGATGCCCCGGCTGAGGAACTCGCGGATGATGTTGTTCTTCGCGCCGCAATCGACGAGGACGACCCTGGTCGGCCCTGCTTTGTACGTGTGCTGCTGACGAGGGCTCACCTCGGCGACAAGGTTGGCGGTGTTCGGATCGTAGAGTTCGATGTCGTCTCCGATGACGATCTTGCCGAGCATGACTCCGCGTTCTCTGAGCTTCTTGGTCAGGGCGCGCGTGTCGATCCCCCAGAGCGCAGGGATGCGATGCTCGCGTAGCCAGTCACCGAGGGAACGCACCGCCTCATGATGGCTATGCCGATCAGAATAGTCCTGTATGATGAGGCCTGACACGTGGATGGCACCGCTCTCGAAGTGGTCCTTGAGACCGCCCTTGGTCTTCGGGATGCCATAATTGCCGACAAGCGGGTAGGTGAGCGCCAAAATCTGGCCGCGATAGCTAGGGTCGGTCAGTGTCTGCGGATAGCCGACAAGTCCGGTGTTGAACACGACCTCTCCTGCCCTTGAGGAAGGATGGCCAAAGGAGAAACCAGAGAATACAGTGCCATCCTCGAGCACCAGTTTTCCGTCGACACGGTTCATCAAAAATGGAGAGAAGCTGAGTATGGCATTTAATGTTTGTGGTGGTGGAAAGGTGATAATCTAAATACGACCTTTCCTGGCCAAAAATACCTGATAATTGTTCTCTCCAGGGATCCTGACGGCTTCTGGCCACTTGAAGCCGACGTTCTGCAGCATCCAGGTCAATTCCTCTGCATCAATAGGGTAGCCTTGGTATATGTTCTGACGGGTCTCGCCGGTCTCAGCATGCTTGCGATGGAAACCCCAGTTCATGATCTTCTTGCGCTTGTCGATATTCCTTATCAATGTCCATTGTTCTTTCTCACCATCGACATCGACCTCGCCGAGCTCGCGATGCTCGTCGTTTTTGAGATGGGTGTCGACGAGCAGGAAACCTCCGGGTTTGAGGGCCTTGTAGAAATTGCGCATGGCCGTGCGGATATTCTGCCGGGCGGCCTCAGGATTGACCGACGGTTTTCCCCAACTGATGACATATGGCAAAGAGTTGCGGAGCACGAGGAGCGCGTCGAACTCAGCTTCATATTTCTCTCCGAGATCGCTCCAGGGGAGTCGTTCGGCTTGGGCCATCGGACCTGCCCTGGTCTTGAACTGCTCGAGCATGAGTCTGGAAGAGTCGCTGCATGAGACGGCGATTCCTCTTCGCTGCAATCCGAGCGCGAGCTCGCCGGTGCCGCAAGAGGCGTCCCTGATCTTGACTGAACCTTCCTTCTTGAGGAGGTCACCGATCGCATCTGTATAGCGTACCTTCTGCTCTCCTGGATAGATACGGTCAAGACATCTTTCCCAAAGCTGCACGATCGATAAATCCCTCATTTGAGTACCTCTGTATTGATTGATAGGGAATGATTGCGCTAAATATATAAAATTTTATGTTTGATTCTTGTACGATTATGAGATATATTTATATATCCAATATAATTTGTACAACAAATGATACACCTCGATGTCAAGGACCGAAAGATTCTGACCATTCTTGACCGGAATTCCCGTCTTCCGCTCTCCAGAATAGCGAAGGAGACAGGGCTACCCAAGACTGTCGTTTCGTACAGGATCAACCGCCTCCGCCAATCAGGTGTCATCAAACGGTTCTACACGGTCATCGATGCGTCTCGGCTCGGTTATATGAGCCTGCGCGTCTATCTCACTTTCCAGGATGTCACACCGCAGATCGAGCAGGAGATCATCGATTTCTTCATCAGGGATTGGCATACGTATTGGGTCGGTTCCATCGAAGGACGTTTCGACCTTGTGGTCATCATGTGGGTCCGCGACATCAATGATTTCCAGAGCTTCTGGGACAAGGTATTGACCCAGTACCAGATCTATTTCGAGGAGCAGCATTTCTCCATCTATCTCCAGCTGCTCCACTTCAGGCACTCATATCTCGTCGACGGGGGATTTGACCGGAGCAGCTATGAGACGACGGGTGGCAGCGACATCGTCAATGTGGACAGCACCGACATCAGCGTCCTCAATGCGTTGGCCCCTGACGCCCGTATCCCCTTGGCCCAGGTCGCCAGGCTGCTCCGGACCACGACTGCGGCGGTCAAGTATCGTTACGACCGGCTCTCTCGTCTGGGGGTGGTGCAGGGCTTCCGTACCCATATGAATATCAACCGCCTGGGCTATCAATACTTCAAGGTCGATCTCTATTTCCGGTCATACAGCCAAGTGGAAGAAATCACCAATTACGTCAAGCTCAATCCATACATCATCTACATCGACAAGTCAGCCGGCTTCGCTGATTTGGAGTTCGAGTTCCATCTTCCTGGTAACGAACAGCTTAATCGTATCATGGACGAGCTCATCCTCCGGTTCCCTGGCGCTATCAAGAATTACAAACACTTTCTCTTCACCAAGGTCCATAAGATGTTCTTCGCTCCGGAATAAGCAGTTCTTTGCTTCCGAGATGTGATTTCTGACGGGGATTTGGTGATATTCAAAGCCTTTTTCCCCTTTGACTCTTTCAAGTAGTAATAAAACTTTTAATACTAATCCTTTTACAGGTTCTTTGAGGGTGGTACAAAAGTGGTATTTAATTTCTTAAAAAAGGGCAAGAAGGAAGACTCTTTCGCGGGTGAACCCCAATTGGACGTTCCTCCGCCGCCTCCAGACAGTGTGTTGATGGATTCATCGAGCCATCCCTCGACACCGTCGCCTACCGATTATATGTCTGATGTCGAGGAGCATTTCCCTGAACCGCCCAAATCAGAGAACACTGATTACGACATCTCGCTTCCTCCTCTCGGGGAGGAGGGTATCCCCATGGATGAGCCTCAGACTCCTGCTCTGGCCCCTGTCGCTGAGCCCGCTCCCGAACCGATGTTGGATCCTGCTCCGCCTGTCGAGTTCCAGGAGCCGGTCATGAAGCATGAACCCGAGCCGATGCCTGAAGAGCCGGAGCCTTCGGCCAGCGAGCCGCCGATGCCTATGCCCATGCCTGAGCCCACGCCACAAGCGGAACCCATGGCAGAGGCGAGCGAACCATACCATGAGGAACCGGAACACGATTTCTCCAAACCTCTGTATCTTCAGCTAGACAAACTCAACAAGGCCCATGACCAGGTCGACGAGCTCAAGACCACAATCAAGAGAGGTAATGATGCGATATCATCTGCGACCCTCACCAATCACGATCTCCATGGGACATATGACAAGCTGCAGAAGGCGGTCGAACTCTCCCTGAAGAAGACGGTCAGTCTCAACAAGCAGCTTCCCGCAGCCAGGTGAACCAAATGGAAACCAACAACGGACCCTTTTTCGTCAAGATCGACGAATTCAAGAACATCGTTGACACACTCAAGCAGATGAAATCCAAGGTCGACGAGGCGAACAAGCTCCTCGACCAGCTAAGCGAACTCAAGACCAAAGAAGAGGCCGCGATCGATGAGTGGAAACAGCAGCTCGATGACGTGAGCAGAAGAGTGGAGGCTGTCGAAGGCAACCTGTTCGAGCAGTGATACAATGGCTGATACTAAACCCGAACCGTACTACGTGCCTGTCAAGGACTCTGTCGACATAAAACGCAACGTCCTTGAAGCGTCGAAGCAGCTCATACACTCGCTGCAAAAGCTCGAGGCACTCAAAGCGGTGCGGTATCAGAAGACCGAGACCCTCGCTAAGATAAAGACGGTCATGAAAGAGATCGAAGGGCTCAACACTGAGCTCAAGCTATTGCTGCCCAAGGTCAAGGAGCAGGTACCTGAACACGTCTTCAATCTGGTCACGACCGGATCCGAGAAGGTGGCTGAGACTGAGCCTGTCGAGACGGCAGCAACCAAGTCCCAACCTGTCCATCGGAGACCTCATCCGAAAGCGCCGCATCAGCAGACTGAGATGGAGAAGCTGGACCATGAGCTCCGCGACATCGAGAAGCAGCTTTCAAAACTGGTCTGATCCTTTTCTTCTATATCTTTATCTCTACTAGTTAGAGCTATATGAAAAAAGAAAGGCTGCGGGGAGAGGGATTCGAACCCTCGAAAGCACTAAGCTAACGGATTGCTCAGTCATTGGCCGATTATGGCCTCGTCACTCAAGTTGACGCTTGAGTCCGTCCCGTTTGACCGCTCCGGCATCCCCGCGTGGTAAGTGAGAGGGGCCCCAAACGGTATAAAAAGGTAATGGAAATATCGTTGTGAGAAACGCTTATGGAAACCATTTAATATCCCGGACATTGAATCGGTATCATGCGATCCGAATCACATCTCCTCTTCTCCATGAACCTGTTGATGCTCCTTTTCGGACCCTCTATGCCGTTCTCCCATCTACTCATATTCTCCTTCATCTTCGCTGTGTTGCCGGATCTCGATTTCCTCATCAGGCGCTATGCGCTCAAACATAAGGATAAGGACCTGCGGACCTGGTTGCAGGAGCCTTTCGGCATCGCATTCATCGGAATCCCGCTCGCCATCATCGCCGGTGTGATGATCTCACCTGTCAATGCGGCACTCGTACTGATACCCTATGCGTCGCATGTCTTCATCGACTATATCACCATGCACCGGGTCAGGCCGCTCTCGCCCTTCTCGAAGAAGCAGATCACAGTCGGATTCATCCAGCCGGCGCATAATCCCTGCAAATTCAAAGCCCGGCTCCATGAACACCATTTCCTAGCTCTCAATATGGTGGGGTTTGTGGTATTGCTGCTGGTCAATCGGTGAGAACAACTCATCTATCGGTCGATCACCGTAACCTATATAAGAGCCCATCCTCTCCCAGATAAGGGTGATTTCAATGGGGTTTACAGGGAGACATATCATCTCAATACGAGATTTCTCAAAAAACGACCTTCTCAAAGTGCTCGATGTCGCAGCCAAGATGGAGAAGAAGCAGAAGATAGACCTGTTCGATGGCAAGGTGCTCGGCACGCTCTTCTTCGAGCCGTCGACACGCACCAGGTTGTCGTTCGAGAGCGCCATGTCCAAGCTCGGAGGCAAGGTCATCGGATTCTCGTCATCGTCGGTCACCAGCGTCTCGAAAGGAGAATCCCTCTCTGATTCGATACGCATCATCTCCGGCTACGCCGATGCCATCGTCATGCGTCACCCTGTGGACGGTGCGGCCCGCCTCGCGTCGGAGGCCTCGACCTGTCCCATCATCAACGGCGGCGACGGCTCGAACCAACACCCTACCCAGACCCTCCTCGACCTCTACACCATCAGGAAATCCAAGGGCACGCTTGACGGCATCAAGGTCGGCATGCTCGGCGACCTCAAATACGGCCGGACAGTCCACAGCCTGGCATTGGCGCTCTCCCACTTCAAGGCCGAGCTCGTCTTCATCGCGCCGCCCTCCTTGCGCATGCCGCCAGACCTCCTCGAAGAGCTCAAGACACGGAAAGTCAAGTTCACCGAGACCGAAGATCTGCAAGGGGCGCTCAAGAGCCTCGACATCGTCTACAACACCCGCATCCAGAAGGAGCGTTTCCCGGACGAATACGAATACAACAAGGTCAAGGGCGTGTACAAGATGGGCATGGGCCTGCTGCCGTTCTTCAAGAAGGACCTCAAGATCCTGCATCCGCTACCGCGGGTCGACGAGCTCTCTCCTGAGCTCGACGGGACGACGCATGCGCTCTACTTCGAGCAGGCGCACAACGGGGTGCCGGTACGGCAGGCATTGCTGGCGCTCGTCCTGGGGGTGATCGCATGAAAGAGCTCAAAGTCGCAGCCATCGACAACGGAACCGTCATCGATCATATCCCCGCAGCGAAGGCATTCGAGGTGGCGAACATCCTCAAGCTCAGCGAGCGGGACGACACCACCATGATCGCCACCAACCTGCCGAGCAAGAACCTGGGCAAGAAAGGGCTCATCAAGATCAGCGACAGGGAATTGACCAAGAAGGAGACCAACAAGATCGCGTTGGTGGCCCCTCACGCCACCATCAATATCATAAAGAAATTCGAGGTGGCCGAGAAGCGCGATGTCATCATCCCTGATGAGATCATCGGCATCGTGCGTTGCCCCAATCCCAACTGCGTGTCGAATAAGGAGGATATGCTCTCCAAGTTCCTGCCAGAATCTCTCGACCCTCTGCGCATCCGCTGCCATTATTGCGAGCGCGTCATCGACAGCGACGAGATCAAGGTCGTGTAAGCAAGTGCTTATCGCAGTTGAAGACATGGATCCTATGATCCTTTTCTTTTTTTATCTCAAATATTGAAATGCTGCCATTCTTGAGGTTTTCATCGTATATGTTCTCAGGTTTTTTCCCAGTTATGACGCAAACTAGAGCTCTTCCGAGTCTTCCGTGTGAACTGAATAAGACGGTCTCAGAAGGGTGCGCGTTATAGGTTTTCTCAAGGAGCTGTTCTGCCCGTGAGAAGAGCGCATCCAAAGATTCTCCATCATCGACTGTCAGATGTGCATCCTTTGGGACTTCAGTCTTCTTTTTTCCTTCAAGGGAGCCATAATCTCTTTCTGTGAGGTCTCTCGTCGTGATGATCTTCACATTGGAGTGATGTCGAGCAATGAGTTCCGTTGTCTGTTGTGCTCTGTGAAGGTCACTCGAGTAGATGATATCGATCTTTTCATCCCTTAGTCGACTACTTATCTTTTCTGCTTGGGCTAATCCTTCAGCAGATAGTTCTGTGTCTATTTGACCCTGGAATCGACCCTCTTTGTTGAACTCGGTTTTGCCATGCCGAACATATATGAGTTTCATAATTCGTGTACGGTGGACAGGATATATTAATCTAATGTTAGAATTAAAAGCGTTACAGATGAGGACTCATGTCCTTCAACACGTCGAGACCTGCCTGCATCCGCTCTTCTTTTGTGGGCGGTCCGGTGATTGCGCGGCCCACGACCAGGATGCTCGCACCGTCCTCGATTGCGTTACCGGGTGTGAACACCCGTTTCTGGTCAGCGCCGCCTTCAGTGGTGGGGCCCTTGATGCCGGGCGTCACGAACAGGAAACCTTCCGGCAGCTTGTCCTTGATCGCGTGTAGGTCGCTGGCGCTGCATACGATGCCGTCTAAGCCAGCCTCCTTCGTCAGTAGGGCGAGCCGCAACACCTGGTCCTCCACGTTGCCATCGATGTGCAGTTCCTTGTTCATGATGTCCTGGTCGATGCTGGTCAGGATGGTTACGCCCAGGATCTTGGGCCTCTTCGCGCCTTTCTTGACCGCTTCCTCCACTCCTTGCGATGCAGCCTTCATCATCTCAAGGCCGCCAGAGGCGTGCACATTGAACATAGCGACCCCGAGTTCTGAGGCGGCTTTCGCCGCACCCTTGACCGTATTGGGGATGTCATGGTATTTGAGGTCCAGGAAGACCTCTGATCCGCTCTCATGGATTAGCCTGATGATGTCTGGGCCGAAGCGAGTGAACGACTCCTTGCCGACTTTGAAAAGGCCGACGACCGGGCTGAGCTCCTCGACCCGTTCTCTGACTTCGTCCAGCGTGTCCAATCCGTCCAACGGCAGGCATACTTTCTCCCTCGCCATCTTCTCCTTGTCAGTCAGTTCCATGCCAATCCCCTCGATCATCATTTAGTAAGCTGTAGCTCTTCGACGCCGTATTCCTTGAACTCGTTCTCGATTCCCTCAGCGATATCCTCTCCTGGAGAGAGTCTCTTGTACATCACGGGCAACAGCGCCAAAGACGTGCTCATATTGAAGAATGAGAAACCCGCCTTCTCGACCGCTTCCTGCACGCTCAAGCCGTCGTCCCGTTTCTCCATGCGGTTGGTGAGGCTGATGACAGCCGTGATATCGACACCTGCCTCCTTGAGACCTTCGAGCGCCTTGAGGAGCGATCCGCCCGTCGTCGTGACATCTTCGATGACGGCCACCTTGCCGGCCGGCATGCCCAAGAAATATTTATCTTTTGGATCGCCATGCTCTTTCGGTGTCTTTCTGCCCATGGCCAGCACATGGCTGCCTTCTCCATATTTGGCCGATTCTTTTGCCCACTTATACTGTGTGATGATGCCGAGCTTGGTCGCGCCGTCCGGCACACCGTAGAAGGTGTCGGCCTCGATGCCTCTGCTCTTGGCAAATGCGATGACGAAATCAGCCAGAGCGTCGGTGAGGAACACGTCTTCCACGACGGTCCGCCAATTGGCGTAGAACTGCGATTTTCTCCCCGACTTGAGCGTGATGGGCTCTTTGAAGAAGCCGTACACCCCGCTCTCTTCGATGAATGCGTTGAAATCCATTTGATTGAAATCCATGATGGTAACCTCCGATATACCCTGAGAAGACATCCTCTATTTCAATGTTGCTATAGTGTCACGAGCGATAATTATTAATACGTCGGCACGTGCTGCAATAGTATGACCGCTCCTGTGATCGGCGTTTTCGGCAGCAGCCGAGGGCCCTTCTCTGACGATCTCGTCAGGCTTGCCGTTGCGTTAGGAAAGGCTGTGGCTGAGGCGGGTTGCACCCTGCTCACCGGAGCCACCACCGGTCTGCCGTTCGAGGCGTCCCGGGGCGCGAAGGAGGCCGGTGGGACGGTACTGGGCATCAGCCCTGCCAAGGACCGGAAGGACCACATCTCAGGATATGGCATGCCGGTCGAGCATCATGACCATATCATCTACACCGGTATGGACTATGTCGGGCGGAACGTGATCAACGTGCGCAGCTGCGATGCCTGCGTCTTCATCCATGGCAGTGTCGGGACATTGCAGGAATTCTCCATCGCCTATGCCCTTGAGAAACCTATCGGTGTGCTGGTCGAGTCAGGCGGTATCACTGACCGTCTTAAAGGCATCATCGCGGGCTTCGATGCCCGGTACGCCCCTGATGTCATCTATGATCGGGATCAGGTATCCTTGGTCATCAATCTTCTCGCTTCCCTAAAGAAAGACATTTAAACTCAAGTTCTCTTGTGGTTGTCATGACAATCAAGATCGCGCCATCGATACTCTCATCCGATTTCGCCCATCTTCAGGACGAGGTCGATCGCATAGAGACCGCGGATGTCCTGCATGTCGACGTCATGGACGGTCATTTCGTGCCAAATCTGACCTTCGGTGCACCTGTCCTACGATGTGTCTCGACCAACCTGTTCATAGACTCGCATCTGATGGTGACCAACCCTGAGATTCACATCAAGAGCTTCAAAGAGGCGAAATCCGACCGGATCACCTTCCACATCGAGACAGCGAAGAATCCCCGTGTACTCATCAGCGAGATCAGGAAACTGGGCTGCGGTGTCGGTATCACGTTGAATCCGGATACCTCCAAAGACAGGATAGCAGACGTGTTAGGATTGGTGGACGCGGTTCTGGTGATGTCTGTCTTCCCAGGGTTCGGAGGCCAAGAATTCATCGGCGACGTGCTTCCTAAGATCAAGGAGATCCGCAAGGTCTTCTCCGGTGATATCGCTGTCGACGGTGGCATCAATCTCGAGACCGGGAAGCTCTGTGTGAAAGCGGGCGCGAACGTGCTCGTGGCAGGGTCGTTCATATTCAAGAATGCTGATGGGCATTCACCCGAGAAAGTGATTGCCGCGATGCGGGCTTTGGGCTAATCAAGGATTCTTTTGTGGATAAACTATATAAATAATAACCAAGAGGTCTATCCTTAACAATGATCATCGCAGTAACCGGCAAGATTGCCGCAGGAAAAGGCTCGGTCGCCTCAACATTCAAACGACTCGGCGCCCATGTCATCGACACCGATGTCATCGGCCATGACCTGCTCAAGAAAGACCCTGTCAAGAAACTGATCCTCAACGCGTTTGGCAATGACGTCAAGGACGCGAACGGACATATCGACCGTAAGAAACTCGCAGACGTGGTGTTCTCTCATCCCGCAAAGATCGAGGTGCTCAATAGCATCATGCATCCGGAGATCAATAAAGAGATCCCTCATCTGCTCAAGAATGAAGGCATCAACGTCATCGAAGCCCCGTTGGCCTCGAAGCTGACGATAGAACTCGACAAGGTCATCTACGTCTACTCGCCTAAGGTGGAGCGCGCCAAACGTCTTCTCGCCAATGGCTTTACTCCTGTCGACATCTCACGGCGCATGGCCTTCGAAGAGATTCCGGATAGAAAAGATTTCACCATCAACAATGTGGATGATATTAAAGTCCTGGAGAGCCAGGCGACTGTCATCTGGAGGTATCTCAATGAGAACCGCAGTATACCCGGGAAGCTTCGATCCGGTGACCCACGGCCACCGCGACATCGTGGAACGGGCCGCCCGCCTGTTCGATCGAGTCATCGTGGCGGTGGGAGACAACCCAAGAAAAAAACAGCTTCTCCCCGTCGACGTCCGCGTCGACCTTCTCAGGGAGGAGCTAGCGCACCTCGAAAACGTTGAAGTCGATCAGTTCTCTGGCCTGTTGGTCGACTATGCCAAGAGCAGAGACTGCGCCATCATCATCCGTGCGCTCCGTGCCATGTCGGACTTCGACGCAGAGTTCCAGATGTCCGTCTTCAACACCGAGCTTTTCCCTGGCATCGAGACGCTCCTCCTCATGACGGACAAGCAATATTTCTATCTCTCTTCTTCCATGCTCAAGGAGCTGAGCAGCCAAGGAGGCGATATCTCACGATGGGTCTGTCCCAAGGTCGCCGAAGCATTGGCAGCGAAGCTCAAGGACGAGGTCTGAGCGCTTTTTCCACAGAAATCTTTATAAATATCCCCTCACGCGCTCGTCTATAACGACGCGGTCACGCGTCATCTGAATACAAATAGCATTTTGGGGGTGCAATACAACATGGATCCTGTTTTTTTCGTACCGATAATCGCAGTGCTCGCATTGGCGTTCGCGGCATTCACCGCGATCAATATCAGACGCCAGCCCGTGGGCACTGATAAGATGAAGGAACTCTGCGCTGAAATCCATAATGGTGCGATGGCCTTCCTCCACAAGGAATATCGGATCTTGGCGGTCTTCGCCTTGGTGGTATTCCTCATCCTTGGTTTCTTGCTCAACTGGAGCCTGGCGATCGCGTTCCTCATCGGCGCATTCTTCTCTGCGCTGGCCGGCAATATCGGCATGCGTGTCGCGACCATGGCCAATGCCCGTACCGCTCATGCGGTCAAGACCAGCCTCAATGCCGGCCTTCGTGTCGCCTTCAACAGCGGTTCGGTCATGGGTCTTTCCGTCACTGGCCTAGGGCTTCTCGGTGTTCTCTTACTCTATGCCATCTTCCGCGACCCGCAGATCATCTACGGTTTCGGTTTCGGTGCCTCGTCCATCGCGCTCTTCGCGCGTGTCGGTGGCGGTATCTATACGAAAGCGGCAGATGTCGGCGCAGACCTTGTAGGCAAGGTCGAAGCAGGCATCCCTGAGGATGATCCCCGTAATCCGGCTGTCATCGCTGACAATGTCGGAGACAATGTGGGAGACGTCGCAGGCATGGGCGCAGACCTCTTCGAGAGCTATGTCGACAGCATCATCGTCACGATGGTGCTCGGTGTGGGCATGTTCGCCGCATCGCAAGGTGTCATCTTGCCTCTCCTGGTGGCGGGCGCAGGAATCCTCGCATCGATAATCGGCACGTTCTTCGTGCGGACCGGCGAGGGATCCGACCCACACAAGGCGCTCAACAACGGCGTATGGGTCGCGTCCGGAGTCATGGTCGTGTTCGCTTTCCTCATCTTCAACTTCGCTATTGATGCACCCAACCGGCTCAACTACTTCTGGGCGACCATCACAGGCCTCATCGCAGGCATCATCATCGGTAAGGCCACAGAGTATTTCACCTCGGACCAGAACAAGCCTGCGCAGGGCATCGCCAAGGCATCCGAGACAGGAGCCGCCACCAACATCATCCATGGCCTTGCGCTCGGCATGAACTCGACCATCATCCCGGTGTTGGCCGTGTGTGCTGCCATGCTCATCTCATTCAAGCTCGGTGGTCTCTATGGCATCGCGATCGCAGCGGTCGGTATGTTGTCTACGCTCGGCATCACGCTGGCGACTGACACCTACGGTCCGGTCGCAGACAATGCTGCTGGTCTCGCCGAGATGGCGGGTTTGGGCAAAGAGGTCCGCAAGCGCGCTGAACAGCTCGATGCTGTCGGTAACACCACCGCCGCGATCGGCAAGGGATTCGCCATCGGATCAGCCGCGTTGACCGCGTTGGCCCTCTTCGTGGGGTACACTCAGGCTGTGGGGCTCTCCGCGATCGACGTCATCAAGACTGAGGTCATCGTGGGTCTCTTCATCGGTGGCCTGCTGCCGTTCGTCTTCTCGTCCTTGACCATGAGCGCGGTCGGAAAAGCCGCGTTCCAGATGGTCGAGGAGGTCAGGAGACAGTTCCGTGAGATCAAGGGATTGATGGAAGGAAAAGCCAAGCCTGACTCCGCACGTTGCGTCGAAATATCGACCCATGCGGCCCTGATGCAGATGATCCTGCCAAGTCTGTTGGCCATCCTGATCCCGGTCTTCGTGGGTCTGCTGTTCGGAGCAGAGGCGCTGGGCGGTCTGCTCGCCGGTTCCATCGTGACAGGCTTCCTATTAGCCGTGATGATGGCCAATTCAGGCGGTGCCTGGGACAATGCCAAGAAGTATATCGAGTCAGGGCATCTCGGCGGCAAGGGCTCAGACGCCCACAAGGCGGCAGTCGTCGGCGACACGGTCGGCGATCCCTTCAAGGACACCAGCGGTCCCAGCCTCAACATCCTGATCAAGCTGATGAGCATCGTGGCGCTCGTGTTCGCGCCGCTCATCGTGGCTTTCGGTGGATGGCTGATCTGAAGGCACAGTAAGAATTAATTTTTTTTTATCTCTTTTTCTTCATCATTTGACCTTCACCTATCTACCGACTTCTGCGCATCACTCGCATATCTTGAGCTTGATGACGATGGTGCCCGGATTGAGCGGGATGCCATAGACCTTGCTCTTCCATGAGGTGCAACGTTGGGCGGGATCAGGATTGATCATCACCAATTCTTTTGTCGGTGTGGTGGCCTCGAATCCGTATACCTTGTACTCGAGGACATTCTCAAGCGCGGATGCGGTGATCCCTCGGATGAACTCACACGAACCTTGCGCATTCCCTCCGCTATCTATGCATTGGATATCCCCTTCTTCAGCTATGGATCTCGCACAGTCCTTGTATAGGTCCGTAAACGTCAGTCCCTTGCAGTCCGTCGAGGTCGTGGTCTTGAAGAAGGTCATGAGGAACTTGTGCGCGAGCTCAGAATGGATGAACTCCTGTCGGCTGGTGGAATCCTTGTTCCCGCTGAAATAGACCAGCGCGAAGAACAATCCTATCGTGATGAGCACCACGACGATGGCCAATCCGAGCAGCTCGGTCTGACCTTTTTTTCCCTGTCCTCTTCTTCGTCTATTGATAATAGGTATCCACCTTCATCAGCCCGAAATAGTATTCCTCTCCCCTCGCACCGGATGGATTAAGCAAAGACACTGGGATGAGCGTTTGTTTCTTCGATTTCGTGTCATCTGGCACATTATCATATATTGTCCAGAATCCTTCAGGAGAAGCAGGTGGGGGATAGATCTGTTCGACTGATATCCGCGAATATCTCAACAGATCATAGTATTCGCTGCGTTTTCCAGCTATCACGCCTTCATCCTCGTTGACGTCGAGCTTGAGGATGTCGAAGCAGTTGAACACCGGCACGTTGCCGGCAGAACAGCTGAGCTCCGGAAGATAGGAGGCGCGTTGCGCCACCTCATTCGCGCCGAGGATACGGGCCTCCTCGACCGCTTCTTGCTCTCCCTTCAGTTGGAACTGGACATACACCACGAATCCTATCATGACGATGAGGATGAAGACGAAGAGCACCGCTATGGTCTCACCCATCTCCATCTGGGCACGTTTCCCTGTCCGATTCATGTATCCGGTCTTCATGGTCCTTTCGTGATCAATAGAGCAATGCGCAGTCGATCCCTCTCCTCAATTCGAGACGCCGGTTATGGGCCTCGATGTTCTGGGCGTACACCCTGATATTCTCGACCTGGGTCAGCTGCATGCGGTTGATAGGGCCGGCCCGATCATCCATCTCAAGCACGTTGTTGAGTCCTTCCAGATCAGTAAATGCTTCATCGTAATAGGCATTGCATCTATCATCAGGGTGATCCACGATGAGCTGTGCCGTACGTAATTCCTGGAACTCGGAGACCAGCTGGAACCGGTCGAGCATATCCTCGAGGCCACAGAGATAGGTCTCTCTGTTCGAAGAGATGATGGCACCGAGGATGAGCTCCCGTCCCAGATAGGTGGCCTGTTCTGCGCCAGGTGCCGGGACAAACTGATCATCTCGTTTCTCATAGAAGGTCAGCCAACCAGAGCCGTCCAGACCGCCCTGATGCAGATGGATGCCCACCGCAGTGACCTTGTCGTCGTCCATCTCTGAGAACTTGTTCGCGCATTCCTGCAACTTGCTCAACGTCCCAGGATCTCCATTGTCGAAGAACGCGATCTGCACCTGAGGATGGCCCTTGACATCCAATATGGTGCAGCTGTCAGCAACTTCCTTGGTGACGTTGTCAGGCAAGGAGACATGCGTCGCACTGGCGTACAGTTGCAGGAGATACTTGTGAGAATCCTCATCGATGGGATCGTTGTTCCGTAGTAGGATGTATCTCCTGTCCGGAGGTGTGACATAGAGCGCCGAACCGATACGGAAAGGCCTGCTGATATCCCCGGAGAACACGAGGATGCGCGACCATTTCGTCTCGATGGTGTCTTGAGAGAACGCTGGCTTGAAGCGGACGGGATTGATCTGCTCTTTACCGACCGCGAAGCCGTCGCATGAGAAATAGAGCTCCACTTTCGGAATCTTGATGGAATAGGTCGTCGTCGCGCTCTGCTGCCCTGTGGTCAGGATGGTCTGCAGCTTCGCGCGGATCTCCCGGTCCACCGATGTCCTCGCCGATTCCTTATGGGTGTTGACTATCCAGATGACGCCTCCGAGGATCAGGCCGCCCACTATGAGCACGAATATCCAGTTGAACTGTATAGAGATTGCGGCTGATTTACGCTTCATCTTGCTGTCCACCCATTACCCAGGAAGATCGATCTTGGCAAATCTGCCCTCGCCGGAGATGGTGATGGTGAAGCGGCGGTCGGTGACCGGCGGACAGAGCACGCCTGAAAACCAGAGTGCGCCTTGCGGGACGGATCCTATGACGGGTGCCACCTGGAAATACGATTCGCCGCTATGCTCCTCACCGATGAAGATGGGCTCGACCTGCTCGCCGATGAGGAATACGTTCTCTTTCGATTCATCAGCATTGGCGCTTTTCCAGTAATTGACCATGATAGGATTGAGCTTGGCGAGATTCTCCGTTGTTATCTCAGAAGGATCCATCGGGTCGATGGTCGCGTCGATGAAGCAGATCCTGTTGACCCCTGCTGGAAGGGAGAATGTCTTCTCTGACATGGAACCCCATTCGACCACGAGCTGTGATATCTCACGGTTGAGCGACTTCTCGAAATTGACCCTGGCGATGTCTTTTGATTGCTGGCCAAGCGATGTGACCGCCCGCAGGCCGAAGAACAGGACCATGATGACGACAGCCGCGCCGAAGATATAGATGATGACCTGACCCGGAATCTGGGCCCTCTTCTCCATTCTTCTCCTCATTTACGCTTCCTCGCATCCTTCATCCTGTTGTCCTTCTCGATGACATCCGTCTCGAGCTCTTTGAACACGTCCTTGCCTTTCGTACCGCTGGACGCGGCGAGCTCTTCGATCCGTCTCTTGCTCACCAGTCCGCTCTCCTTGAGTCTCTTGAACGGATCCTCTTGGGCAGGCTTCTTGGCAGCCGCTTTGGGTTTGGCGGCTCTCTTGGTCGGGGCCGGTGTCTTCACCGGAGTCTTCTTCTTCGCTGCCGCTTTCTCCTTAGTCGTCGATGGTGATGGTTTAGCTTTCGACTTGACAGGAGCGATTCCAGACTTCATCGGTCCTTTTCCTGTCTTCTTCTCCAGCTCCTCGAAGATGTCATCCGATATGGGGTGTGATGGTCCGGCCGGCCTCTTCTTCGTCCCGCCGGTCTTCTTCTCCAGTTCATCGAAGATGCTGTCTTCGGCCTTCTTCTCAGGATGCTTGGTCGACCCAGCCGTTCCCTCCATCTTTCTCTTGGGCATGACGACCGGGACAGATGTCGGTGTCATGCTACCTGTGCCTGTCTTCTTCCCCAGCTCCTCGAAGATGTCACCGGTCCTCGTCACAGACTTGGCCGGTGCGGTCCTCGGCTTATCCTTGGCCAGCTCCTCGAGCGATAGCCAGTCCTTGCCGGCATCCTTAGGTGCATCTTTCATAGGGGTCACCCCTGTCGGTGTCCTCCGCATCCTGTTGAGATATTGTTCGGCTTGCTCCTTCCGTTTCGTCTGCGTCTTCGTCACAGGAGGTTTATCAGATATCGGAGGACCTTCCTGCTTGATCGGGGGCGTTCCTAGGGGTTTCTGTGGTCCTTTACCAAAAGGCGTATCGCCACTGAATGTCTTAGGTCTCTTCTTGGCCCTCTTCTTGTACACTTCCTCATAGGCCAGGTATCCGCCGCCAGCAAGCAGCGCGATGATGGCCAGGATGAGGAGCAGGACCGAGAAGAAGCTGCTCTTGGAGGGATGGCTATCCGGATTCAGAGGATCGGTCCCGGCATCAAGCTCGATGACATCATCGAATCCATCGTCGTCGGTGTCTGCCATCCTCGGGTCGGTCTTTTCGACATATTCCTCGTAATTAGTGAGTTCATCCTCGTCACGGTCGTCCATGGCGTCGTCGAGTTGAGGATTGAGTCCGTTGGCAAGCTCCCACTCATTGGGCATGCCGTCATTGTCGTCGTCATTCCCTCCTGTGCTGTCCGGGGTGGTGCCGTGTTCGCAATACCCTTCATCGCAATTGCCGCTGAGGCAGTCATTGCCATTGACACATCGTTTTCCGTCGCCGCATTTTCCGCAGCTGCCGCCGCAATCGCGGTCGATCTCGTCGCCGTTCTTCACGCCGTCATCGCATGATTCCTCTGAACAGAACCGATTGTCGCAGACGCCGCTCTCGCAGTCCTCATGCTCCTCACATCCCTCTCCTGAGGGGCACATATCGCATGTCGGTCCGCCGCAATCCACACCGCTCTCGAAACCGTTGCGTTGGTGATCCGAACAGCTCGCCTCGACGCAGATGCCGCCGGTACAGGTAGCCGACCCGCAGTCGGCGTTGACTTCACAGCTGTCACCCACCCCGCAGGGTTCGCAGTCGCCGCCGCAGTCGATGTCGGTCTCGTCAGTATCATCATCTTGCAATCCATTCTCGCACATGTCCACTCCGCAGAAATCGTCAGGGCCGCAATAGCCGCTCGTGCAATCGTCATGCTCGTCGCATCCCTTCCCGTTGCCGCACCTGCCGCAATCAGGATCAGGACCACCGCAGTCAGTGTCGGTCTCATGGCCGTTATGCAGTTCGTCATGGCAGGCACCTGTCGAATTCGTCGCGCTCTCAAGCACACGTGTGCCGCTTCCCCTTCCGATATCGCTCCATATGCCGGCCCCGTTCTCTGCGCGGACGAACCAATAATAGGTCCTTCCTTTCGTCAGGCTGAGGCCGTAGGCGGTGTCAGACGTATCAGGACCGACATCAGTCCAGTCCACGATGTCCTGCTTCGTCGTGGTCGATCCGATCGCGTACTCATACCGGGCGATGCCGGATTCAGGATCGGCGGCAGACCACGACGCTTTGAGCCTGTCGAGCCTATTGGTGTCGTTCTCCTGGGTGACGACGGGGTCCTCCGGTTTCGATCCGTCGACAGAGAACGTCGTGCTCGTCCTCAAGGATTCCTGACCGAATTCGCATTCGACCCAGAGCACATGCGATCCGTCATCGAAGTCGCCGGTCAACTCGTTGAAATGGCGGAGGCCGTCCGATTTGGAGAAGCTCCGAGAGATATTTTCCTCGGATGCCCCATAATAGCAGGTGGACAGCTTATTCGTGGAGATGTTGATGTCCAGATCACCCTGCGCATAGTGTCCGTTGTCTCGCGGCTCATTGAAATAGATGTCAAGCGGGGCGTTGAGGTTGGTCACATACGCCACATCCGACGCGTCGGAGAAACGACCGGCGAGGTTTTCGCAAGCCACATGGATGAGGAATTCGGTCTCGTCCGGCAGGTTGGTGAGCCGCATCTCATGATGCTCGGAGAACGAGCTTCTGTTCTCGGGATCATGACCCATGAACATCTTCTCCATCTCCAGGTAATTCCTTGTCCTGTCGCTGTACCTGCACACCGTCTCCTCATTCGTGTCCACCACTACCATCGTCTCGAGATCGGTCGTCCCTGCCACGCCGTCATCGACCTGGTAGAGGACTCGCGCGGGGCGGGCCTCGGCAGCGAGGATCACCGGCTGGTCACGTGACAGGGTGAGCATGTAGGACCTCGCTTCCGTGTAATTGAACTCATCTTGGCACATCACGTTGAACGGTCCGATCCCAGGATAGCTGTAGATGACATGGATGTCGGCATCCGTCACCTCGAACCGCTTCTTGTTGATGAAATTGTGAGGGACGCCTGATGCGTCATAACGGCATTCGGCGAAACGATTTGTCGTCACCTTGATCGGGAAGGGGAGGAATCGCGACGCACCATGACGGGGCGCCTCCAGTTCGACGTCGAGGGGGCCTACCACCATGAATTCGATGGTCGTCTCGGCGCCTTCCAGTTCGCCCGCCACATCCTCGCAGTAGACGTCGAAGGCGTATGTCGCGCTCTCTTCCAGCCCGAAGAGCTGGAGCTCCTGTCTGTAGAACCTGCCAGCATTGGGCACCATCTCCTGTCCAGGATCGAAGAGGTCCCTGATCCAGTCGCTGATGGCATTGCCGTCCTGCCAGACGCGGTCGACCTGACATGTCGCCTGACGTAAGGTCTCGACATAGAGCACCGGATTGAGCGATGTCGCGTACCTTTGCGGACCGGCATCGATGATCCTGACGGAACGCGAGAGATTGACGAAGGCCTCGAGCCTCTTGATGTCGGTCTGACGCAACGCACGGTCCTCGCATCCGAAGTAGTATGTGTATTCCTGCTGGTCCACCAGCTCGATGATGCCTGAGAGGGTGCTGAGCTTGAAGGACGGATAGTCGCCGAACTGATTGGTCATGGTGTCGAAGTCAGGCGAGGTGCCGTAGCGGCAACGCAGCGGCTCGCTGGCCTCATCGACGAATATCTCGGTGAACGGATTGGTCACGACAGTATATCGCTTGGTGTCCTCCTCCTCTTCCTCGAGCAATGCGTTAGACAATCCGAATGAGATGATGGACGGTTCGACCTTGTCGACGACGATAGTGGTCTTGAGGGATTCCCCTGCATTCCCGAAGACATCGGTGCATTGTACTATCACGCTATTGCCGGTGTTCTCACCGATTGCGAAATCGAGATTATTGAGCAGCTGCACACGGTGATCATGGTCGCCCAGGTCGGTGAAAGGCTGGATGAAGTCGCTGGTGAAGTCCTTGGGCCGGTAGACCAGCTCGCAATCAGCCTGTTCGCTGACAAGGATATCGATAAGCGGTCTTTCTTCCGCAGTATAATATTTGCCGCCCTCTGTTGCCATGTTGCTGATCTCGGCGGTCGGAACACCGTTGTCGACGACCACTGTGACCGTCGCTTCAGCTGTCAGACCGCCTTGGTCCTCGGCGACCACTGTGAAATTGTATTCCGCTTCAGTGCCCTTCTTGGCCGACACTGGGACCTCGATCTCGAAGGAGCCGCCGATGGCGTCAACAGGCGTCTTGCTCTTGCCTTCCAGGTAGACGGCCTTGAAGTTATCGTCGGCATAGGTGCCGTGGATGATGACGCTCTCGGCATTGGTCTTGTACTTGCCCATATCATGGAAGATGGTGTGCTCTGGCGCGGTGACCGTGGTGATGCGGATCTCCGGTGCGGCGGTGTCCAGGATGATGGAGGCCGACGCGCTGTTCCTGTTGCCTGCCTTGTCCTCGACCGTCGCCTCGGCGAGATTGCTTCCCTCCCTGAGCAATTGGCCCTCGGCGAGATGGAAATCCTCGCGCGGGAAGGCCGGTGATTCGATCAAAACCCCGTCATAGGTCCCGCTGTTGAGACGCCATTCCAACGTCCTCGGATACTTCTCCGTATACAGGACCTTGATGTCGGTGGCATCAGATGCGGTGACGTTGGGGGCGGGCTTGGCGTTCTGGAGGAACTCTATGCGTACCTCTGGCAAGTCGTTGTCCCGGATGATGACCAGCTCTCCTGACTCCGCTCTGCCCTGCGCGTCCTCTGCGATGATCTTGAGCGTGTTGCTGCCGGCCTCGAGCACTATCGTTTGTGAGAAGGCGTTGTCTGCGCCGGTGAGCCCCAAGGGATATTCTTGGGTTCCTTCGCTGTTCTTCACCGTCAGAGTCGCGATGACATCGAGCGCGCTCGGCACCGTCCCAGAGACGGTGACCTGTCCGGCGTTGGTGTAGCAGGGATTCTGTCCCTCTCCGCAGGCGATGCCTGCCGATAGGCCGGACGATGAGTAGATGAGGACGATCTCGTCCTGGGTGGTGTCTCCGAAATGGTCCTCTTCGACCACTCTGATGAGGTTCTCTCCCTCATCGAGCTCCACCCTCGCGGTGAAGGATGAACCGAAGAACGAATCGACGGTCTCCTGAAAATCGCCGTTGGCGTAGACATCTATCTTCTTGACGTAGGGGTCCCCGTAGACACCCTCGATGCTGACATCCTCGAAGAAGACCGTCGCGCCGTCCGAAGGCGCGACAATCCTGATGAAATTGCCGCCGACACCCTTACGATGCACGATGATGCTCCGTGTGCCACGACGGCCTTGCCTGTCGGTCACATGCAGGCTGATGGTCTGGGAACCAGCGACGAGATCGATGTCGTGGTTGAAACAGACGTCGTTGCCGCAGGGGAAGACCTCGTCGGCATTGGTCTCCTGCACATCATCGGATGATGATATGCCGACGCCTTCGATGATGCCTTCCACATGGAGAGTGTCCTGGCCGACATAGATGCCTGAGATGGCAGCGTCCCCTGATTCATCTTCCAGTTCGATCGGGGTCGTGATACGGATGAGCGGTGCCTCGCTATCTACGGTGAACCTCGTCTCCCGGTCGGTCTCCTGCAGGGTGTCCGAGACGCGATAGGAGAAGACATAGTCGCCGTCAGCGAGATCCTCATCCACTGCGAAGACGAAGCTCCTGCATTGATGGCCGCAGAACTCTGGGGAAGGACCGGTCACAGCGTAATTGCTGGTCCCTGATACCAGAGAGGGATTGGATACGCCGAGGGTCGCGTCGTCGATCTGCTCTGCTTGGAGCACGATGGTCTCGACCGTATGATATGTGTCTTGGCTGTTCGGCGAGGCTGAGAATCCAGGGATGGCCGTGACATACCAGACCTCCTGGAACGCGGGCTCACTGGGGAAGCCGTCGCCGGCGAGTGCTGATACGGATACGATATGCATCTGGTTCGCTCCGCGCAAGGTCCACGGTTCAGAGAAGCTGCCGTCCATCTCCGCGGTGATCGTCCTCGACGTGCTGCCGACACCGATCAAGACATCGACGCCGCCTGCCGGGAGTCCGGATGCGATATCATCCACCCTTCCCTGGACGGTGATGCCTGGATTGTTTGTCGGCGTGGTGATGGGATCGAGGACGACGGTGTATGGCACTTCGGCTCCGCCATATGTGAGAGTGATCTCGTCAGAGACCGTGTCCTGCCAGCGGTCGATCGCCTCTATCGTGATGGTGTCAGTCCCTTCGCTGATGGTCACATCGGTCGAGAAAGTCCCTGAAGCGAATTCGACCTCCTTGGCCTGCTGGCCGTTGACCAGGAGCCGCATCCGATCGAGATAGCCCTTTGGATGCGAGTAGGTGCCGACGAGGATGTTCGTCCGGGTCAACGTGCCTCCGCTCTGCGGAGAGGTGATGATGACCTGTGGGGTGAAACCTGACGGCTTCTTGTGCGCCACGACCGTCACGTCAGCCTCATTGCCCGATGCGTCGGTGATGCGGTAACGGAGCCTGTTGTCGCCGTCCTCAAGGCGGATCGGGGTCGTGAAGCGCCAGCTTCCGCTGTACTCATAGATATCCATCTGTTCTGGTGTACGGCTGTTGACCTGCAATGTGCCGGTGAAGGGCGGATTATCCGACTGAATGCGGCCTAGCACACTCAGGGAATTCTCGACGACAAATACGGTATCGTCCTCGAACTCTCTGCTCGTCGGCGTCTCGAAGACGATCTCGGGGACGTCAGTGTCGATCTCGAAGGTCGGTGTGAAGAGCTCGCTGTTGCCCAGGATATCATCGGCGTTGACCCGTACCTCGTAGGTCCCGTCGGGTAACACTTCTCCGATCATCAGCCGCTTCATGATGGTGCATTCAGGCACTGAACAGCCGATCTCTTCGACGGTCGTTGAGATCCTTCTCCCGGTGGAGGTCTCGATGAGCATCTCGTCATGGGACACGATGATGGCATCGTCCTGCTGCGCGAGATAGTAGGTCACCGTATCGGCTTCACGTGTCCTGCTGCCTTCTGCCGGAGAGACCAGCACCATGTCTGGAGCGGACGACACATAGTTGACCTGGGTCGTGAGCGATGATGCAGAAGAACCGGTATAGTCATGGGCCTCTACCTTGATGAAGTAAGGCCCTTCGCCGTCACGGAAGGTGTGCTCCCGCAAGAATCCGCCAGACGCGTCCGTCCGGATGGTGTCGATGAGGCCATAGGCGCCGTCATCCTTCTTGACGAGGATCTCGACCGTGGCCTGGTCCGCCGGAGTGCCGTCGGTGTACCGCACCGTCCCTGAGATCTGGACGATGCGATTGCCGGTCGGGCTTTGGATGGGATTGAGGACGATCTGGTCGAGGGGTGTGACATTTGGCGTGATATTCCAACCGATGCACGGCGCGTATTGGTTGACCTCGAAATAGGAATAGAACTCTGCTGTGTTGCCGAGCACATCGGACGCGAAGATGGCGACCCCGTATGCGCCGTCCGGCAAGGGATTCTCGGCCGGCTTGAAGGTCAGCTTCGCAGTCCCGGCGTTCCGGTCGATCTTGACATCGACATTGCCATTGTCCTCGACGACCTCCTGACCGTTGCTGTCCTCGATGACCATGGTCGAAGCGCCGCTGATCTCTATCTCGCCGTAGCTCTCGAGCGTGGCGATGACTTCCTTGACCTCGCATATACGTTCGTTATTGTATGGCCTTGTGCCGATCAATGACGGTCCGGTCTGGATGCGGAATGCATCGACGACATTTGAATACAGGCCCGCGCCATTGCCCAACCGATCCGAGGCATAGGCACGGATCTCGTAGTGCTCGTAGTCTCCGGGTAGGATGATGCTCGATGAGAACTTGCCATCACTGATGACGGTGACCGAGCTGCCGGCAAGCACCATGCTGTCATACAGTACTTCGATGGTGACGTCGACCACCTCGTCTTCGGATGATGTGGTGCCGCTGACGTTGATGCGTCCGTCCCTGGAATATTCAGGATCGACCTTGATCTTCGGCGCTTCAGGGGCCGAAGTATCGATGATGATCATGTAATGCGCAGTCTCTCCCCAGATGCCGGCATTGTCCACGGCGCGCACATGGAAGTAATACGTCCCTCCCTCCAGCTCTGAGAAGCTGGCCGAATTCCCGTCCGTGTCCTGCTCCTCATCAGGTCTGGTCGAAGGATGGGCGGTCAGCTCATAGGAAAATCCCTTGATGCCTGCCGAATCTTCGCTCTGGAACTGGAATGTGGGGGCGTCATTGGCCGCAGGGATACCTTCAGGGATGTCTGCTGAGATCGTGGGTGCGGACGGCGGTTCTGTGTCCACGGTGAATGAGACCGTCGAGCTCGTGCTCGTCGGAGAGTCAGACGATGTGCAGACGATATCGTAACGGTACCATCCGTCCTCTGCCCTGATCCGTGTGGTGTGGTTGTATGCCGCGCCATCCAAAGCCTGGACAGCACCATCATTATAGGTGCATTCCCCGTATTCGTTGGTCACGGCGTAGAATGTGAAATCGTTGCTGCCGATGAAGGCATTATTGGAAGGATAGGTCTCCACCACCTGTATCTGGCTGGGGACATTGTTTATCACACGAATCATGCCCGTCGCCACATTGCTCGCGCGGTCCCGGCAATCGATGGTGTAAAGGTATTCATCGTTCGTACCGACAGGATAGATCACCCGCTCCTGCTGGTTGCCCATGTACAAGGTGTCGTTGCCGAACGGCGGCTGGTTGTCCAGGTCGCCCTGCCCAGGTGTGCATCCCTCGCAGGACTCATACCAGCAGACGATGTCGTCTTTGGGTATCGCCGTGTCTTCAGCCTTGATCCTGGTCTGGATCAATCCGTCCTCACGATGCATGACGCGCCAGACATTCTCTTCGCCCAAGGACTCGTCCCATTCGCCATTTGTCAGGCCGAGCACCAATTCCGGTGCGGTGGTGTCGACGGTGAACGTGAATTGTTGGGTGTTGGTGTTGCCCAACTGATCTCCTGTGCATTCGACCGCGAAGCCATAATCGTTCTCGATGAGCACACCATAGCCGTCATATCCATGCTCTGTGCCGCCCATAGTCATATCGATGAACGTCCCCGAGAGATACGGGTCGATACGGCAGACCGCGTCACGGTCCGTCTCCACGATGACGCTCGGCGTATTCGTGTTGATATGATACGTGCATCCGCTATGGTCGCAGACCTGCACAGGCGATGTCACATTGATGACCGGGCCTCTCATGTCATATTCCACCATGAAATCATATGTCGCGATGTTTCCGGCTGGGTCGGTGATCTCGATGGTGACGGTATGGAGGGAATTGTCTTTTCCACGGACGTTAAGCTTGACATTCTCTGAGAAGCTCTCCACGTCGGTGAGCTTCGGTACCTTGCTGGCATCGGTGACCGATATCACGACGTCGGCGGGTTCGCTGATCGTGCCTGATATGGTGAGGTTATCCCTATTCGTCCTGTATGTGAGCTCGTCGAGCTGGAAGATGTTGTCGTTCTCGAACGTCACCGGGTCCAGGACCGCCGACGTCTTGTCGATGGCGAACCTGATCTCACCTACATCGGCGAGGTTCCCTGCATTGTCTTGGGCGCCGTACCGGATCACGTGACCTCCTTCCGCGGAGACGGTCACCGGAGCGTTGTATTCATACCCTGACGCAGGGTCGCATCCTTCGCCGTCGCACCAGCGCAGCCATGCGCATCCGGAGATGTCGCAGTCCGCGGTCAAATCGAAAGTGGCGTCGGTGTTGACGCTGGCATCGTCTGCCACATCCTTATTGATGTCCACGGTTGGCGGCGTCAGGTCGATCATGACCCTGCAGGTCATGTTGTCAGAGGGATTGTCAGCGAGATCGAAGACCTGGAAGCGGACGATCTCTTCGGTGTCGATATCGTAGGGGATGGGCTCTTCGTACACGATGGTCGGACTGCATTCTTCGCCTTCGCAGTAAAGGATACGGCCGACCGACGAGATGCTGTCCGAGCCGGTCAGAATCACGGTCTGAGCTTGGTTGGTCCACGTGCCAGAGAGTCCGTAGCCGCAGGATGCGATAGGAGCCGTGTAGTCGAGCATGACCTCTGCTGACATCTCTTCGCTGGGATTGCCTGCCTTGTCCCATGCCCTGACCAGGATATCCTTGAGACCCTCCTGGGCATTGTTGAGCTGTACGGTGACGGAATAGGTCCCTGCGTATCCATCCTCGACCAGAGTGGCATTGTAGTTGCCCAGTACGTCTGCGCCATAGACAGTCACATAATTGATGTTGCGATCGTCCCAGCTCCCGTTGACGACGGGAGTCGCATTCCGGACCGCGACCGGGGCGGGATCGAGCACCGGATCGGTGACGTCGACGACGAAGAACCTGGAATGGCTGCCGACATTGCTCCAGTTATCCGACGAGTACTCCTTCCTGGACTCCACCAGGAGGCGATGTAGGGTCGTCGGACTGAGGGGTGTGGCCAGCCCGAAGTCTTCCCAGAGGTCCTGAGAGAAGGCGAGAGAGAATGCGGTATTGTTGATACGGGTGTATATCGGTTGGTGCTGCGGGCTCTCTTCGGGCGTCTTGCCCATGCTCAATATCTCGATATGTTTATTGTTGTCGTAGGCGTAGTTGAGCACGAGATCCGGTCTGAGGTCAGGCACATAGAGCGTCCGCCCATACGTGAAACCGTCCGCGACGGAGAGCATAGGGATATGGGTCGAGTTGGAGTCGGTGGTGAACACCCATTCATGGGTGAGTTCGTTGCCGGCCAGGTCACGGACCGAGATGCTGCCGTAATAGATGCCCTCATCGAGACCTTCCTCGCCATCCTTGTCGAACAGGCCACCCTCAGCGTCGCTCAGCAGGATGAAGATCGCTTCGGTGTCGCCGTCCTCGCATTCAGTCTCGATATCGCATGAGGCGCAGTAGCGAGGCTCATCGCCTGCATCGGTCATGTTATACATCTCGATGGTCAGGTTGAAGGAGGAGCAGTTGAAGCCTGCGCCTGGATCCTCAATCTCTACCCTGACCTGATCAATCGGTTCGGCGCTGATATAATCAGCGTCCGGGGTGGTGGAGACGAGCACCGGCGGGGTCAAGTCCTTGATCACCAAGAATGCGCCGGTGGTCTCACCCCAATTGCTCAATAGGTCCTGGGAGCGGGCGCGGATGTACGTGCGTCCCTCGCCGAGCGGGATGGCGGCCAGGAAATAACCGGTCGGTTCGGGATAGGGACAACGCATCACCGCGGTGCCCTGGTTCGCCTCTTTCTCGAGCGGCTCTGAAAGCGTGATCCGTGTACGGCCGACGATGTCGTCATATGCGGCGCCGGATATAGGATAATACGTGTAGTCTGCGCGATGATCATATTCGATGAAGAGGTTGAAACCCCCTGCGCCGTACTGCTCGAAGTTGCCGTTGACGAACACTTCGGTCGCGCCCTCGCTGGCGAGGCTCTCCAGCCTGGCCTGCTCTCCGCATGCGCTCTCCTGGCTGGATTGGACAGGGATGTTGCTCCAGGCGGTCTGGTCAGGCGAATGGAGCACGACGACCGGTACATCACCGATAGCATCTTCATCGCTGTCTACAGTATAGCCAAAGACGGTCACTGTCTCCTCTATACTATAGTAAGGATCCGATATGTCGGCATCCCTGGGGAACATGTCGTCAGTCGGGAAATAGAAGACCGGCGCCGCAGGACCCACATTGTCCATGATGAAAGATTCAGGGGTGATGTCGCCCTCTGCGATCGAGAACGGGAAATCATTGTGATCGATGCCTTCGATGATGAAGTCGATCTCCTCTTCATCTGCGTCATTGTAGCATGCATAGCCCAGGGGGATCCAGAGCTTGCCTTCCCATACCCTCTCCTCTGTGTCGGTGCGCGGCGCGAATGTCTGCGCGAATTCCGGTATGGCGACATCGTCGCAAGGTGGATTATACTGATAGCTGAAGGTTGAGATATCCTTGATGGGTTCGTTGGCGAAGAGCACGACGTCATATTCTCGTCGATTGCTGTTGCCACGGGAGATGATCTCGACGACCTCTCCCATCTCCTGGATCTCCAAGATGATCTCCGGTGGTGTCGTGTCGACGATCTCGAAGATGGCCTCCACGGTCGGTTCAGTGTTGCCATAAGCGTCTGTCGCCGTGACCGTGACGGTGTAGTTGCCGATCTCGAGATCGAAGATGCCATAGCCGGTCTCGGTCACGTTCATCTCGTACTTTATCTTGACCGGTCCCTCTTCTTCATTGGTGTAGACCGCGGTCCTGCTTCCGTGCGCCGTACCGTCCTCATGTTGGATGACGAGAGCGACTTCGGTCACATGTTTGGTGTAGCGCGTATCATCCACGGTGAACTCGATGGTGGCGTTCGTGCCGTATTCTATCTTCTTCCCTATTCCACTTCCTTCACCCTTGATGGTGGGTTCGGTGATGTCCGGCGCGACGATGTCGCGGAACACCCGGAGCTGATTCTTTCCGTTGGAGAACACTGCGGGCGTACCGGTGTTGACATTATATGATTCATCCCACAATTGCATGGTGATGTCGTTCTGGCCCGGATACAGGGGGACTGTGATTGTGATCGTCTGGTCGGTACCGCCGGTGAGTCCCTCTTCCTTGAGCACCGTGAATACGGTGTCGCCGTTCTCATCCTTGCCCACGATCTGCACACTGATGTTGAGCGGTCTGAGCTCGGTATAGGTCGCGATCAGATCGATGGTCTCCGCATTCGTGACAAGGGCGCTGCCGTACACCTCGAATGTCGGGATGAGCGTGTTGAGGACCGGGACGGTCTCGTCTTTCACGTTGAAGCCGTCCTCCTCACCGGTGAACTCCGCAGTCGCGGTATGGCCGAACTCGTCCTCGGCCGTGAAGGTGACGATGAAAGTGCCGACACCCCAGGCCGCGACGTCTTCAACAGGGATGGTGATGTTCCATGTGCCGGTCTCCCAATGGCCCGCGGTGTCGTCCTGGAATCCCATTTCGTAGGTCTTGCCGTTTATCTCGACCATGACCCTGGTGACATTGACCTGGGCATTGTCCGAGCCTGTATCAAGACCTCTGAGCGTGCTCTCGTCCACGTCGATCTCGATCATGACGGGTTGGCCGTACTCCGCGTGCTCGATGCCTCTGCCTCCAGCATCAGTGAGCCGGAACGGTCCGCTGATGACCGGTCCATAGTTGTCCACGAAGACGCCGTAGAGGTCCTTGTTGCCTCCGGCACTCGCGATATCGACATTGCCGGCGCGGTCGAAGCCGCGGATGCGGATGGTGTTCTCACCTTCCTGCAAGCCGGTCAATGTGGCCTCGAAATGGCCATTGGCATCGCAGAAGGTCTCGACCATATGGCCTGGGACATTGGTGATCTCGAGTCGGACCTTGTTCTTGGTGCGGTCGATCTCCTCGTCAATCACGCGTATGTCGCTTATCTTGACCGGTGTCGACTCTGCTGCGAGCGGTGCACTGACGCCGATCTCACCCAAGGCCGGAGCGCCAGGGAATGTCGCCGTGACCCTGCCGACATCAGCCACCTCGAAGACGAAAGCGTCTCCTTGAGCTGAAACTTTGACTTTGAATATGGTGGCCTCGACATCGGCCACCGATTCACGCTGCTGGGACACGATGGAGCCATCCGCGGCGAAATGAATGAGCATGAGCTCGTCCGGCAAAGGATTGGTCTTGTCGATCCGAGCGACGACCATCTCACCATCGCTCGCCCGTCGCACCACGACATCGCCCTTGGTCCCTTCGAACTCCAGCGTCGCATTGAGCGTGAATTCCCTGAAGGTATGGTCCTCGATCGTCACGACCTCACCGCCTGTTGCAGACACTCCGCTATCGTCATGATAGCCATAGTCGAGTACCGAACCCGTCAAGGTGATCGACGTCTGGTCGGTCGTGCGGTATGGTTCGCTCTCTACCCATACTTCATTGACGAAGAGTTCCGGTCCGACCTGATCAGCCATGATGGTGTGGCAGACCGCAGGTTCGGTCTCGCGGCCGCCCATGGTCTCATCAGGGCTTTTCTGTTCAAGACCCTCGACACAGATGCGTTGGCTGACGATGCTCGGATGGCCCGCAAGCTCGCTGATCGGGAAAGGGACCGGGCCATTGCTGGCTCCAGGGACCGTCTCTGTCTCGGGGTCGCAGTCCTCTTCGAGGAAGGTGCTGGTGCAGAAATAGAGGTCGTCCTCGCAGCCGAAGCCGTCGTCGACGCATTCAATGTACATATATGGCGGGGAATCCTCGCCGTACCAGACGGCGAAGTTGAAGTCGTTTCCGGAATCGTCAAGGAATCTTATGGCAGGACGTGTGGTGTCCACGGTGAACACGATCGAGTCGGTCACGACATCGCCGCTCACCTCGAATGTGCATCGTACATCATGGATATACGTGCGGTCTGGTGATGGCCCGAGGTCGGCCACGGTCTTCTCATGGAAATACCCTGTGCCATCAGGATTGGGGACGGTGGTCATCAGCTCCCATTCGGTGCCGCCATGATTCATGATCTCGCAGACCGCATTGTTCTCGGTGAAGACCTGGAGCAGGATTTCGGTCGAGTAGTCGATGGTACCCTCTGGTTTAGGGGTGGTGATGCGTCGGTCGGCCTCGATGCGGAACTCTATCTTCTCGACAGCCTCGTTGCCCAGCCTGTCATTGCAGGTTACCTCGTATTCGTATGAACCGTCCAAGAGCGTCTCGAATTGCGCGTAGAAGTCCACACCATAAAGATTGGGGAATTCTCCTGGGATGAACGGTAGGTCCGTCCATTCTGGATCGTCTAGCTTGGTGAGCCGGTCCGCAGTGCAGGTGACCTCCTCGCTGACCGAGAACAAGATGAGGACATCGCTCTCGAAATCCGGCGGCGTCCCAAGAGTGAAGGTGGGGGGATCCATGAAGGTGATGACCGGGTCGGTCTTGTCCACCTCGATAGTCAGGTTCTTGACGACCTCGAGGTTGTCCGCCTTGTCCATGGCGTAATAGAACAATTGGTAGATGCCTGATTCGAGTTCTTTGGTGGTCTCGACGATGGTACCGTCCGTGTTGACCAATACATTGGTCGGTTCGACCATGATCTGTCTGACGATCCGTTCGGGGCTGAGCGGATTGAGCGAGTAGATGGCATAGAAGAGCTTGGTCGGTCCGGTGCAGTTGTCCTTGTTGTCGGCATTGTTCGGAGCATCGAGGTCAGGCCATTTGCAGAGCACACCTTCCGGGTATTGGTCAGTCACGACGCCGCTGATGACGATCTCGTCCGCAAGGTAGAGGTCCTGGTCAGGGAAGACGCCCTGCGGCCGTTTCCAGGTCGGGACCTGTACGTGGGTGATGGGTGGGAAGAGATCCTTGGCATGGGGATCTCTACTGGCATCATAATTCGCGTCCTTGAAGCATTCCTCGTCGGTAGTCGACCAGCTGCAGAGGCCGAAGCCGAGGAAATCCTGGCTGCGTTCATAGATGTCGTTGGTGCGGCCGTCTCCGATTCGACCGCCGACATCGACCTTGATGCCGCTGATCTGTCCGCGTCCCAGACAATCCTCTCTGTCGTCGTAGCTCTCACATGACAGGGTGCTGCCGTGCAGGCAGCTTCCCTCTTCGTCGAGATAACATTCCTCGCCCGTGGCCTGGCACAGTTGCTCTGTGCAGGAACCTAACATCTGGTTGTAGTGGCCTTCGTCGCACCAAGAGCATTCCTGTCTCTCCGGTTCAGTGTCGCGGCAGACGCCGACGCCGAATTCAGGCATGATGGGCACCCATTCGCAGGCGTTGTCAAGACAAGGATTACCAGAGCCGGTGTAAGGAGAGCCATAAGTCCCTTCGCATGCTTTCTCAGACCGGTAGGCGTAACAGCTGTCGATATCCTTGCAGGAACGGAATTGGTCGACCGTCGTCATTGAATATTCGAGGAAGCACCCGGTCTCTGCTTTGTGGCAGTTATCCCATTCCCCGTCGGACAGCTCAGTGATGCTATCCTGCCATGAATAGAACATGCCCATGGGGAAATTGCATGGCTCGCACGGGCCGGAGATGAAGCAGTCGACGGTGTTGTCCGACTTCTCTCGGCATATGGCCTCGTAATCGCCCTCGGTAAATTCGTTGCAGTCGCGGATCTCGTCATCCGATTTCACGTAAGGATCCGTCGAGGTCGGTGTGAATGTGTTCTCCTCGCTGCATTGGTAGCCTCGCGTCGGCACCAAGCCCTCAGGGTCGAAACAGAACTGTCCGTCCTCGATGAAGCAGATCTCGTCGCCGGTGTAGGTGCACACCACCTTGGAGAACATGCTCGTCGGACCGTAGTTGGCCTCGATCAGGTAGCAGTAGTCCTTCCCTGCCGCGACATTGGTTTCCAGATAGGAGCGGGTAGCGCCGGGAAGCGGGATCTCGTTGAGCGGGGCGTCGGCGTCGAAACGGGCCGGCACGGTAAGGATGTCTTCATCGCCTTCCTGGCATCCCTCGCCTCCCCACATGGTCTTGTCGCAGCGGTAGATGTTGAAATTCGCCGCGGTGTCGCACTCACCTTCATGGAAGTCCCAGGTGATGGTGATCTCAGGAGCATGGTCGGCGTCTGATCCGCCGGTCTTGTGGTCGAAGGCCACTCGCGGTGTCGCAGGCGGGAATATCGGGGTCTTGGCTCCGTCGTCGCAGTCGCAAGGCTGCAGCCGGCAGGCCTCGGGCGTCCCGTCCTCGTCGCAGTCGCGGAGCCATGATGAGAAGAAGCAGCAGGTGTCCAATGTGCCGTCCGGCGGTTCGGTCGCGTCGTATACATTGTTCTCGTATTCGGTCCTCTGGCAATTGGACATTCCGCAGGAATCTTCGTGGCAGTCGAAATCCAGGCAATCCGGCTTGCCGTCATGGTCGTTACCCTCTCCCACGTCGGATCCGTCACGACAGTTCTCTTCTGTCGCTATGACGCATGAGGTGCAGCCTGTATAGCAGAGTTCTCCGCCAGTGCAATCCCAGCCACCGGGCAATCCCTGCCCCTCGGCTCCCATGCACAATGTGTTCTCTGGGCAGCATTTACCGCCGTTGTCCTCGCAGGCAGAGACGATGTTCCATCGGCAGTCATTACCGCAATCATCGTCGTCTATCTCGTTGCCGTCGTCGCAATCCTCCCCTTCCTCTCGTATGCCATTGCCGCACTCAGAACATAGGTTCTCTGCGATGCAGTCCCTACCGCCAGGCATCGGCGGCACTATGGTATCGCCTTCAGGTGTGCAGGAATCAGGCGTCTCATCATAATATTGGTCGCCTCCGACCACGTCACAGCGGCAGACTCCTGAACCGGTCTCGCAGGCCGCGTTCTGCCCGCATTCGACATTGTCACAGACATTGCCGCCTTGTGCCTGGCATTCCCAGACGCTGGCGTCCTGCACCGGGAAGCCGACGCAATTCGCACAGCTCTCAAGACAGGAGGCTGAATCACAGAGATAGCATTTGATCTGGTTGACGTCATTGCCGTCCTTGCAGGTGGCGACCGTCCTCTGGTCGCAAGGGAGCACAGGAAGATCGCAGGCGCCTCCTTCTACGATGCAGGTCTGTGGGTCGGTGTTCTCGCACCATTCGCAGCCGTCCTGAGTATCGCAGACAGCTTGGCCTTGAGAAGTGAGATCGTCGCAGGTCGGCGGTGGAGTGGGGCATTCAGATGCGCAGACGTCAGCGCCGAGGGTGTCGAGAAGGCAATCCAGCGGTGCGATGGCGTCGTCAGCATTGCTCTGAGCGGAAGTGCCGTCAGCGCAGCAGAGGTCGAAAACCTGGTCGTCAGCGCTGCTGTAGACATGATCGGTGTAGTCGCTGCATATGGTGCCGCAGGATTCCTGGCGGCATTCTGAGTCGAGGCATGAGGCGAAACCGTCGCCGTCTTCATCTTCGGCTGTGGTGCAGTCCTCTTCCAATGTCCCGCCGTCCGCTTCGGAATCATGGGTGGGAGAGTCGCATTGCGGATCGCCGTTGCCGTCGGGATCGTAGTCGGTCTTCCCATCATTATCATTGTCGATTCCGTCGCTGCATTCGTATTGTTTTTCGCAGATGCCATTGCATTGTCCGGTGTTGAAGACGCCGGGGAAGAAATGCTTTATCACGCCGGAGCAGCCTCCTTCTGAAGTCAGTGTCCCGAGCGGACTATTCTCTGTGCAGCAGCATCCTGCATCTTGACATGCCTGGACAGAGTCGCAGCCATCTGTCGCGAGGGAGAATGCAGGACACGCGGTAATCCCATCGCCGCAGCACATATCCACAGTCAGATAGTCATTGATGTCCATCTGCTCCGGTTTGGTGTCGTATGCTTTATAACAATAATAGGCGGGTCCGATATCGGGATCGGAACAACAAGGAAGGAGGTTAGATTGCGCAGTGAGGGTAGAAGAGAACGCGATGACTCCGATTACTAATGATAGCACTATGAATACAAAGTTCCCTCTTTTTTGCATCAATTCACCAAAGCCATACAGTTGGTGGTCTCTGCACAGGCAATGCCCTTGTCGAAACCGTAAATCACCCTTCGAATAGGTAAATTAATCGAGTTCTTCCTTTAAATAATTTTCCCTTTTTATCGAGGAGAGATAGGTGTGGGTGTTCAGGGGGCATCCCAGGTCCCGCCGATGCATTTCCAATCGGCATGGGGTGAGGGATGATTCTCGCTATTCGGGACGCATGTATTGATGCTGCTGGCGCAGTAATTGGAGCTGTCGCAGCACGCTGAGAACAGAGACATACCAGTGATTGGGTCTGTGTCCTCCACTATTATCGTGCCGTCATTGGGATTGCCCTTCTCTCCGCACGAGGCGCAGTACATCGTATGTGCATTTTCTACTGTGCAAGTTTTATCGTCGCAGCCGTCAGGGTTGTTGGTATCTTTTGAATAACGGAGGCATGGGTTTTGAGGAGCTTGGTCGCATGTGTCTGTCCAGCCATCCTTGTCGAAGTCGAAGTCGGGTTTGGACACATCGACGACGCATTGGGCCGTACCGGTGGCTTGGGAGCAGGTGTAGTCCCTGAAGGTGCATGTTTTCTTCGGGCTGTTCATGCAACTCACCGGGTCATCCTGGCTGGAGGAAACACCAGCAGCGTTATAGCAGAGATTATACTTGGTATTGCAGTTCTCGCCGGTGCCTGTGATTGGGCTTTCGCACACGCCGCTTCCACAAGTCCATTGGTTTACCCTATAGTCCTGGTAGCATGTCCATCCGGTCTCCCTGCAGACACCGTCGCCGTTGCCGAAGACCTGTTCAAAAGTGGTGCCTGTGTAGTCTTCGCAGCCCCAGGCGTCGGTGGTCTGTGGGCCGTCCCACTTATAATTTTGGTCTGGGCCGTTGCAGGTCTCTCTCAATCCTCCGCCTATCGGGTCGCAGGTATGTTGGACAGTCAAGGTGTGGGTGGCTTCTCCAGAACACACATTGCCACGGTCTTCTGCGCAGTTGCGAGTGAACTCCTGCATATAGACGTCATTGATCTTGCCGTTGACCGGTATCATGTTCTCAAGGATTTGATCTGTCTCGTACGGACCGAATTCGTAGCTATCGCCGTAATCCGGGAGATTATTGATGATGGAGCCGTAGAGCGTGTTCGCGTAACACGGGGTCGGGGTCGCGGTCCCAACATAGGTCATGTCAGGCTTACAGCAGACATGGTCGGTCTTGAACGGGTCGGCGGCCGGACGCGTACCTAGCACATCATGATAAGGGAATGGCGGAATCTCGCCGGGGACGACGACCGGAAGGCAGAGCCTGACCTCGATGTTGAAGGACTGGTCATCCTGCCGCGAGATGTCAGCTATGTCGGCGCGCACCTCGAGCTTGACGGTCTCGGTCTCGTCGGCCCTCTGGAATCCCAAGCCAATAATGGAATCCATGATGGATGGATCGCTTGCCGGATACTGGACCGTAGCCTCTGGTCCCCAGGGATAGAGCACCTCAGGTGATGTCGGTTCGGTGATAAGAGTCCATTGGTAAGCGTCGACATCGTCACCGAGCTCGACAGACGATGCGGTGCCGTCCAGGGTATAAGGATCCTCGATGCTGGCGCGCGCCTGCATGGCTGCCCGATCCGCTTCTGGGAGATGGTCCCAATTATATGGATTGCCGCCGGTCGGTGAGGCGGTGGGCAGATCGAAGACGAAGAGCGTGACGTCCTGGTGGTCGCAGAGCCCTTCCTTGTCGCAGACCTGCACGGTGACGCGGTGGGCACCGAGGTCGTCATGGGTCAGCTGCTTGGTCGCTGCACGGCGGCCATCGTCCTGGAAAACCGTCGATCCGGACCATCGTTCGTCCGGGGGCGGCACATTCGGCGGGTCGCACAGCTCCGTGGTGCAGAGCCACGGGTTCTCTAATGGGCTGACTCCGGCCGCGGTGCAGATGGACGCATCGAAGGTCGACGTGCACTCCTCGCCCCAACCGCCATAGGAATAGGCGCTGACCATGATGTCCATGCCATCGACGATGAGTCCATGGTAGTCGCCGTCGGGATCGATGCCGCGCGGATCGATCGTGACCAGCTCTGTCTCATCGGCGATGATGTCGAAACGTTCATGCGGGCTCGGATCGATGAGATCGAGCGCCGGCGGACGGTTCTGCATGCCGAACTGGAACATGTAGGGCTTGTCGTCGATGCGGGAGAAATCGTCGCTGAGCCGCACCACGTCATTGAAGTTCGGCGCGAGGCAGACCGTCGGACTACAGGCATCTTCGAAGCGTTCCACCGTGATTCCTTCGGGAACACAGTCGACCTTTTTCCTGTCAATGCCGATGCATCTGTCGGCTGTGGCGTAATCCACCTCGGGCTGGAAGAAGATATCATATCCTTCAGTGTCGATGATGTGGCGGGCCGAATAATACATGTCTTTCATCCGTACCGGGAGTTTTGTGTAGAACTCCACCATCTTGGTGATGGGTTCGTGCCCGCGTACGGTGATGCGGAAAGGATACGCTATGGAGAATCCCACGTCATATTCACCGAACACCACCCTGCTGATCGGTTCCTCCTCGGTGATCTCGTATCCGAGATTTTCTATATAGTCCAATTCCAGGCAGGCCGTCATCCGGTTCTTGACGATCTTTTGCAGATAGTCCTGGATGGAGTCCGGGCCGTAGGAGAAATTACACGTGTTGTCCACTTGATCTATATGGAGTATGCTTCCCAGTTCGCGGGCATTCGATCCTTCATCGATGCATAGCGGTGGTAGTGTCATCGCTTCCATCCGGCTGGCGAACGGGCTGATCACATCTTCAGGGTCTTGGACAAGAGGTCCAGGATAGGGGTAGTCTGGTGGAGAGATGAACCTGGTATTCTGATCATGTTCCGTATCGGTGTCGCGGAGCCTGCTTATGCCATAGGTCATGTACTGCCAATCGATCTCAGCGTCTACCTGTTCGTATGGCAGTATAGGATAGGGCATGAACGCCATCAACGTCATGGTCCTTAACTGGGGAAAGCGGGTCCTTCCGGCCTGATAAGTATAGATGGATCCACCTTGCTTGCCGACGAGAAGAAGTCCTTCCTTTGCGGTCTCATGCAGGCATTGGGTGATGTATTCGCGTATGGCCCCTGTCTTGAGCAGGTCGGTCGCCACTTTGCCCGCTTCATCCTCGAGGTTGGCCTTGCGGATCTCATTGGTGATGTAGAAGACGAATGCGAACGCCATGATGAGGACTATGGCGATGATGAAGAAGATGGTGATCTGGGCGCGCTTGAGCATTTTATGTTTCGGTTCATGGTCATTGCAGGTTGTTGCCATTGCCGCCGCCGCCTGATCCGCAGATGCCACGTCGGCATTCGATGCCGTCATCGCATTCATGGAAACAGATGCCGCAGTTCAACTCATCATTGAGCGTGTCTGTGCAGACGTTGTCGCATGCGACCTGGAGGTTAGGGCAGTCGACGCAATCGCTTCCCTGGCAGATCTGTGTCGATATGCATTCAGTCTCCCATCCGCCGCAGTGCTTTCGGTCGGTCGTCATGTCGACGCACCTCCCTTCTGAGCAGAGCCTGCCGTCACCGCATGTTTGGCCGTCCTCGCTGCAGGTATTGTCGTCTTGGATGCGCAGCATCCCAGAGATGCCTGGCCAGAACCGTTCACGTCCAGGTCCTCGGATGTACGTCGCGATATCGGACTGCTGAGCAGAGAGGTCGCGGACGCAGTCCTCATAGAATCTTGAGGAATCAAAGCTCACTCCGACGGCCCGATTGATAGGATCGCAGAGGTCCTCGCTGATGTCCTCGAAATTGATGTAGAACTGGTCGAAGGCGAGCCCGGTGTCGGTCCATATATCTCTGCTGATTCCCTCGACGGACCGTCCATGCGCCTTGTTCTCGTATAGCTGGTCGAACTCCTTTGGCTGTAGCTGCTCAGGTCCGTTGATGAGGTTGCGGACGAGCTCGAACAGCGCATTGAAAGGCCTGGTGATGAATTCGAGGAAGTCGAAATCGGGATCATCGTTTTCCGCTTGCGTAGTCTCGTAAGCGTCTTGGATCGGCAGGTCATGCTGTTGGGAATAGACGGCTATCTTGAGGCGGGGATTATACCATAGTTCGCCCGCTTTCGCTGATGTGATTTCGCATTCGAAGAAAGCGTCCTTCTCTGTTTCGGTGAGCTCTTCTTCGAAAGCGTCAGGGCAAGTACTGATGACCTCTTCTGCCTGGAATTGGTCTAGCCTATTCATATCGAAAAAACTTTCCATGTATTCATCGAATTTAGCCTGATTGGTGATGTCCACGCTGAGCTTGAAGATTGGAGCGCCGACGATGGTCTTCTCCGCATCGCCTTGGCTGTCCCTGAAGGTGAGCACACAGTACCGCAGCTGTTCTTGAAGGTATTCTGAGTCGGAGAGCACATCTGGTAATAGATTCAGTGACTGTTCTCCTTTGTCGCAATGGAGCGTGTAGTCTGCGTCTGTTTCTCCGTAGTATTTGACGACCCTCTCGAACAATGCGGCGAGGATTGCGGTACGAGTGGTCCAATCTCCTCCGTCGCAGTAATGGTCGCGAATGTACTGGCCGTCGGCAAGGCAGTTGACGTCAGGATTGGTGATTTCACCAACCAATTCTGACGTTGTCCAATGAATCTCCTCGTTGAGAAAGCAAGCGTCTTCAGGGATCTCGACGCAATCGGTCTCGTCCGCGAGCCTGACGAAGCAGTCCGTCTCGCTGTCACAGAAGCCTTCTGATGTGCCGTACCAATCTGGTTGTTTGTTCGACAACAACCAGTCGGCATTCCTTTCATCGTCCGCTATGCAACGATAACCTTCCTCGATGATGAGGTTGCCTTCTTCGTCCGTGACGTCATTTTCGGTCTCGGCGAAGACGTAGTAGACGTCTTGGCTGTCGAAATGAGTTGCAGGCATGCAGGCTGTGCCGTTCCAGCAATAGGCTGCAGGGCAACAGCCTGAAAATTGGTAGTCATAATAGGATTGGATGGGCAGCTCTGTCGCGGGATCGTTATTGGCATTCATCTTCGCGAAGATGACATCGTCAATGTATGAATCTTCAGTGTTGCTACGACCTGGATCGACAATCGACAGCGTTATCGTTACGGTGGTATCGTCGATGAAGACAACCGGGTCGCTGACGAATTCCCGCTCGTCTCCTTGGTCGTTGTGGAACTCCGCAATCAGAGTCCCAGCGGAAAACGTCACCTTGCCGTTCTCACCCTTGATGTTGGCCTTGGCCGCATAGGTTCCTTCCGGAGCGATGAATGTCTGTGTGAGGGTGTTGGTAAATTCGTGGCTGAGATTGATGCATGGCGGAGCGAGTCCGCATTCGTCGTCCGTCTCGACCTCGAGCAGGGTGAAGCGGTCGTCCTTGATGGATGTGTAGTCAATCTCCCAATGAGTCGGTGGGATGGAGCAGCCATTCGCGTCAGTGGGGTTATCTGGTGATTCAGGGCACCAGTCGTATCGGTTGATGACGCCATCGCCGTCATCGTCATCGTAGAAGTCACGCGAGCATTCGCTGTCATCCTCGTCAATATCTCCATCGCAATTATTGTCGATGGTATCTGTACAATTGATCTCTGTCGATTCTGACGCGCCTGGATAGATATCTATTCTTGTATCGTCGCAGTCGGTGCTGTCTGTGACTCTGAGTCCTTGAGTTTCCGCTTCCACACCAGATGTGGGATCGCCGTATCCGTCACCATCATTGTCATCGAAAAATGTGCGGGACCAATATAACTGAACGGAAGGAGAAGTTATCATGTTACAAGTCCAGGGGCCGCAAGTCGTTCCCCCATCATCAATTTCATTTCCGCAGCAGCGAAGACAGTTATCAGGATACTCGCTCGTCGAAAGGAAATCCGGTGAAGGATTCGCCGACTTAATACAGGAGACATAATCCAACTCAGGATTGCCTTCTGATGGTTGATCAATGCAAATGCCGTTCCCGTCGCATATCATGTCATCACGTGGTCCGAGGCAAGGAAGATTCGAGCAGGTATTAGTTGAACCTTCGTATTCACATTCCAGGAAGCAGTCTTGTTTCTCTTCGTATTCATTGTTGAGATTGATGTCGACGGTGAACTGATGCATCGCGTCATAACCTCTCTCATCGTCTGATTCCAACATGACTGCGTAGCATCCAGGGGTAAGAGTCACCTCTTCGGTATCCCCTGGCTCCATGTATAAAGATCGAAACAAATTGTTACCCCATTGGAAATCCGCAACAAAATCATACGCGTAGCAATCCCACTCATCGGTTGCATCATACTGGATGACCTCGCCGATATATGGACTCTCTACGCAGCTCATTATGCCCTCACGGCAGTTTGCATCTAATGATACAGTCAGCGTATTGTCTGCATCAGTCCAGATATTATAGAGCTTATTATATGGCGAAGACGCGCCCTTGGCAACCCATTCATTCAACATATTATATTGATTCACCTGTTGATTGGATTGCCAGATACAGGTCTGTCCGCATACTGCATTGATCGTTGGAAGCATGAGGAGAGCGATGGCTATCGCCAATAGGATGAGTCCGTTTTTTGCGTTGACATTCCTTATCATCGCTCAAACCCCCCATTCTTCACTAGACTCATGCCTGGCGGATGCTGTTTCTGGCCGAGTATGGTGATGCCTGGCTCGTAGAGCTCTGCGCCTGGATTGTTGCCGTCGTCGATCTCGAGGCCTGCTGGCACTGCCTTGAAGGTGTCATCGGTGCTGCAGTAAAGGAGGCCAATGGATTCACAGGTGTCTGCGGTCTGCAAGAGGAGCTTGGCGTCCTGGTCACGGGAATTTTCTGCTGGAGGATCAATGTCGGTGAGTCCGATGGTATCGGCAACATGCGGGCCGCAATAGTAAAAGTCGCCGCGTCCTTCTTCGACTTCGTCCATGGTAAACATCACATTGCGATACCGGAAGAGTCCGGTGGCATCGCTGGCGCGTTGGTTGTTGAAGACGCCTGCACCATCCCAGCAACCGGCTAGGAGATCGATATAATATTCGCGTTTTGCATCGTTTCCAAACCCTTCTGTCTTCGAGCCGCAGCACTGATCGCCTGTCCAGGAGTATCCAGGTTGTTCTTCGCAGGCATACTTGTAGGGGATGTCTTCTTCATCGTACAGTCCATCCGTGGTCTCCGGTTCCATTCCTTGGATCCATGTCTGATATTCGCCAGTGCAGAAATAGCTCTCCTCAACACTATTCGAGAGATAGATATTGTCAATGACGTAATTGATCATCTCGTCCGGAGATGCGGTGTCAAGATCTTTGAGGTAGACCTCCTTGACAAGATTGTCGCCGATATCGCAGATATCATTCCTGAGCGGCAACGTGATGTGGTGCCATTTGCCGCTGGCGTCTCCGTTGTTGCTGAACTCTATGATGGAGTGATCAATGCTGTTGAAGTCGCAGATGGGTGCTGCGTTCTCTTCGTAGCCCCTGATCTCTAGACCACGGACAGGTTTGGTGTAGGCGATTGAGAACTCGAGCTGATCGAATCCGGTCCAGTCACCTTTCCCTTTCCTTACCAGATTGTTCTCCGCGCCGAGCAGATTGAACAAGAAACTCCGGGAATTCTTTGAGATATCCCGTCTTCTTAAGGCTCCTCCCAGGAGTTTGGTCCTAGCTTGGTTCCTATAGTCAGCGCTGTATAGCATATTGAATGGGCTGCCTCTCTCGAAGAGTGTTATGCTCTCCCTCAGATTGTTATTCTTGCAATTGGGGCTGCAACACTCTGCCCAATACGCATGTTCGCCGAATTCATAGCAGATGAATGCCGTGTTCGGTTTACCGCCCAGGAAGAGGTCGGGATTGATGTTGCAGGGTTCAGCGCAACAGATCTCGTTCTCATTGCTTGTGATGATGCTCGTCTCAGGACAGACCTCCAGGTCTTTTATGCAGACATGTCCGCTGGTGCATTGGATGCCCAGTTCGTCTCGTGTGCGGCACCGACCGCCGATGCAGCAGCCGTCGTCGAGACTCTGGAATGAGACGCCACCGTCTGCGCATACTTCGTTCTGGCCGCAGAGGTCGTACGTGAAACCTTTCAGATTCGCGATGACAGCACACGTCAGATGAGACGTACCTCCCGATTCTCCGATGCACTCCTCTGAATTCGGATCGTCACAAGCATCTTCGGGAACGATGCCGTCAGGGGTCTCTTCGCCTCCATCCCCATCACCTGGCGGTTCGCAGACATCACAAACATTGTTCTGTGGATTACCATCAGAACAGTCAACGTTAATCGTTTTGTCGCAGTTCGCAGGATATGATGGTGCCGAAGGACAACAAGATTCACCTTCATAGGGTACGCACCCGCTACCGTCCCCACATAAATTCCTTGCCTTGAACAGCAGATCTTCAGGATTATCCCTGCCTGTGTTTGGATCTGTGATTTCATCAACCCAGATCTGATCGCACCAGTCTATGCATCGATACCACCCGTTATCTCCTGATTGCCCACCACCTTCCGACGGCGGGAAGAGGCCATACTTGTTGATGTAGTGGTCGTCCGCGAGCTCGCCGTACGTCACCTTGTCTATCTGGTCGTCGGTGCCTGCGTCGCAGGAAAACCAGCCGTCGGCGTTGGACACGATGTCGCTGTTGCCGACCTGTGACAAGATGGTGTTCTCATACAGTTGGGATACCTTCCAGTTCCAGCCGCTATCGTGAGTGCAGAGAAACTCGCTGTCTGCGTTAGTCCAGCCAAGGTCGCCGGTCTGGATGATCTCGATATCGTCGAAGGTGAAGATTACGTCCTGTGTTCTCGATTCTAGGCCGCGTATCTGGATGAATATCTGCATGGCAGTGGCTCCGTCGCGGGCGGCACCTTCGAACACTTTCTCTATTTTCATGTCATAGTCGATCTCTCCGGTGACATGGGTGACTATTTCGTCGGGGCTAGCCTGCGTGAACTCTGCTTCGACTCTCTTTAGCCATCGAAGGTTTAGCACCATGTTGCCTTCTTCAGGAATATTCCTTGCAGAATATATCGTCCTGACCACATATGGTCTATTGGGGTCGGTAATCTCGATGATTGGACTATAGATATCGACGAAATCTGGGTCAGTTGTTGACACCTTGAAATCGAGTTTGTTGTCTGTGACATCCAGGGTGATGCCCGCGTCAATGGGGACCATAGTCCATCCGAGGGCGTAATCATCTTCATCTGTCAGTCTGAAGTGGCCGTTGAAATCATCGTCGCCGCAGCAGCCGTCGGATCCATCCTGAGCAGAAATGAGCGCCGGCGGCACAGGCGAGGTCTCACCGTCGCCGATTTCGCCGCCATACATGCCGTAATTGGTTGAAGGGCACTGGCCATTAGGATAGATATTGTAGCAGTCAGGATCGCCCATGTCGACGAGCTGGTCCCAGTCGTCGTCCACGCGGTTGTTGCAGTCCTCGATGGCCAGTTCGTCAGGGGTGTCGTCGCCGTCAGGACCAGGATCACCGTCTTGGCCTTTTTTTGCGTCTCCGACTTTCTCGGCGCCTTTCCCAAACGGACCACCAGTTAGAATGATATTGGAATCTGGAAATATATTCACGCTTGCGGAGATGATGACTGAACCGCCAGTGCCTCCTCCGCCTCCTCCGCCTCCACCACCGTCATCGTCAAAGTCGCAAAACCATGGACGGCATCCACCATCATTATGACCTTTTCCACCATTGCCGCCACGACCGCCTCCTGCTTCGACAAAGCCGGCTCCGGAAAGGTCGTTGGCACGGATGGTGATGGTTCCTCCGCCGCCTCCGCCTCCGCCGCCTCCGCCTCCGCCTCCGGTTTTTGTTCCTGTACCACCGGAGAGAGATGCCGGAACTGAGCCGTTGACGCTAATCTTGCCGTTTATGATGATGTTGGTGGCTTCGATTATGACGATTCCGCCTGCATATCCTCCCACTCTTCCGCCTCCGCCGGTACCCCCTTCGTCACCATTGTCACCTTTAATTCCGGATCCACCTCTGGAACCTGCAACTCCGCTGTTTCCGCCTCTTCCTCCATCACCACCTTCATCAGAGTGTCTTCCTCCAATACCACCAGTGCCACGGATGGAAAACACGACGGCACCCGTATCCCGGAACCACAGCTGGAAGTCAGTGTTGACTGTCAGGGTGTTGAAGCGATAGGTCGGTGGGTTGTCATTGTCGACAGATAAGGTCTGGGAAGCTACGATGGTGCAGTCAGGAGGTGTGCCGCCAGCATTGGGGGCGACCAGTGTGCCGTCTTCGCAGAGGATGCTCTGGGCGTCGGCCGATGGGATACCGAAAGTCAGAATCAGAATGGCAACAGAGAAGCAGAGAAGAGAGGGTCGTATAAATACATCAAGTAGTCCACCCTCTTTTTTCAACCACCTATTCATCTATACACCTACCTTTGACCTTCTCCTCACTGGTATTTATATTTTCTTATTGAAAATCTCGTCATGAGAGTTTCTTGGGTTTAATACCCCACCTTTTAGGGCGAGATTTTCAATTCCAAAAACCCGTCTATCGTTGCGAGGAGCGTAATACCTCAGTCTTTAGGCTGAGGATAGTTTCCAGGAGGAAACTTTAAAAGGCCGTAAGGTCTTTTATTAGTTCCGAGCGACGGGTTTTTGTTATAAAATTGTTAAGGATACATACATTCTTGCTCTCCGCTACCTAACCGAACCTTTAAATATACCTTTACCCATCGGTCATGCATGAACAAGCGGGGCCAAATCACACTGTTCATCATACTCGCCGTCGTCATCGTCATCGGCGTCATCTTCTATTTCATCTTCCTCCGCTCTTCTGCGGTCGACACCATCGAAGGGTCGGCAGCGGCGCTCGATGGCGCAAACAATGTCGAGAGCGCGCAGTCATACTTCGAACGATGCAGCCAAGACCTGCTCGAGAACGGTGCCGTGCTCCTCGCCGCGCAGTCGGGATATCTCAATCCCTCAGACACCTCACTATTTAATGAGGGTGATCAGATCGACACGGTCTGGTCACGGAATGCGCTCGTCCCCTATGTATTAGACGGGAACAGCTATTCCTTCCCTTATCCCCTCCGTGTCCTGGAGTACAAGCTGTGCCAGTACACAGGCAGCGGAATAAAGCCATGCTTCCAGGGATTCCTTGACAGCCTCGACGCCCAGGGATTCGCTCTCGACGTGGGCGAGGCCGATGTGAGCTGCCAGGCATCTATCAACGAGGAGGGCGTCTCATTACGGCTATCGTATCCTCTGCCGATCGAGATCGCGCAGTCGCGTGCCACGCTCACCGACGCCTATGTCGACACGCCACTTCGGCTCAAGAAACTGTATGAGTTGGCGAATCTCATCATCACGCATGGCGGTGGAGACGCCTCCTACGGCAACCGGATACGGCCTGACCAGTTCATGGAGGTCTTCATGCATGGTGATGTGGTCATCATCCAGGATTATGCCTCCTCTGTAGGCCTACGCGCTTTCTTCTTCCAGTTCGCTGTCCGCTGAGCACGAAAAATATATAAATCCCTTCCGTAATTGAATAAACAGTGACGTTGGGTGGTTTGTCACATATCATCTGTATGGTCGTGTACTCTATAGAATGAAAGACCTTTCCATAAAAGGGGTGGATGGTAGGCATCAATATAGGTGGTTTTCTCTCGTCCTTATCTCTGTTCTCCTGATCCCTTCCGCTCTTGCCGCATTCGGTGATGTCTCGAGCGATTGCTGCGTCTTCGACGGCATCGGCTGCTCTCCGCTCTCTGCTGAGCAATGCACAGAAGGCGTCTATATATCTGGGCCCTGCAGCGGGGTGTCGACATGCATACCTGGCTGTTGCATCGAGCAGGACGGTCCTGAATCCGCGAGCTGCTCTGTCATCTCCACCGCGTCGTGCGAGGGCATGTTCGACCCCACACTGACGGCCATCGAAGACTGCAGGAGCTCGTATTGCGATCCCATGCCGCCATCGGCCGTCGTCGACAGCGACCGCGACGGTGTCATCGACGAATACGACGAATGCCCCAATGATTCTCCGGATACGCTCGTCGGAAATGATGGTTGTCCATTGGATGGTCTCCTCTTCGTCCCTGACCCGCAGGATGTCGATATCCCGAACGATCCCGAGTCCGATACTGGTATGGGCTGTGACCAATATACGATCGAGCCCGACTGTGCCACAGCAGGCTGCGATTGGACGACCTTCTCCTCCACCGATGGCTACTGCTGTCCCGGCGGCATGGCCTATAGCAGGACGCAGGCGTCTTGCATCCCCTCCTGCGAGAGCAAGGACCAGCTCCACTGCGTCCCACTCGAAACCTTCTCTGAGAATGCCCAAAATTATAGGCGGATGAGCTTCCCCTGTCAGGACACCTCGTTGATGTGCGTCTCTTGCGCTCTGCCAGGCCATTGCTATTCCTGGGATGCGAACCAGCAACAGTGTGAGCACAACACCGCTGATGGAGAGCCGGCATGCAGCGACTGTGTCGACAATGACGAGGACACCTTCACCGATTATCCTCTCGACTCCGGATGCTACTCGCTGACCGATCCCTCAGAACTGCATGAGAACTTCCAATGTGACGACGGCATCGACAACGACCTTGATGGCAACATCGACTATCCGGACGATCTTGGATGCAGCAGTCCCTCTGATGATGATGAAGAGGACACCGGCGACTGCGACCCGTCTATAGATAGACCTAGGGATCCCGGCGTGTCGAGTACGGACCGGTCGGTGACCCTGCAATGGCAGCAGCAATCTCCTTATACCGCGGTGTTTCGGTCGGAATTCCCTGATGGTCCGTTCTCCAGGCTCACCGTCGATCCGATGGAATTCGACCTCCAATGCGAGACCTGCAGCTTCACCGACCACGACGTCATCACTGGCTATACCTATTATTATCATCTCCTCGGCGCGGCAGGACCCCAACGCGACGATATGCTGGGATGCACACCCACTGCGACCGTATCCGCGAGGGTCTCTTGCGGCAACGATTATCTGCGTTGTGACTTCTTCAATCCGCGCTACTGTCTCTGCTGCCAAGACGCCAAGGACACCATTTGGGAGGACCAATGCGTCAACCAACCCTGCGACGTCAGTTCGCCGGTCATCACTTTCTCAGACAGCTTCACCGACTGCAACATCCCGGAGAAGCGGTTTTCCTATCGTCCTCGTGGCCGTCACATATCCCGGCGCACCTATTTCCTGCTGCCCATGCATGCCACCGTCACATCCGCGACATTCGACGTGGAGGGTGTGCCTGACGAAGGCGCTCCGGAAGAGCCGGAAAGCACCGAGCAATCCATGGTGACGCAGAAGGCGGTCGGTGGCACCCCGGAAAACAAGGGTGGCAACGACAACGTCAGAGGGATAGACTGATGAAGGCGCATCATCCTCTCATCAGGCAGGAAGCCTTCGTCGTCAGCCTCGCGGTGCTTGCCATGCTCTCCCTATCGTTAGCTCCGTCGTTCTCCGGCGTGTCTGGGCTCGCGACCGCGACCTCGGCGGATTGCGGCACTAATACACACTGTCTTTTCCGCGTCGCAGCGATGCAGGGAGAAGCCTCGCTCTGTGAAGGCCTCGCGGACAGCAATCTCATCACCGGTTGCGTCTCCTATGTCGAGAGCGTGGAGAAGCGGACGGCCGAACTCGTGCCGCCCGCCGATAGGGGCGACAGTCCAGTGTTCCAGCCTTCACCATCTATGATATTCACCTCTTTGGCCATCTTCATGGTCATCACGGTCGCGCTCGCGGGCATGGTCATGCAGCAGCGCTACGCCGTACGAAAGCTCCGCGACCAGATCGAGCAGTTCAAGCAGGCCAAGAATAGCGGGGTGCAGGTGACCGCTGCGAAACGGTTCATCAGGTCGGCGCTCCACGACCATTATACACCTGTCCAAGTGCGGCAAGCATTGGTCGACCGCAGCTGGAACGAGGAGATCGCGAGCAAGCTCATCGATGAGTGCAGAGCGGAGGGCAACGATGCAGCAGCATGAGCAATTTGTGCGGATGTTTGTCGCGATGCTCCTGCTGACGCTCTGTCTCGTCCCGCTCGTCTCCGCAGGAAAGAGCTTCGTCTACGTCAACGGCGAGCTCATGGTGCTGATCAACGACACTGAAGCGGTCCATTATATGCAGAATGACGGCCTGGGCAATGTCCGAGGCATGTACGATGAAGAAGGCAACGAAGTGGAAGCGCAATATTACTTACCGTTCGGCGAGATGATGACGCTGCACGAGGGCCCTCCCCAACCGCTCAAGTTCCAGGGAGCGATGTATGATGAAGAGCATGGCATGTCAGAGTTCGATTCCTATTATGATCCCCGCTCAGGCCGTTACATCACACCAGGAGATGAGGGCAACACATTCCTCCCGCAGAGCTTCAACACTTATTCCTTCCGCATGAACAATCCATTCCGAGAGATCATGCCCACCGAAACATATCCCGACCTCTCAGTCCCCGCGCCGCCGGAGGGTGTCATGGGTGAGCGTTATCCATCCACTGCAATCCCAGCTTTCGTCCCTCCTGTCCCGCAGAACATCCCTGATTATGAGCCTTATGTCATCTTCCATACAGGCATGCCTTTCCCTGAGGACATCCCGCCTCCCCCCACGTTCCCGCCGATAGAGATTTTTTACCCGCCACCATACAAAATACCCCGGCTCCCAATCCCACCGATGGAGATCCCTGAAGTATCCGGTTCGAGCCTCTGGTATACCGTGCGCGGGAAGATATATGGCGGTGACGAGACCCGTACCGCGAATTCCTTCAACCGGGGCGAAGTCATCATCCTCGGCATCGGTGATATCCGGGAATCCACGGACGGCGTACGGGTGAATACGGTGTACGACGTGTTCGCCGGCGAGGAGTATAAGATCCTCGTCGACGGCAAGCTCTATATATGGAAAATCACCGATTCGATCCAGGATCTCGAATTCGAAAATCAGTTCGAGACCGAAATCGACCAATATCTCCTCAACTACCCTGACGCGACAGACGCGATCGATACGACCAAGTCTGCAGGCACTGGCAAATGAACACAATCCGACTCCGCGGACCTGTACTGAATATCTGCGCATTATTCATGATAGGATTAGTGATCAGCCTCACTTTCACCCATAGTGCGATGGCTGCCGGCGATGCTGAGATATCATCATTCACTAACCAGGGCATCGCTGATGTCACTCATGTGACAGGCGATCTGATGCTCTCTGTCCCCCTGCTCAACGTCCCTGGCGTCGGCGGTCTTGAATATCCGATTTCGCTCTCCTACATCGGTGGTGGCGGCATCAAGATGGAACAGGATGCTTCATGGGTGGGTCTTGGTTGGGCATTGTCCGCCGGAGAAGTCAGCCGTCAGGTCATCGGCCTTCCCGATGACATGGAATCGGACTCAGACGGGTCCTTGAACGTCTATATGCGGGTCCCTGCTCGGGATGAACGATCCCGATGGGAGAAGTTCCTCGATATCTTCCCGATGATCGTCTTTGCCGTCGCGTCTGCGTTTGCCTTCGGCATCCTATTCAGCGCATTTCCGTGGTACATCAATTACGCCATCAACGTCTTGCTCACTGCCTACGATCTATATGATGATGGCAAGGTGAGTTTCGAACGTGCAGTCACCATGGTAGTCATGACCATCAATGTCGCGGCACGCTACGTCGAGTCTCTCCGTACTTTTGCCTCATACGCATCTGTCGTCTGGGGAAAGGCCATGAACATCTACGGCAAATACAAGAATATCAAGAGTGCGATCTCGGTCGTGGGTTACGTGTTCGGGGAGGAGAAATTCAGCGGCAAGAAGGTCCGTGACGGCTTTAAATCCATATCCGGCTTTCTCTACGACCCAGACTTCCAGGAAGCATACAAGAACAACAACTACCTGGTGCGCGACGGCGGGAGCCCGGATTTCTTCGTGGTCGGTGGCATTCCTCGGGGCGGTCGTATGCTCATGGCCCACGAAGAGACATTGGACAGGTTCGACAGCATCGACCAGGCCAAGTTCTTCCTCCAGACGACGCCCGGTCTCGAGAATGTCGACATCACCTTCTTCACCGATCTTCCTAACTGCGAGTACGAGGATTACATCTCGGATCTGCAACGCGGGTGGATGGAGGACGAGTACGGCGTCGATCTCAAGGATGATGAAGCCGTCGCCTGCGCCCGCTACGATGAAGAGATCGACATGTGGGTGTTTACCATCGCGGACGGAACCCGCTATGTGTTCGGCGACCCGAGCGTACCTGGCAGTATCTTGCGGGTCATCTACAAGAAAGAGGGCATGAAGTATATCCAGAAACACAAAGATTACTGGCTCTACATCCCCTTCTGGCATCAGCTTTACCAACGATACCCCTATTCATGGAAACTCACCGCGATACTGGGAGCCGATTATGTGGACGGCAGTCCCTCGCCAGACCTGAATCCGATTAATAGCGAGGGCGACAATAGCGGGTCATGGGTGGCATTCACCTATCAACAGCTCTTCACCGGATCCTGCGGGTACTTCGCAGGCGACACCGAAGAGGTCCCTATCGGCAATTCGTGGTACGTCCATCATCGGAGCCTCAGGGATGTCAGTGTGCTCGATACCATCCAGACCCCTACTCACATGGCCGTTTTCTCTACCCAATCCCGATCGGATGGCCTTGAGGAAGGTCACGCGCTTGATGATCCTCCTTTGGTGCGGAACAATGCATGGTATTCGAACTTCAACTGGTATACCGGCAAATTTAATGACATATATCATCCGTATACCTCCTGGCATATCGGGGATCTCGATCCCAACGATTGCGGTTGGGTCGACCAATGGAGCTCAGTCACGCAGCCGCGAGATCACCTCCGGAGGCTCGATGAGATCAATCTTTTCAATAAGGTCGATGGCTCCTTGCAATCCACCATCCGTTTCAACGACGGCGTCTCATCCAGGGACATGTATTATCTCATGCCCGGGTCCGAAGACAGCACCGCCTATCCGTACAAGGGGAAGTATTCGTTGGAGCGGGTCGACATCTGCGCCGTCGACGACGTTCCATTCACCATAGGCCAGACCCGGCCGGTGTCATGCCTTCCTCCATATGAGTTCGATTATGGCGAGGATCTCATATGCAATGATCGCAACGTCACCCTGGTCGACGATACGACCACCAAAACAGATAAAGGGAGCTATGCTCGGATGATTAAACAGGTCGATCTCTCCGGCAGCTCCTGCACGCATGCCAACCTCAAGATCATCACCAACATGGATTCCAGCGAGGGCGGTGATTGGAAACACCCGGCCCGCACATGGATCGAAGTCGAGGACTCCGACGGGAACGTCATCCATACGTCTGACTTCCAGTCCTCCTCTGGCAGCGACGTGACTTTCGACTACTACACCGGAGAGCATGCGGTCGACGACCTGACAATCCGAGTGATGGGATACAAGTGCGGCGGAGAGTACGACCGACGCCATTATCGTGCATGCTGGAGCGGCAGTGTCACTCCGCACAACTACCTCCGGTCGACAAAGCTCAAGGTCATCCAGACCCCGTCCAGAGGGGAGGACAACCCATCCTACAGCAGGCATAAGGTCGACGCGTGGGGTCTCTTCTATAATGAGGGAGGCATCAATCAGCATAATGGGCCCAGCACCAGGCAGGCCATGTTCAAGCCTGAAGGCATGGAGGCCGTAAACGCATGGACGCTCAAGGGCATATCCTGGCCCAACGGAGTGACGACCGAGATCGAGTACGAACCCGACACCTGGTTCACCTCAAGGGGTGACGCCACCTCGCCGCACCGGGGGCACTTCACCAATTACTATAATTATATCCGCGAACCCAATAACCTCGCTCCGGCCCTACTCGGCAATCTCTGTGAGCCAAACATCGGAGGAGGGCTTCGTGTCAGCAGGCTCACGGAATGCGACCGTATTTCCGGCGTCTGCATCGAGACCGCATATAACTATTCCCTGTATGACGATGATATCGGATGTCAACGCACATCAGGTTCTTCGACCATCGTGCCTTTCAGCAGAGGCGGAATCGAGGATGATAACGACCAACGACGACCAAGCCATATGGGCAGCACCCAAGGGACCGGCGAGATACTCTACAACCAGGTGTCGGTAAGGAACAACATCTCGACCGGACATTCGACCTATTACTACGTGACTTCGGACAGCACCCCTACCACTACTGATTTCGCCATAGACTATGATGCCTTCGACGGTCCAAGTGGCGAAGGGTTCAAGGATTTCGAATCGATGGGTGGTTCGGGCTATACCGACCGTTCATGGGCGCGCGGTCAGGAGTACCGCATCGAGTTCTGGAGCGATGATCCCGGCGAAGGGAAAGACGGCCTGCTCAAAGAGGTCAACCGTAGATATCAGGCAAGAGAGCATTTCCTCTGGTTCTTCGGCGACAGCAAGGTGTCAGGCAACAATCCGATCACGAACGAGGAGGAAACGATCAATTTCAACAACAACAACTATGGTTTCTCTTCAGGATGGACTGACCTGGTCGAGCAAGAGGCCATCTTCTACGACGCGATCGGCGGCGGGGCCGTGATCAAGCGGACGACCACCGAATTCGACGAGGGTTTGGGTTTGCCTACCCAGATCACCGAACATGACGGAAGTCGCCGGAAGATCACGACCTATGACTATGCCCATGACCATTATCTGTCCATGGCTAAGCGTCACATGCTTAACCAGATCTACCAGATCAACATCTACGAGGACGAGGTCGGACCGAACAGCGTGCTTTTTTCGGCGACGACGGAGTATGGTGAATTCGACAAGGAGGGGGCCCCGCTATCGGGATGAATATGGCAAGACACGACACATTAGGACTGCGTATCCTTTTCGCCTCAGCTGTCGCGCTCCTCGTCCTGTCTTCGGTCTCTTCGGTGGCGGGGCAATGCGTCACGATGTGGGATTCGGCGCCATTCGCTCAAGGCTATCAGAATTTCGAATGCGTCGGCGCGTACTCCTGCGGCACGTACAATGTCTGGGTAGAGAATGGGGAGGTGGTGGATGTCATGGTCTTCACGGCGTCTGATTGTCGCGACGGGGAATGCGATAGCCGTGACGAAGATCCCATGGGTCTCATCGAAATCGCCCAAAGAGATGTAACCAGTGCCCATGAATGCTATTCCGTTGACATAGCGTCCACCTATACGTGGACCGATTCAGTAGAGACTCTTTTCATGCGACCAGACGAGGTCCAGACCGTCCAGCTCGATCCTGGATGCTATGCCTTCATGGGAGAGATGGATGATGGTAGTAACAACATCCTGCCCTTCACCGTAGAAATCGATGAGTTAGACTGTGACATGGTCGAGGACCAGGAATGCTACCGTCATTGCGACTTCAGAGGGAATGCTTACGCATGCCGGACGAAAACGTGCAGACGTGACACCTTTTTGGGTGCCTGCGATACCTCCGGCACATGCCAAGTCGATGCCCCGGATTGGTTCTATGGTGAAGACAATCCTTCATCTTGCCGCGATCGAGGGGGTGATTGGTTATCGATAAACGAGGAATCTGCCGCATGTGAGGACCAGCGATGTTGTGGCAATGATCCTAACGATGCCGATCTCGACAAGTCATGCGGCAATTATGTGTGCAAGAAGATCCATTCCTATGGTATCTGGGAATGGCAACTTCGTAGCCATACACCTCCTTCCTCAAAATGCGGCGACCATGTCTGCCAGTCAGAGGAGACCAGCATCACCTGTCCTGTCGATTGCCAGGCATCTTCAGTATGGCGTCCCAACAAAGTCCACCTCTGGATTGACCTCAACCTCGACAATTCCTACTCATGGAACAACGGCTATACCTCTCCTGATCTCGACGCGGTCGTGACGACCGTGGCATTCAACCGGTTCGGCACACCCAAGGAATCGATCGACCCGGACGGCAACAGACAGTTCACGTCGTTCTCCGGGAGCTTCAGAGAAATCTATCCCACTTCCGGTTGGAATGAGGAGTTCGGATCTGCCAGCGATCCTGCCTGGCGAAAGGAATATCATCCCATGGGCAAGGTCAGCAAATCGATTGATGAGAACAAAATGGAGTCTACGATGCAATATGATTCCCTTGCGCGTCTAGTCAAGATCGCTCTGCCGGGCGACACTCTAGACGATCCCTCTGAGGTCAAAGAGTTCAATTTCGCGGACTCAGGAACCTCACCTCATCAGGTCATCGTCCGTGGGAAAGTCGCGGACGGTGTGTATACTGAGACGATAAAATACTATGATGGTAGAGGCCATCTCCTCCAGACTCGGATGAAGAAGGATGACGGCTCTGATGAATACGCAGTCTCAACGTTTACCTACCATCCTTTCGGGAAAGTGTTCAGGGACTATTCTCCAGTCTTTGCCTCTGGCAGCGAATATGATCCTGCCGACAAGGGGATCCATTACCGTGAATATCTGTACTCGACGTCACCTGATCATCGCCTCCTCAGAGTCATCAACGAAGACGACTCGGTGTTGCTCTACGATTATTCGAGCGTTGATGGAAACCCTGTCATCCTGATCAAAGGGGAGAACAACACGGTGGCCAAGCACACATTCGACCTCTTCGGCAATCCTCTCACCACAGAGCAGGAATATGACGGTTATTACGGGGACCTTTTCCCAGCATACCTCACTCCGTGAATCACCATGGCACAGTACGACAGCAAGGGACACAGACAACATCCAACCGGTAGGCTCATAGTCTCTGCGTTAAGCATGATACTCCTGGCCTTGCCGATCCTCATGGCACTGTCGAGCCTATCGGTCTCTGCATGGGACTGCAACAAGGAAGGTCAGTGCGTCTCAGGCAATGTCGCTGACCAGATGTATCGGGCAGGGGAACGGTCAGCGCCTTGGTGCAGCACTCTCGATGATGGCAAGATTTGGTTCCCTGGTTATGAAAACCCTTGTCCCTGCTGCGAAGGGCAGGTCTGCGTAGAGGTTTATGTCGAACGATGGTTCGACAAGCGCAATGTCAGGGTAGGAGGCTGCTATGATCCTGATGAGCATCGGTTCGCCTGCCAATTGCAAGGCGGAATATTCATCGGGGAATCTGTATACGAGGGACAAACGCGGGAAGAGTTCAGCTGTTGCGGGGATTCCTCGGACGAGACCTTCGATTCCCGTCTGGGCATCTGCTGTCCGACCGCCGACTTCAAGACTTTGTCTGGCACCAGCATCCAGAGCTGCTGCGATCCCGACGCTGCCCCTGGGGATCCATTGAGCTGTGATAAGGTGATCAGACCGGACCAGGCATGTATAGATTGTAGCGCAACCGGACCTTGCCGTTGCCCTGACGGCTGCACCGTGACCGAAAGGACTTATGTTTCACGTAGCCAGAGCTGCGGCGGTACCATTCCTGCGTGCTCGGGCTGTGAGAGTGAAGGCCCATGCGTCTGTCCGGACTCCTGCTTACGTTCCGGAGCCGTCATCGATGCCGGTGAACATTGCGGAGCCACCTTTGACAACACCCATCGTTTCGAAAGCTCCTTGCTCGGGAAGCTGACCAAGGTCGAGACCCCTATCGGGACCGTGTTCACTTGGCTATACAACTCCGCCGGCTGGTTGGTCGAGAAGATGACCCCTGACAGCGGCAGGACCGCCTTCTCCTATACGCTCACCGGGAAGATTAATGAATCGGTCGACCAGAAAGGCAATATCGTGACCCACGAATACGATAAGATCGGACGGGAGATCGTCGAGACATATGCGTTGGACCGCGAAGGTCTCGACACTGTAAAAAAGAGGTCAGACAAGAATGATGGGCAGCAATAGACATACCAGGATTCTGGGAATCGCAATCTATATCCTCTTAGCCGGTACCCTGTTGGCCCTCCCTGCTGCCGCCCAAGACATGCCATATGCCGCTGAAGGGCAGGTACAGTTCCACTATGATGACGATTTCGCCTGTCCTCTGCACATGTATTCCATGGGGCGACCCTGCATGATCACCGACCCTGCCGCGACGACCTATCTTGAATATGATATGCGCGGGCACCTGTCACGGCATATCAAGTTGGTCAACTACAAGAATCGTCTCCCTGACGGTGGCTTCGATGTGCAGGAACGTGCCATCTGGCGTGTCATGGATCCTGAGACGGTCTTCGTCAACGAGGATTGCGTACAAGGACCTTCCTGTGTCAAGCTCACCGCTCCTCAGCCTTACGGGGGCAATCCCACCTATAATGACATCATGTCGAGGCATATCCCGGCCAATAGACAGCAGAAGCACACGGTGTCGTTCTCGGCCAAGAGGCTTTCTGGGACTGGAAATCTCGCGCTCAAGATCCTCTACTACAACGATTCAGCCGAGGCGGTCATCGACACCAAGCATTACTTCATCAACGTCAATGAGTCGTGGGTGCGTTATAGCCAGGAGATCTCCAAAGACTTTCCATCTGGCACTAAGCACATCATCGTCCAGTTCTTCCTCTCTTCTCACAGTGCTCAGGAGGTCATGCTTGACGCCGCACAGCTCGAGGTCGGGTCCAATGCCACGCGTTTCGTGCGTAACGGTTATGCCGTCAGCTACCAATACGACAAGGGCGGACGTCTGACTCGGCTCGACGATCCCGATAACCGACATACCCATTATACCTACAACCTTCTTGATCAGACTACCGGGATATCGATCGATCTCGATGGGGATGGCACCGTCGATATCCAGGATGCGGTCAGCGTGGACTACAACCCGTCCAATGCCTACTCGTCGTTGACCTTGGGCAGCGTGGTCGCAGCCACATTCGGCCTTTCCCCGAGGAACTATCTCGAGTCCATCGATTCGTCGACCTTGAAGGAGACGTATACCTACGGCCCTGCTGGTAATCTGCTCAGTATCACTGAGGCCCTCTCCGGCGCGAGCGCCGGATTTGCATACGATGATCTCAACCGGCTCACGGATGTGGATGACAAAGGCTACTATCTCCCAGTCCCGGATCCCTCCGGAGGCGCATACGATGTCTCTTTCGCTTATGACAAGGCAGGTAACCGCATCAGTCGCGATGATATTCAATTCACCATCGAGCCGGGCACCAACCGTTTGTTGCAGGATGGCTATTTCACTTACACGTATGACGACGCCGGCAATCTCCAGACGCGCAACAGCCTCGATCCCAACGCCGGGACCTATGTGTATGGATATGATGCGCTCAACCGCCTCATCTCAGTCTCCTATGTCCCTTTCGACCAGGAGTCGGCTGCAGGCTATGACATCCGTTATCTCTATGACTATACAAGCAGCCGCATCATCAAAGAGAGCATCCGCGAGACTTCTCTCGTCGACATCACTCTCAATACCTATGACCAAGCCAGTAACCTGATTTACCAGGAACAGTACCGAATGTGCGATGCGGACCAATATGTCAACCTCAGTGGTATCCGGTCACCGGAGTGCTGCGTCGGTGCGCTCCATGCAGAGTACGACAACGATAGCGTCAATGTTCCCCCGCAGGCCTGGGTGCATGTCGGTCTCGATCCGACCGACCTCGATACGTATCTCTGTTGCGGAGATGATGCGTTTGAATATCCCGCTATCTACCGTGACTGGGATCCCGCAGATACCCATGTGTGCTTCGCGCCGAATAATAACTGCGGTGGCACCACCTATACGAATCCCACCGATTCCGCGTGCTGCGAGGAGGACAGGTCATGCGTGATGAATGCCACCTGCTATCCACGTTTGGCTATGTTGGATATCCAGGATGCGCTTCCTGACGATTCTGATGAGTCGGCGGACTTCGAGTTCTGCGTCGGTTTCATCAACTACTCAGCATGGATGGACGCCGATGTCGGCGACTCCAACCGGGATGGCAATCCCTATTGCGAAACCTATTGGGGCAAAGATTGGGTCTCGCCAGAAGACGGGTGGCGATGCGAGCCTGCTGATCGCTGGGGAGATGGCGGACTGGACTATTGTGATGACACTGCCAGCGGAACGGTCGGGCCCGGCGGGAATAGATTACTCAACACCCCCGGCAACGGGATGCGAGGTGTGACCGCACAGGCTACGGCACCCTCTGGCAATGGCAACACATACGACAACGGCGACAACGGTCTGAGGGGTCCAACCGGCGAGGGCATCACCCAGAACTACTGCTGCGGCGATGACCCCAAAGAATTCTTCGTCTGTGCCGACGAGGAGAACGCTGATGACTGCGCCTGCTGCGACAACCCTGACGACGTCGTCAACCAGGGAGAATGCGCAGACGCGCGATATCCTTTCACCCCCTCAGTCAATGTGACTGGCACCGAGATATGGAGCTATGAGGGCTACTACGGTGTCCAGGAATCGATGCCTGACTTCACCGATCTCGTCAACGGCTATCTTGAAGGTTGCCGCGAGGGCACCATCGACTGCGACTGCCACGCAGGCAATTGCCTCGTGCCGGTCGACTTCATCTCCGATGGCGGAGTGCTTGCAGGTGACAATGTCCAAATCAGATATGTGCTCAATGGTCCACCGGTCTGCCATTTCCCTGATTTCTATGTCGATGAAGGTGAGCTACTCACTATCCGGGCGATGGACTTCATCAGCGATCCCGATGATCCGGTGCTTTCCTACGAGGCTGACCTCCCGTCCGTTCTCCAGAACAGAGGCGCTTCATTCGACGGCGAAGTGCTGACCTGGCAGACAGAAGTCGGCGATTACGGGGTGTATCAAGTCATCTTTTCAGCAGAGGATGACGGCAACCCTCCGCCGCAGCTCTCCTGCAGCCAGGAAGTCAACATCTATGTGGGCTACACGAACAGGGCGCCCACCATCTATGTCGATTCTCCCCACACCATCAAGGAAGGCCAGCTGCTCACTTTCGAGGTAAGCGGGACCGACCCTGATTTCGATCCATTGACATTCTCATCTGACTACTCGATCAATGTCGAAGGATACGGTGCTCTGCCTCGTCGTGACCTCTTCAATCCCGACGCTTTGCGATTCTCCTGGCAGACCGGATTCTCGGACGTCGGCAAGTATGCTATCGAATTCGAGGTCACGGATGTCAAGGGGTTGTCGGACACCAAAATCGTGCTCATCACTGTGCTCGAGAACGGGGACAACCTGTGCGAAAATGCGGATTATGATTATCTATTCCCTACGAATATGTTCGTCTATGGAGAGGGATGCCATGATCCTGGAAAGATTATGGACATGGACACTTTCGGTGTCGGCGACGCCGGGACCTACAGGCTCGTGGCCAAGTCCTATCGCCCGGCAGGGAGCGCAGAGCCCAATCAAGCGTTCACCCTCGAGGTCAACGATAAGGAGAGCGCTGTTTCCGAGGATGATGCCGACCCGGCCACAGTCTCCATCCGCTATGAGGACTTCGGCTCATTCTCTTTCGTCCCAAGAAGCAATGATGTGTATATGCACACCGCATCGACTTGTGAAAATCTAGGCTCGTCTGGTGAAGTGCATGTCGAGGAGATCTGCCTGTTCGAGGATTTCTTCTGCGGCAACAATTATCTTGATCCTGGCGAGGAGTGCGAACCGAAAGAGTCAAGGAACAACGATTATTGCCCTCAGGACAACAGCACCTGTCAGGGTGTCTTCACCGCGACTCGTGATCAATATGGTGATTGCTCCGAGACCTGCGGTTGCGAGGAAGACGATTACGATTTCGCATGCGTGGCTGACAATTGTGGCGCAGCATGCGCCGTGGATGCCGACTGTGATGACCTGGATCCGCTGACTGATGACTCCTGCAGCCTGACGACGTGTTCTTGCGATAACGTCTATGTCCCTGTGTGCGATAATGGTGTGGTCGATTATAGCGAGGGTGAGGAGTGTGAGTATCCTGGCACGCCCGAGAATCAGTATTGTCCCCAGGATCCTGAAGAGTGTGATGCTGCCAAGCTCGGCACCCGTCCTGCATATGGCAATTGCGATGCCACATGCGGCTGTCAGTTGACGGATTATGATTATGCCTGTGTGGTCGGCTCTTGCGGTGCCACCTGTGCAGGCGATGGGGATTGTGATGATCTTGATCCCAATACCAATGATGCATGTATCCTGGAGACCTGCTCTTGTGACCATGTGTACGTTCCCCAGTGCGATAATGGTGTGGTCGATTTTGATGAGGGTGAGGAGTGTGAGTATCCCGGCACCGCCCTGAACCAGTATTGTCCGCAGCCCTCTGAGGATTGTGACGGTCCGAAATACGGGGCACGTGATGGCTACGGCGATTGCGATGCCACCTGCGGCTGCCAGGAGACAGATTATGATTATGCCTGCGTCAAGGATCAGTGCGGCGCGGCGTGCGCGGTCGATGAGGATTGCGCGGACGTAGACCCCAACACCAATGATATCTGTGATCTCTCTGTCTGCTCATGCAAACATGTCTACCAGCCCCGATGCGGAAACAGCATCGTGGACACGGGAGAAGACTGCGACGACGGCAAGAACGGCGATCCGACCGACCAGTGCTCTGATGCCTGTAGGTTCACCAAATGCGGCGACGGCACAATGCAGTCGCCCAACGGCGAAGGACTCGGAGGACCGCCTACGCCTAACAACCCATTTGGCACAGGCTATGAGCAATGCGACGACGGCAATAATATCGATGATGATGGGTGTTCTGCGCTCTGCGTCAAGGAGACACTACCCTTCCGCACCTGCCAGGGCGAAGGGGATCTGTATTTCTATCAACGGCAGAATCCGCCGAATCCCTTCATCCCCGCCGCCACGACTTTCAAGGTCTGGTATGATCAGCTCGTGGTCTTCTCTCGGAAGGATACCGTGTTTACTAAAGTGCAGCTTGACGGTGTGGATGTCCCCATCACCTGTCCCAAGAGTTTCGAGGACTCTTTCGGGGTCAAGGTATGCGCCATCGACACCTACCGTGGCGCCGAGGTCTCTGTCGACGCATCGCTCTCCTGGAGCGGGATGGACCTCGGGGCACGCGCCATCCAGGGATTCCTGGCTCAGAACAAGGACAATCCCGCCTACAACATCGACAACATGGACATCGTCCATGATGGCCATAAGACGAATGAGATGTATCTCATCCCGGACACGTACGATTTCGTGTTCTTCGACAAGTACACCATCAACAGGCCCGGACAGGGGATAGACTACAGGGAGATGACGGTCGAGATCACCGATCCCGAAGGACACGTCATATTCGATGAGGAGTATGATCAGCCCTATCCGGATGACATCGACGGTTCTGTCCTCATCACATTCGATGCAGACATCGCGGGCATGTATGAGCTCGAGACCACCACTGAAGATTCCAATTATTGGCTCTGGGCCGATTGCCCGAGACCTGATGAGGTCTTTTGCGGCGACGGTGTCCGCGACGCCGGCGAAGAGTGCGATGAAGGGTTCGACAACGGGGTTCCTTGCACCCCTTCATATGAGGGTTCTTGCACCTATTGCTCTGACGAATGTGCTGTGGCCACGGTCGGCGGCGGCTATTGCGGCAATGGCGTGACCGAGGGCCAGGAAGAGTGCGACCTGGCCCAATACAATGGCCTGGTGTGCAGTGCCGGTTATGGCGAGACCTGCGAATACTGCGAGGATGATTGCACTGATGTCACCATCACGGGCCCGCATTGCGGTGATGGATGGATACAGGACGAAGAAGAATGCGATGACGGTGGAGTCGCCAATGGTGACGGCTGTTCATCGATATGTCTGTTCGAGAACATGGCGCCAGTGGTCACCGCGTTCTCCTCGAACGTACAGTCAGGGTTCGCTCCGCTGACCGCGATGTTCTCCTGCACGGCTACGGGTGGCGAAGGACCACTGGTCTTCACCATATCCTATAGTGACGGTACGGCAGGTGATGAATTCCTGGACAAGGCACCTGGACAGTCAGTTTCCGCCACTCACATCTTCACCGATGTAGGCGATCATACTGCGGTCTGCATGGTCGCAGACACGGATGGTGACAACGCTGTTAGCGCTCTCGATATAGAGGTGATCGTCTTCAATGGTCCAGCCACCCAAGCAGCGGATCTTACCGTAGCTGGTGATGGTTGCAGCGAGTCGATACCTGCGACTGCTGGCATGTCCATCTCTGTTCCTTCATCAGGAGCCTACAAGGTCTATGGTCTCGTCGATCGAGGAGGCTGTGCTTCTTCTGCTCAGGCTCAGCTCACGGCCCAGACAGGCCATGCTGATTGGTGGAACTACCATTCGACTGGCTGCGGTAGGACCTATGCCAACATGGCGGAGTATTTCGCAGATACGTTCACCTGTCCATTGGTCGAGCACAACAGCATGTATTGTGAGGAGGAGGCGAATGAGGACTTCTTCGTCGAGATAGGCGGAACCCGAGGCCCCATCTCGGGTGATGATGACCATGATGCGTTGTTGGTGACCAGCGGATGGGAATACTTGGGCTCGTTCCAGCTCTCAGCCGGCAGCCATCAACTTTCCTTGAAGTCAGCCACAGAGTGCGAGCAGACCATGTGCGATAAGGTCTGTGTGGCAGAAGAAGGATGCTACGGTCCGACGAACTGTGGAGAAGAAGGGCCTGGAAGCGTCACCGTATCTGGATTCGCCGTCTATCCAGTCGGGAACTGATCCGAACCCGCTTTCTATCATTTATCTTTATCATCGAGATGTCAGAACAAGAGGATACTATAAGAAAATTGAGAAAAGATATCTGAAAGGACTAATCCATATCGTCGTCTTCGTCCTGATGGTAGTTCGGGACGGCGGCCTTGGAGATGATCATGATGTCTCCGATGCTCTTGACCAGTTGATGAGGGACGATGACGCCCTTGGCCGATCCGAGGACCTTATTGAGGAATGAGTTCTTGGTGCTGCGCACTCGCCAGCCGAACACTTTGTTCTGAGTGAGGATGGATTCCTCCACATCGCCGAAATACTCTCCTGAGTCCGTGAACACCTTCATGTCATATGCCGATGTGATTCTCTTCATCTTGAGCATGGTACTATCACCCCTAGGATGGTATTCACCAAAGCCATTGCGGTATTTAAATCTTTCCTTTGGTCCTCATGGTCTCATGGCCATGCTTTAAATAGTCTGACGGGTTGTCGTCACCTCATGGAGACCCTCAGGATCATCGGGAGCAGCCATATCGCGCGGCAGTCGGTCCGCGAGGTCAAGGCAGCGGTAGCCGAGTTCTCGCCCGACATCATCGCGCTCGAGCTCGATCCCCGTAGGCTGCATGCGCTCCTCCATGAGACGGATCGGTCGGTGCCCTTCTCTGCGATATTCCAGATCGGTGTGCAGGGTTATCTGTTCGCGAAATTGGCGGGCTGGGCGTCTCGCAAGATGGGCAATATCGTCGGCATGAGTCCGGGCAGCGAGATGAAGGCCGCCTATAGATTGGCAAAGAAGGAGAAGCTGCAGGTGGCGTTGATAGATCAGGACATCTCGGTGACGCTCAAACGCTTCTCCGCCGCATTCTCATGGAAGGAGAAATGGCAGATCGTCAAGGATGTGTTCGAAGGGATCTTCTTCCGCAAGCGCGTGATAGCTCGGTATTCCTGGCTGGACCTCAACAAGGTGCCTGATGAGACCAGCCTGCGGATGATCATGGCCGAAGTCAAGGAGAAATACCCTTCCATCTACCGTGTGTTGATCTCTGAGCGGAACCGCGTGATGGCCCACACGCTCCAGGCCATACAGAAAAGGGATCCGGACAAGAAGATACTGGCTGTGGTGGGAGCAGGGCATAAGGAAGGCATCCTAGCTTTGTTAGGCAAGGCAGAAGAGCAATCCGATGTGACCTATTCTTTCTCTTACGGCGTCCATGGCGACCCTGGAATAAAACAAAACCATTAAATACAATCCTAGTCGTTTTCGTCCCCATGGGAGAATACTGGGAGAATGTCAAGCGGCATGTGAAATTCGGTCGGAAAGAGACCTTCCAGATATTGCTGGCCTCAATCCTCATGGGCGTCATGTTCTCATTCGACGACGGCAGAGAGAAATTCTCCATGGCCTATTGGATAGGCAATTTCCTGCTCTTCTTCGCCATCGTGCTGGTCTCCATGCTATTCCGGGTGCTGGTCCAGAAGATGGTGGCCACCAAGACCGGTTACCGGGTGGAATTCAAGGTATGGAATTTCGGCCTTGCCATCGGCATCATGCTCACGGTGCTGACCAACGGCAAGCTCATCCTGCTCATCCCCGGAGGCATCGCCTTCTATCATCTCGCCGCCGACCGCCTCGGGCATTTCCGGTACGGCCTCAATTACAGCACCTGCGGGTGGATCGCCAGCGTGGGTTCGATCGCCAATATTGTTCTGGGCATGTTCTTTAAGGAGATCATGAAGCAGTCCGGCCTCGCCAGCGGCCTGCTCGACCGCTTCATCTATGTCAATTTCCTGCTGGCCCTCTTCCTCTTCCTGCCGTTGCCTCCGCTTGACGGGCTCATGATGTTCTTCGGGACCCGTCTGGGTTATATGTTCATCTTCGGCGGCATCTTCGGCTATGTCGCGCTCTATCTGGCGCAGGTATATTCACTCATCCTTGCCGTCATCATCGCGGTCGTGACCTGGGGCGCGTTCTTCATCCTCTTCGAGCGGGAAGCCGGGTTGTGACAAACATTATCGCAGAGCTATGTCAAAATTGAACGAAAGATTGAATTCAAGAATGCGTTTTCTGATGGTGGGGCAATCTCTGACCTGATCAGAATCCCTCAAATCCCAACGACTTCAGAATCCGTTTGATCTCGTCGATCGTCTTCTGTTGGTCCTTCTTCTCTGACATCCGGACGAATTTGATCAGCAGGTATGCCAGCTCATCCTCGGTCCCGAACTTCAACATGTGTCCGTCAGTGATGAAGAAAAACCTGAATTTCTTGTGTTTCAACTCCTTTATGGCGATGCCGGCCACGTGCCCGAGCGCTTTGCCTTTCCGCGGATTCTCCTCCAAGGACCTGAGCAGATTGAGTATGGTGGACGCTTCGTGCTGATCACATGAGCTCTTCAGCGTGCGGAAGAACGATTCTGTGATGACGACCTTAGACATGTTTGAGTCTCGCCTTCGCCTCGTCAATGGTCATCGTATCCGATGTGTCGTAGAGATATGCGGTCAAGAGGTTCTTCCGTGTGAGCGCATACATCTTCTCGATGACGTCGTTATAGGTATCTCCTGTTCTCCCGAGGTCGCGTAGCCGTTCCTTGAGGTTGATGGTGATGGAGATTGTTGTTGTAGGTATCATAGACTCTATGAAGTTTATAGAATTTATAAATCTTTTCCCTTTTTCGCCGGAAAATCCCCACTCCCCACTGGAGACCCACCCAGAAACCTTATTAATCCATCCTGGCTTCTCATCCTTCTATGTCCCCTTCCTTGTTGCGGGATCTCACACCCAGATTATACCAGGAGACCATATTCTCCCAGGCATCCAAGAGGAATACGTTAGTCGTACTGCCCACTGGCATGGGCAAGACTTCGATCGCTCTCATGCTGGCCGCTTTCCGTCTCGGACAATACCCAAAATCCAAGATACTCGTCCTCGCGCCCACAAAGCCGCTGGTCGAGCAGATCATGAGGGTGTTTCAGAACCATCTGACTCTCGCGGAGGATGCGGTCACCATGATGACCGGTCTCATCTCGCCAGAGAAGAGGCAGAAGCTGTTCTCCGACTCCACTGTGATCGCGACCACGCCCCAAGGGCTGGAGAACGACGTCATCTCTAACCGTATCAGGCTCGAGGACGTCTCCCTCATGGTGTTCGATGAGGCGCATAGGGCGGTCAAGGACTACGCCTATGTGTGGCTGGCCAAGCAATACAACCGACGTGCCCATTATCCGCTCATCTTGGGTCTGACCGCGAGCCCTGGTTCTGAGATGGAGGCCATCACCGAGGTGTGCCAGAACCTGCATGTCGAGGACATCGAGGTGCGCACCGAGACCGACCCTGATGTGGCACCCTATATCCAGGACGTCGAGATGAAATTCACCTATGTGCAGCTGCCCGACAATTTCAAGGCTGCCAAGCAGGCGCTCGACCGCTGCTTCCGCAACAAGGTGCGGGAGGCCCAACGGTGCGGCGCGTTGAAAGGACGGCCTCCTGACGGAGTGACCAAACGGGACATCCTCGGCGCCCAAGCGCAGATCCACGGTGAGATCGCCCATGGCAACAAGGACTTCGACATCTTGCGTGCCATCTCGTTGTTGGCCGAGGCCATGAAGGTGCAGCATGGGCTCGAGCTGCTCGAGACCCAAGGAATCACTTCTGTTGTCAGCTATCTCTCGGGCATCATGGCCCAATCCCGCACCTCGAAGGTCAAGGCTGTGCAGAACCTGGTGCGTGACCCTGATTTCCGGGCTGCGCTCGTCCTCACAGAATCGCTCCAGGAGACCGGCGTGGAGCATCCCAAGCTCGATGAGCTCGTCCGCCTCGTGACCCGGACATTGGCCGGAGATGCCGAGTCCAAGATCATCGTCTTCAACCAATACCGCGACAATGCCAAAAAGATAGTGGAGGAGCTCGGTAAGGTCAAGGGAGCGTCACCCAAACTGTTCGTTGGCCAGGCCAAGAAGAAGGACACCGGCATGACCCAGAAGGAGCAGCTCAAGGTGCTGGAGGATTTCAGACAGGGGCTGTTCAACATCGCGGTCATGACATCGGTGGGTGAAGAGGGATTGGACATCCCATCGGTCGATCTCGTCGTCTTCTACGAACCCATCCCTTCCGCGATCCGCCATATCCAACGCCGCGGCCGGACCGGCAGGCTGGAGAAGGGGCAGGTCACCGTGCTCGTCACCAAGGGGACGAGGGATGAGGGCTACCGATGGTCGGCGCATCATAAGGAACGGTCGATGCATTCGGTGCTTGCCCGGATCAAGCAGGCAGCACCCACCATATTGCGGCGTGTACAGCCGACATTGGCGGACTACGACGGCAAAGCCAGCGGTCCTGATGACCATGCACCGCCGGAATCGAAAGACAAGCCCAAGGTCATCATCGATCCCAGGGAGAAAGGGAATCCGGTCGTAAAAGAGCTCGTCGAACAAGGAGCAGAGATCACACTTGAAGTCCTCGATGCCGCTGACTACCTGCTCTCCTCCCGCGTCGCGGTGGAGTTCAAGACCGTCTCGGATTTCGTCGACTCCATGCTGGACGGTCGGCTCATGGAGCAGCTCAAGCGCCTCAAGGAATTGTATGAAAGACCCATCATCATCATCGAAGGCACTGAGGACATGTATTCGGTGCGCAATATCCATCCCAATGCGTTGAGGGGATTATTGTCGACGATTGTGGTATCGTATGGGATACCCTTGGTGCAGACCAAGACCACCAAGGATACGGTCGGTCTCATGATGGTCATCGCCAAGCGGGAGCAGGAGGAGCGTGGAAAAGCCTTCCATCCCCATGCCAGTCTCAAGCCCAAGTCCATGGCGGAGATGCAGGAATACATCGTCTCCTCCTTGCCGGGCGTGGGTCCGAACCTGGCGAAGCCCTTGCTGAGGCATTTCGGGTCCGTGGCCAAGATCGTCCTTGCCTCTGCTGATGAATTGCAGGCGGTCGAGAAGATCGGCAAGAAGAAGGCCGCGGCAATCAGGGAGATGCTCGACGGAGAATACATGCCTTGAGAATTCTCTTTTCAACAATCTTCCTTATAGATGAATTTCGCCATACATATGCAAATTTTTACCTATTTTTTCGAAACCTTTATAAATACACTTATCTTTTTAGTTATTGGCGTTCAGGGGCTAGACCAAGACCTTGAGCGATTATTGTAGCTTGAATATCAGATTTCTGAAATCTTATCTGGAGAAATAATCGATGCGGGGCATTCCATCTCTTTTAGTGATTTCACTATATTCTTACTATTTTCATCATGGACAACTAGAAAATCTTCAGTAGTTATATCTTCGATATCTTTAGGTTCAAAGAATTTAACCATGCCGTTCTTTTCAGCTGCCTTATTTAATATTTTTTTATATAACAAAGATTTCTCAAGAGCAAGTCTGTTTTCATTATTGTCCTTTTGCTTAAAGGGACCTGAGTAGTCGACAAACAGAAAAAATCTTGGGTGAGCATATTTATGGCCAATTCTTAATGACTGATTTCTCGAAGGTTTAATCTGGTTGAACCATTTTGGACCAATGAAATGAGCATTAGTTTTATGTTTTGGTAGCTCAGCTGAATCAATTATTCTCGGTCCGAGCCAAACGTTCTTCTTCTTTGTGACTTCATCAATATATCGGCATACAATGTCAGCCGTAGAAATAATATGGTTTGTTTGATCTCCTTTTGTAAAAAAGGTTGTATGGGGGTGAGTTAGTACTCCTGATAATGCAGTACTAGGTTTCATTCCCGGGCAATCGTCGATGAAGTATCTCGTTCCTTTAATTTCTGTTTCTTGGATTTGGAGATATGCATAACATGCAATAGCTGGATATGGACCTTTTATCAAATTTAAAAAATCATTTGGATCCATTCTTTTCAGATTTTCTTGCCAGTAAACACCAATTCCTCTTGAAGCATCATCATCTGAGTCCATCAGATGAGTATAGTATACGTCGATAAAATCGACGGCTTCTATTAGTTTTATAGCGACTTCCGATAAAATGTCAATTCCTAACTTGTAGGACAATGTGATCAGGTCAGTTCCCTTATAAATTTGTGAAGTTCTTGGAATCCCTTTTGAGGAATAAATATCATCAAATATTGAATTATATAACTTAGAAAAAGTATCCTGTTCCGAGACCGTTATACCGGTTGCTAATAATCCGTAAAATTTCCCTTTATGCCAGCTTAGTGGTCTGGAATCAAAACCCACAATTCTCATAATGTGTTATTATTCTTCTGAGATAAAAATGTTATCATTTATTCGTTTAAAAAAGGGATAATAACCCCAAGGACAATATTTATAAACTCCTTCTTCTAGGGATAATATACAATATTCCTAGGTGATACGTAATGGCCAATAAAGCGAAGAAACCATCCGATTCAAAAAGCGTCCCTGTACGCGCTATGCTCTCTCCCTCATTCCGGCTGGCGTTGACATCCATCGTCGTCATCGTCGCCGTCGTGGCGCTCGCGAGCGTCCAGTTCTCTCCTCGTGGAGGTTTCATCTCAGATGTCGATCTTGCGGCCATGCGGCATATCGATTCACGGTTCGATGAGCAGCTCTCTGCAAGGTCATCTCTTGACCGTTGCGAGATCCTCCAGTCGCAGGCTGAACGCGCAGCCAACCAAGCGACCTATATGCTCAAGCGTTATGAAGAGAGCGGAGACGACCGTTTCCTCGCCGCAGCCGAACGTCTCGCTTCTGGCGCGCATCAGGTCTGGGAGAGGAAGGACCAGGTCTGCGGCGAGAAGGAGATGGATTGCAGGGACTATACGTACAGCAATTGTCCTTCAGGCTGTCAGCGCCGCTGCATCTCTTCAGCATGTCCGCCGGGCGGGCCATGCACTGATGATTGCGAAGGACCTGGAAGCTGTTATTGAATAATGGTCGCTCTTCAGCAAAGGACCAAGATTCTTATTTTCTGGTTACTTTTGATTGCAGGACTCTTCTATCTCCTTAGTGTTCCTATCGGTTATTTTGAGAACGGGAGCATATCAATTCTGGATATGTTTTTGTCTTTAGTTTTCATCGGATGCGCTTTCGCTTATAAGGTACATCAAAAGATATAGAACTTAAAAAACTCAATCTTGCTCTAGAGTCCGGATCCGAATACGGGCGCATCCAATTCTTTCTCATCGTTGGCGACGGGTTCCTCGTGCTCATCGATGACGTCTGAGGCGACCAAGGTCTCTGCGGACTTGATGTTCTCCGCGATGTTGATGCGGTTCTGGATGAACGTCCGCAGCTCCGCATGGGTCTCGGTCTCGACCTTGCAGATCAGGTCATATTGGCCGTATATCTCATGGAGCTCCTTGATCTCATCATACTTGCGGAGCGCATTGAGGACCAGACGGGTCTTACCATGTCTGGTGATGATGAGCATATAGACGACGACTACCATTTTAGTGTATCTTCCGGAGCCTCTTGACGCGCTCCTCGACAGGAGGATGGGTTGAGAACAGGCTTAAAAAGGTTTTGGCTCTGAAGGGATTGATGATGAACAATGGCGCGGTCGTCGGGTTGCCGCCGCGCATCGGGTGTTCTTTGACCGCTCCCTCGATCTTGAGCAGGGCTTCTGCGAGTCCTTGGCCTGAATGGAGCGCTTTTGCGGCGCGCTCGTCAGCGAGGTACTCTCGGCTGCGTGAGAGGGCGAGCTGCAGTATGGTGGCGATGACAGGTGCCAGGAGTGCCAGCACGAGGAATTCGATGATGGAACCGCCGTCATCGCTGTCCTTGCCGACACCGCCGAAGATCGCCGCCCATCTCGCCATGAAGGCGACATAGGAGATGACCGATGCGATGGTCGCGGCCGCGGTCTGGATCAAAGTGTCTCGTTGACGGATATGCGCGAGCTCATGGGCTGCGACGCCCTTGAGTTCATCCTTGTTCAGCAGGGAGATGATGCTGGTGGTGAACGCCACCGCGGCATGATGCGGGTCGCGTCCGGTGGCAAAGGCATTGGGTGTGGGTGAGTCAACGAGGAAGATTTTTGGTGATGGTATCTTCATATGCCGTGCGGCCTCATGGATCATGGCGTAGAGGTCGGGATGTTGGTTCTTGTCCGCCTCCTTGGCACGGTACATGGCCAATACCACCTTGTCCGACCACCAATAGCTCGAGATGTTCATGAGCAACGCTATTGCGAGGCCGATGGTCAGGCCTGAGTAGCCACCGATGAGGTGGCCTATCCAGAGCAGCAGCCCTGAGAGGAGGCCTAAGAAGAGCACGGTCTTGACACGGTTGTCCATGAGGGAATGGGTTCGGAAGACGGTTTAAAAGGTTTATGGACCAAAGAAATGATAGGTCTGTCTGATCAGTCTTTCCTCTTGAGCCCTTCGATCACCGCGATCCTGGTATTGCCGAACAGCCATTCTCGGAACTGACGGTCGATGCGGACGCCGCGTTCCGAGAGGTCGCGGAGCAGCACCCGATAGAGCTTCTTGCCCTCGCGGTCCAGATCAGTGAGGATGACGACCTCCTTCTCTTCGGCTACGACATCCTCGACCGCTTCGAAGAGGGCGTTACCGGTGAGCTGGAATATCTTGTTGCGGACGCCGAGAGCACGCAGTGCGGCCTCGTCGTTCTTGCCTTCCACCACGATGGCGGTAGCGGATCGGTCCAGGGCGTCGGCCCATTCAGCGATGGTCTCCAAGCTCCTCCAGCCCCTTTCGGTCCATCGATCGATAGCATCCCTTGCATACGAAAAGCCCTTCCTTGACCTCGACCATCGCCTCCTTGTGCATCGAGGTCTTGCAGGACGGGCAATTGCTGATATCCGGATTGAATTCCACCGGCATCTCATCGAGCGTCGTGGTGCCCTCCCCATAGCTCATGAGGCCTTTGGAGACGAAACGTTCTTCTCCGGGCTGTCCTGGAGGCCGGCAATCACCCTCCTTATGGGCGAAATGCCACACTCTCTCTGATCCCAGCTTCGCCACGACCTCTTTTCCGCAGCGGGGACAGCTGTATCGGCTCTCAGGGGCGTCTCTGACCCGTTCGACTGATACGGTATCGCCCTTATCATCCTTGGCCATGCCTAATTTCCGCTCCATGTCGGAAGCACAACCCTTAAAAAAATATAAACGTTTCTGTGGAATATGCTGTCGTTGTCCACATTGTTGCTCCATTACAAGCGTCGGGATGTGCAGGAAGCCATCCTGGCCAACGCTCGCTCGCGCGAGGTAGGCACCCGTTTCCTCAAAGGAGGTTTCGGGAAGCGACCGGACATGCTTGCCTTCCCTGCCGATATCCTATCCTTCGTCCAGAACGGCGTCTCTTCCTTCCATGTCTCTGAGGAGCATTGGGCAAACCCGCTCGGCATCGTCACCGGGATGTCGATCGCTGATCACGATGCGCTCAGGACAGGATGGGATCTCGTCATCGACATCGATTTCGAGGAATGGGAATCGACCCTCATCATCACGGATGCCATGGTCAAGGCGCTTCGCGCACACGGAGTCTCTAGCGTCACGGCCAAGTTCTCCGGCAACAAGGGTTTCCATATCGGCGTTCCGTTCGCCGCGTTCTCATCGCGTGTGATGGACGCGGACCTCAAGGAGAAGGACATAGCGTCCTGGTTCCCTGACGGTCCGAGGCGGATAGTGGAATATCTCACCTATTACATCGACAGTCCGGAGAACGGATTCGCGGTCAGCAAGCGACTGCGGTCGATCCCGGCGCTAGCCGAGCTCATGCGAAAAGAGGGCAGCAAGGTCGTCATGGACGTCGTGTGCGTGAAATGCGGCGCGCATGCTCCGACCAATTCGCAGGAGATCGAATTCATCTGCGAGCATTGCGATTCTAGACAGAAGGCGCCTGCTGACACCAGGTATCTGATCTGCGGGAAATGCGGCAAGCATATGACCAAGCCATCGATGGGCGCGACGGACGCATGCAGCTCCTGCAAGGGCAAACAATTCGTCAGCAGGTACAATCTCAAGATCGACACTGCGCTCGTCTCTAGCCGTCATCTCTATCGTAGCGTGTATTCATTGCATGAGAAGAGCGGGTTGGTCTCAGTGCCGGTCGATCCCGACCGCATACAGGAGTTCGACCGGGACGACGCGAACTCAGAGACGCTCAAGGTGTCTGACAGGGTATTCCTCGACGACTCATCCACGATATCTGGCGAGGCCGACACCCTCGTCCGTGAGGCAGTCGACTTCAAGCCGCGGGAGGACCCTGGTGACGAGAAGGGTGATCACGTCCGAGCGTTCGAGGCCATCGGCGAGAAAGCGCCCGAAGCGCTTTTTCCGCCATGCATCATCATCATGCTCAAAGGGATCAAGGATGGCAAGAAACGGAGCATGTTCGTGCTGGTCAATTTCTTGCGCAGTGTCGGTTGGGGGTATGAAGACATAGAGAAACTGTTGGCTGAATGGAATGCCCGCAACCATGAACCGCTCCGCGAGGTCAATATCAAGGGGCATCTCCGATACCACCGACAGCAGAAGACGACAAAGATGCCGCCGAATTGCGACAATAAGATGTACTACAAGGATTTCGGTGTGTGCCAACCTGATAACCTCTGCCGCTACATCAAGAACCCTGTGCAGTATGTGCGAAGGAAGATGGAAGCGTTGCAGGAGTCGGCGCCCAAGAAGAAGCCTGCGGCGAAAGACGGTGCCGGGACGGAGACCGGAGATAAGGCGCCAGCTGATACGTCATCCGATAAGAAACCTGCCGCAGTCGGGCAAGACAAGGAGGGGAGCGTATGAGAAAACACCTCATCTCGTTGGCGGATAGGCTGGTCGCGTCGGTGCAGGTCATCGATGGCGAGCTGGAGCCTGACGCTCCGGGCACCGCGTACGCGGACTTCAAGCGGAGCCGAGAACTGTACTACAAGCGCGACCTCAAGAATGTCGTCGACGAGTTCTCACGACTGAATCTGGATCTGCTATGCAAGGGCAATGAAGATGTTGTTGAGGAACTCTCGCCCTTGGTAAAGCAGGTGTCACAGTTATACGCGGGCGGAGAGAAAATGGCATTGTTGGACATCGCCACCCGTATCCGGCAGACCGTACCGAAGATCAAAGAGGCTCAAGGGTTCTCGGTTTCTTTGCCTCGCCTGCCGCTGGAGATCTCGGCAGAGATGATGCTCGACGTCCAAGAGATCGAGAAATGCTTCGACGCCGGCTGCTATCGTTCCGTCACCATCCTCTGCGGCCGTATCCTCGAGGTCGCGCTCCATCGTAAATACTATGACGTCACCGGCCAGGACATCCTTGAGACCAATCCGGGGATCGGCCTGGGCAAGCTCATCGCGAAACTCCGGGAGAAGGATTTCGGTTTCGACCCGGGCATCACCGAACAAATACATCTGATCAATCAGGTGCGGGTATCGTCGGTGCACAAGAAACGGGAACCGTTCTCTCCATCCCGGGAGCAGGCCCATGCCATGGTGCTGTACACCATGGATGTGTTGGGTCGGCTTTTCTCCAAGTGAGCTTTTAGCATACTTCAGTATGTGTGCGGAGACAACCTTTCCAGCATGCCCGTGAGCATGGTGTCTTCTTGCTGATCGGCATGGGTCAATCTTGATCTGCAGGTCGTCAGGCAGCGTGTCTTCGGAAAAAATATGTCTGTTTCTTCGTTCTCTGTTGATTATCAACACTGATTCGTCTATCTTGAGTCCATCACAACGTTTTTATACTGCCTTTTCCCAGATACCTCAATGGTCCTGGAGCACATCTTCCCCGAGAATTGGCTCGAACGCCGCGCCATCTATGGATTCCTGCTCGGCGTGATGTACTCGGTCATCGGAATCGCGATGGCCGCGGTGCTCTTCCCCGGCGACCCGAGCCTGGTCTCGGTCGCTTTCGTCGCGCTGCTCATGTTGCCTGAGCTCTACAAGCTCTTCTCTATCGAAGAACGGATGGAGGAACAGGAGAAGCGATTTTCTTTCCGTCGGCTCTTCCTCGACAACAAGGATTTCGTCAAGACCTATCTCATGATCACGCTCGGTATCTTCCTGGTATACTCGATCGCATCCATCCTCTTGCCATCATTCCAGGTCAACCAGCTGTTCCGGGACCAGCTCGAGCTCCGCGACCTGAGCGGAGGGGCCATCTTCATCGATTCATTGTTCTACAAGATCCTCCTCAACAATTGGTGGGTGCTTCTCGCCTGTTTCTTCGTGTCTTTGCTCACCGGCGACGGCGCGATCTTCCTGATCACCTGGAACGCGTCCTTGTGGGGCACCATCTTCGGCGTGACCGCCAGGAACGCTGCAGCGATATCGAACGTCTCCCCTTTCTGGGTGTTGTTGCTCGTGCTGCTCATCGTGGGGCCGCATGCGCTTATAGAGATATTGGCGTACATACTGGCAGCTATATCCGGAGGAGTGATATCAAAAGATGTGTTGTTGGAACGGTTCGATTCCCAGCGGTTCTGGGAAGTCTTCCGCTATAATTTCATGCTCTTCCTTCTGGCCGTCATCATCCTCATCATAGGGGCGGTGGTAGAGACCTATGTGTTGGGGAATTCTGTCCTCTACATGACGATCATTGCACAGAGCTATATGATGCTGTGATCACTTCTTCCCGGCGTAGAAGATCTTCTCGATGGAGACGTCGTCCTCGGAGAACCCGCCTGAACGTGGATGGTCGTTGCCGCTCGCTTCTTTCTTGGGTTCCTCTGCAGCGGGTTTCTCCAATGTGGCTTGCTCCTCCTTTACAGGAGCCGGCGGGGGCGCTGTCTGGACAGGGCGGGACTCCAGCGCCGCGACCTTCTGCCTGAGCTCTCCGACCTCTTCGTCCACCGAAAGGATGGCGCGCTTGAGAAGGTCGAGCTCGGCGCGGACCATCGTAGTGGTCTCGGCCAACGCGATCATCATAGCTTCTGGAGCAGAATCGGGAACCGGTTGTCCTTTGGGGACTTGAGGCTGTTCTTCAGGTTTCTCTCCGTCGTGCACAATCTCATGGGCGCGAGCGACCGCGTCGATGCCGCCCAGTACCTTGTGCTTCTTGAGTTCTGCGATGAGTTTGTTTACTTTCATGGTCTTCTCAATGTCCATCATGCATCACCTTTGCTCATGTCGACAAGCTCGATGCCTAGCTTCTGGGAGAGATCGTGGATGCGTACGTCCCTGTAGAACTCGCCGAAATAGATCTTCTTGATGCCCGAGTTGGCGATCAGCTTGAAACAGTAATAGCAGGGCGAAGCGGTGACGAAGATCTCACCGCCGTCGATTCCGACGCCGTTCTTGGCCGCCTGGACGATGGCGTTGGCCTCCGCGTGGATGGTGCGCACGCAATGGCCGTCCTCCATCTCGTGGCCCTCTTCATTGCAGTGCGGCAGACCTCTGATGGAACCATTGTAGCCCGTCGATAGGATGGTCTTGTCGCGCACGATGACCGCACCCACGAACTTGCGGTCGCAGGTCGACCTCGTGGCCACCTCTTTTGCGATATTCATGAAATACTGTTGCCAGCTCACTCGCTTATCATTCATCAGCATCACCCTTGAGTCTTTCGATAATCTTGTCAATATTCGTATGGAGATCCTTTATCGAGCCGTCGTTCTCGATGAGTATGTCGGCCTCCTCGAAGCATGCATTCAATTGCTGGGCCGCAGCGTCAGTGGAGTTCTCCTTCTCTTCCATCTCACGGAACTCGTCGAGGGTAGTCGCGTTCTCAGAACGGCCGCGTTCCTGGGCCCTCTCAAAGCGGGTCTCGATAGGGGCGTCGACGCCTAGAAGGGTGAAACCTTTCAGTTTCTTCAGCTCCTCGATCTCAGAGGGGTTTCGGATGCTGTCCACGACCGCGTCGCCCTTGATCTTCTCAGCGATTTTTCTGCCTAACACTCCTGGGCCGTGCTCCTGACGGAGCTCATTGCCCATGGCGATGAGGTTCTCGCGAGAATGTTCCATGCCGCGGGATGTTGCTTCGTCACGGATGGCGTCAGAGAGGGAGTGGGACTCCAATCCCTTGGAAGCGAGGTAGGAGGCTATCTCGCCTTTCCCTGACGCATTCCTTCCGGTAAGGCCGATTATCATCGTCCATAAGGCGAGAGTCGCCCATTATATAGTTTATGGTGCCTGGGCGGCCATATCAGTAGAAGTCGAATAGCAGACGTTGGTCAGGATTCTCACCCTGGGTGAGGACTTCGCCTGCGAGGCTTCCTTCGCGGTACGCCGACACCCCTTTGCAGCCGAGATCGTAGGCCAGGGAGAAGATGCGGCTGATCTCCCTGATCGTCGCATCCCTGGGGAGGTTGACGGTCTTGGAGACCGCGTTTCCCACATGGCGTTGGAACGCTGCCTGCATGCGGAGATGCCAGGTTGCCGAGATGTCTCGAGCCGTGGGGAAGATGCGTCTGATCCGGGCAGGGAGATCCTGCATCGCAGTCAGGGAGCCGTAGTTCTGGATGCGTTCGAGGTTCTCCTGGTTGAGCATGCCGGAACGGCGGAGAGTGTCGCGCAGCAGAGGATGGAGTGTGGTTATGGCCTGGCCGGTGGATAGGTGTTTTGTGTAGGAGATGGCGAACAATGGTTCGATGCCGGACGAGCAGCCGGCGATGAGGCTCGTGGTGCCGGTGGGCGAGATCGTGAGGCGGGTGGCATTGCGGAAGCGGCGGTGGTCGCCGGCGAACTGCTTTGATGTCTGGTTGTAGATGCTGTCCCTCCATGCTGGGAAGACGCCACGCTCTTTTGCGAGGGATTCCGATGCCTCGTCGGCATGTTTATTGATGAAGGCGATGATCTGCTCTGCCATGGCGACGCCCTCCTCTGAATCATAGGGGAGACCTAAGAGGATGAGCATGTCGGCCAGGCCCATGACGCCGAGGCCGACTTTCCGGTTGCGCTTGACCACTTTTTCGGTCTCTTCCAGCGGCCAGGTAGTGATCTCGATGCAATCATCCAAGAATCTTATGGCATCTTTCGTGGTGTCGGCGAGGAGCTCCCAGTCGACGTGTCCGTGGTTGGTCATGCGGGAGAGGTTGACCGCTCCTAATACTGCGGCCTCGTATGGCAGGAGGGGCATGTCGCCGCAGCTGTCCGTGGTCTCGATGATGCCTTCTGCAGGCGTGGGATTGTGACGGTTGATGCGATCGAGGAAGAGCACGCCTGGGTCTCCGCATGCCCAGGCCGATTCTGCCATGAGCTTGAAGAGGCGAGAGGCCGCGATCTTCTTGTCGCGCTTGTTGGTGACGGGATTGCGTAGCCAGATGCTCTTGCGGTCTTTTACGGCGCGCATGAACTCATCCGTCACACCGACCGAGATATTGAAGTTCTGGAGCTCGCGGTTTCCGCCGCGTTTCATCACCACGAAATCCTCGATGTCGGGATGGTCGACCCGTAGGACGCCCATGTTTGCGCCTCGCCTGATGCCGCCCTTCTTGACCTCTTCTGTCGCGGCGTCGAAGATGCGCATGAATGCCTGTGGTCCGGTGGTGTAGCCGCCTATCGTTTTCAGTTTTGATCCTTTGGGGCGGAGTCGTGAGAACGAGAAGCCGGTGCCGCCGCCGGATTGGTGGACTAAAGCGGCTTGCTGGAGTGAGTGGAAGATATTGTCGAGCGAATCGTCGATGGGGATAGCGAATGATGACGCCATCTGTTGCATCTTCTTGCCTGCGTTCATCAAGGTAGGGGAATTGGGGATGAATCGTAGGCTGGTGAGCAGGTCGCAGAAGCGGTCACGGGTGGCTTTGGTGTTGGGATCTTTGAGCGCTTCCTTCCTGAATTGAGATTCGAGCGTGAGATGGGGGAACGTCGTCTTCTTTTTCTTGAGCCAGACCTGGGTCTTCTTGTGCTGGGAGAAGCGATATTCCGCGAGGGCCACCTGGTCAGCCACGCGAGAGAAAAGATTTTCTGGGGATTCTTGCTTGCCTCCCCTCTTGCGGAGGAAGAAGCTGTTGAGGATGAGATGGGCGGTCCTGGTGAGTCGCGGGGACGGCATGGAAGGTTATGGGAAGGAGGGGTTTAAGAGCTTTGCGGCTATCATTATGCCGACACAAGGCCATTCAGAGCCGTTTATTTCTGGATGTACGGCTGAATCGCTTGGAGTGCGGGCAAGAGCTGCTCATCCATATATGACTTAAGTGCATATTGGATGTCTTTCTTCCATCGAGGAGCGAGGTCTCCATCCATCATACCAGCGACCGTGCCTTCGGAGTTGCCGCTGACGATGACAATCGGTTTCTCATAGTTGCGTGCGATATCTATACCGACATCAGGATCATCAATGGTTTTCCCGATCTCAGCTTCGGTCTGGGGTGGGAGGGATAACCTTAGACAATCGCAGCCGGACTCGGTTCGTTAATCGTCGGCACCATAATTGGCGCTACCACCTGCTCTTTAGACCTTAAGACGAAGATGAATTTGATCATGAAGAAATTGTTTCTGGGGATAATATCCACCTTACATTCAAGAATCTTCCTAAGCCTGTCTTTAGTCAATACGGAATCTTTCTGACTGAGATCGCTGAAGAATTTAGATGCATTCAAGAGCTCAAACGCGGAGATATCTTTCTTTGCGCTGTAGTCAATAATCAGGTCATTAATCTCGACACTTGCTTTTGATTTCAGTTTTGGATCATAGATGAACAAACTGTCATTCTCGGAATCATAGTCAACTTTCATTTTTCTGATCATTTTTCCGCACTCCCTTTCAGTTTAGCTTCGATGGTTCTTTGCCATCGCCTATTTATCTTTATCACCGTGATGATAATAACATTCTGATGCAGCACTAAAACATATCTGTGGCATTGGGTTTTACTATACTCGAAATAGCAATCGAATCTCTCATCAGAGGATCTATTAGATTTCCCTCTGATAGCATATGCTAAACGGATCGGATTCGTAATATTCCTTATTACTTCATATTTATTATTCTGTCGTTGTATCATCTTGGTCTTTGCATGAGAACTGATTATGATATCACCTTTAGTGCGAGGGTCCGCAAGAACCCTTGCGGGTCGAGCGTAGCGAGACCCGTAGAGAATTGCGGTGTCGATACCCGAGCTGGACAATAATTTCTTATATTTTGAGAATAAAAAATTGAGTGCGTGGTGTAGCCGACGCA
>JBDRHG010000016.1:0-38371 GCA_043817075.1 archaeon | reverse complement strand
TCATAATAACCTAACTTGTCAGTGGATATTGCCAACGTGGTTTTCTCAAAAGACAAGTCGCACTCTTGAGTAATGTTCTCAAAATGCGTAAACAAAGTTATCTTACAATCATCTAAATTATTTACAAAATAATACGTCCCGTCATAGCGAACATTACGCGAATCTGTTTTTGTCTGCTCATCTGCTCTTACTTCAACTACGTTAAAAGGTCGTGAAGTAAAGATGTTGCTGTAACCAAAATAATCTTTTTGAAAATAAGCGTCCTTAACGCCGATAAGACCTTCCTTCAATTTATGCTTAATATCATCCGGGCTTCTTTCAAGAAGTAGCCATTTATAGACGGTAGACGGGTTGTAGCAGTTCCTGACTAAGAGATCATACAAGGCAAGTTCTTCTTTATCGAGAGCAATGCCTCGTCTTTTATTCTTTCTATACTGCCATTTATTAGACAATTTTGACAACAGCTTTAACAAAGCAGCTTCATCTAAGCCAAGCTCTTTCTCAATCAAAACCTTAACTTTCCTGACTTTCTCAAGGACATTCATTTCCATCATCTCCTTAATTAAGAAAGCCACGTTAATAAGGTTGATTCGGAAGGTTTCCGAAAAACCGGACTTATGCAGGACTAAAGGCACTAAAACGTCGCATTATTGAACCCTGTCCATGTTAATTGCCCCGAGCCGATAGGCGAGAGCGCAGCGTGGTCGAACGAAGTGAGAAGTTTGAGATTTGGGCGTTACATCAAGAACGAAGTTCCATTAATTAAGAGAATAGAGGGCAAGAAGTTATTATATTTCATCAAGATTTTTAATAGGTGTTGAGTCGACTTTTTCTTTTTTAGAATCATTCATTCTTGAAAAATTATATCTTGTCAATAATCCAGTTGCGAAAACACCTGCATCTGTTATCCATCCAGGAATATCAGTCATTCTTGTGCCTAAATGGTCTGAAATATATTGACCTGTGAATTGGGCTTGAATAAAATCAGCTGCAGCTAAATAACATAAACCTGTAGCAAGGTTTTTTCCAATTCCATATTCTCGATTAAATCCTAACATATTTATTGTTACTATCTAGTAGTATATAAATGTTTCTATTTTACTTCTTGCCCCTTTTAATTTTAGCCCAAATCTCAAATTGCAATTAACACCCATTGGATGAAGTTTTCTTCATCAAACAGAATCTTTCCGGGTGTTATCAGGTAATTCGTTTATGGAGGCTATTTCTCGTTACTCGTTATGGACGCATCTCAGCGAAGTCTTGGGGACGAACTGAGATTGAGAGGACAATAGAAGATCGGCTCATGCCTTTGCCGCATGGGTGGTCTCCTCGATATCACCACAGACAGGAATCTTGAGCAGCGCCGAATCTGAGCGAACCAGCCGAACGATAAAACCCTACCTTGAGAGCCTTAAGAACCGTCGTATCCCTCGATCTGCTGTCCTATGCCCATGAGCTTTACAGGCGCTCCTGACCCAAATATTTATAAATCCCCATTGTCTCCATTTCCCACTATGAGTCGAGAGGCTACCAAGGTCCCCAAGCACATAGGCATCATCCCTGATGGGAATAGGCGGTTCTCCCGCCGGCTCATGATGAAGCCGTGGAAAGGCCATGAATGGGGTGCGAAGAAGGTCAAGGAGATCCTTGAGTGGTCGCGGGACGCCGGTGCCAAAGAGATTACGCTCTACACATTCTCTATCGAGAACTTCGACCGGCCGAAGGAGGAGTTCGACTACCTCATGGAGCTTTTCGTCAAGGAGTTCGACCGTTTGAAAGACGATGAGGAACTGAAAAAGCATGATGTCCGTGTCAATGTGATCGGACGGCTCTATCTCTTCCCGCAGGCGGTGCAGGACCGTATCAAAGAGGTCATGGAGGTCACGAAGGACCACAAGACCTTCATAGTCAATTTCGCCATGGCCTATGGGGGCCGTGCTGAGGTAGTCGACGCGACCAAGAGGATAGCCGAGCAGATCAAGGCCGGGACCTTGGACGTCGAAGCCATCAATGAGGAATGCTTCTCCCGCAACCTGTACTTCGAAGACGAGCCGGATCTCATCATCCGTACTGGCGGCGAGATGCGGACATCGAATTTCCTGCCCTATCAGGGCGCGTATTCTGAATGGATTTTCTTGGATAAGATGTGGCCGGAGTTCGAGAAGAAGGACTTCGAAGCGTGTATCGCCGAATACCAGAGCCGGCAGAGACGGTTCGGTAAATAGGAATTTTCAAAACGCCTTATCACTTATCTTATAGACTCCTGCTCTTCTCGATCTTTCCCTGAAGCAGTCCTGCCCATTCTTCGAAGGGCTCCTGGAGCTGGCTCTTGATCCCTGACCGTCTCAAGCTGTCCATCGCTTTCCTGATGAGCGCTTCGGCCTCTCCGGCAACGCGTTCGACCGATCCCTCCGCAATCATCACCTTCCTGATTGCATCCGCCCGGTCAGGAAGCTTGCCTGCCTTCTCTTCGGTATACAATCGGAGCAATGTCCGTTTCTTGAGCGGCAATGCCCTGCCTGACACCCGTCCCTTCTCCTTGTCCGGATCCAGATCCAGAAGATCGTCGACGAGCTGGAAGGCCAGTCCCAGATCGCGCACCGTGCTTCCCAGCCGGGACAGCGACCGACCGGTCACGGCAGCGGCCATATCATAGGCCAATGTGAAAAGCACCGCTGTCTTCTTCTCCACCATCTGCCAATAGTCCCTGGCTGAGAACTCGTCGAGCATCTCTGACGACACATCGAACAGCTGCCCTTCGTTGAGGTTCCGGTATGCCTCGGTGTAGAGCTTGACCAATTCAGTGGTCCGGCAATCATTGCATTTGAAGGAGAGTACGGATTGGATGCCGAGCGTGAACATGAGATTGCCGCAGATGATGGCAGATCCTGCGCCGATGCGCGCGCCCTGGCCTCTGAACAGGCGTCCTTTGCCATTTCCTGACAGGCTCTTCTTGTTCGCGGCTATCCAGTCCTCTGCGGCGCGGTGCACCGAAGGGATGTTATTCCTGGTGTCGTCCTCATCCATGATGTCGTCGTGGATGAGCGATGAAGTGTGGAGCAGTTCGATCGCGATCCCTAAAGGAAATACGTCCCGTTTGCCGCCAAGCGCATGGTAGCATGCGATGAAGAGCAGGGGCCTGAGCCGTTTACCCCGCAGCGCGGCATAGTCTATCGTCGCTCTGAAAAGTGATGCTGAGAACTTTTTTTCACCGCAGAGATTGCCCTCGAGGAATCGCTTGAGGTCTTTGTTGAACTGGTCGAGGTGCATGGTCAGCGCATTAGTCTTCGTCATGATCACCACTTCCTTTCCAAGACCTGATCTGATGCAATCCCATGATGTGCTCGGCTCTCCTGATGTCGAGTTCCGAGACGATCCGGGTGTTCAAAGTCGATGTCGGAACCACAGTCACATCCTTACCGGAGCGCATGACCAGAGCTGTGTCGTCGTCATGATACATCCCGCTCGAGAACGCGTCTGCATAGGCCTTCTGCAATATCTCGAGCTTGCCGCAGAACGGGGTCCGCAGCCGCCAGACACCCTTGCCGCCAATGATATCATCGGTCTTGCCCGAGCGTACCAGGCGGAGGGGTTCATCGTTGGCGACACCGCATGTGGCTGCGCCGTCCTGTTCTGCCACGCGGATGACGGAAGACACGTCTTCTGCGGTGATGAAAGGGTTCGACGCGTCATGGATGACGACAAGATGGTCCTTGTCGCCGGTCTCTGCGGCGATATTCCCTGCCGCCTTCAATCCAAGAAACGCCGAATCCTGGCGTTCCCTGCCAGGTTCGACCATGACGACCTTCTTATCGGTGGACAGCAGCTTCTTGATGATCGCTCCAAGGTCTTTCTCTATGACGATGACTATGGAATCGATAGAAGAGTGGGTGGAAAGGACCGCCAGCGAATAATCGATCAACGGCCTGCCACCGATGCTGAGCAAGGCTTTGCTCTGCCCTGCATTCGCCCTTTTTCCTTGCCCCCCGGCAAGCAGCAATCCGATGCGCATTTCACTTTCACGGAAAGATTCGGTCTTTATTAATGCAGCGGTTTCCTTCTGCCTGTCGTCGATAACCATGAGCAGGAAAACGTTTATTAATCCCTTCTGTCTACCCGATCGCATGGAAACTGATAGCATGAAAGCGACAGCAGTGGCATCGTCGAACATAGCGTTCATCAAATACTGGGGGAAACGCGATACCGCTCTCATCCTACCGATGAATGCCAGCATCTCCATGACTCTGGACGACGGCGTGAGCACGACTACGACTGTGGAGTTCTCAGGTTCCCTTGCACAAGATGAGCTCGTGCTCAACTATGCACCGACCGGAGGGACGAAGCTCGAACGGGTGAGCCGATTCCTGGACATCCTGAGGCAGGAGAGAGGCATCTCGACCCGGGCCAAGGTCGTCTCCATCAACACCTTCCCTACCGGGTCAGGCATCGCATCATCGGCGTCAGGTTTCGCAGCGCTGGCCGTGGCGGCATCCGGAGCCCTCTCACTTTCCAAAACGCCTGAAGAATTGTCTGCTCTGGCCCGTCAGGGATCCGGAAGCGCCTGCCGCTCAGTGATCGGAGGATTCAGCGAATGGGATGACACCTATGCTGTCCAGCTCCAGCCAGAGACGCACTGGCCAGAGCTTCGCGATGTCATCCTGCTGGTCAGCGCTGAGGAGAAGACAATCAGCTCAAGACAAGGAATGGAGGCCACGGTCGAGACAAGCGCATTGTACAAAGAGAGGATAAAGAACCTCCCAATCCGTCTCGGCACAGTCCGTGACGCGATAGCAGACAAAGACTTCTCCACTCTCTCAACGTCCATCATGGAAGACAGCGATGAGCTCCATGCATGCATCGCGGACACCACACCGAGCGTCCGATATCTGACCGAAGATTCGCTCCGCATCATCGAAGCCGTCAAGAGACTGAACAGCGACGGAGAAATGGTGGCCGCATACACGTTCGACGCCGGACCGAATGCGCACATCATCACCAAAGAGGAACATCTCCCGAAGATACTCGAGATGATAGGACGCCTCGGCGGGTTTCCGCATCTCGTCTCCGGTCTGGGAGAAGGAGCGAGGCTTATCGATGACCACTTGTTCTGATACCATGTCCACAGACGAAGAATCACCTCTCCGGATCAAGGCGTTCGGCAAGATATTGCTCTGCGGCGGATACGCCATCCTCGAGCCAGGGAATATGGGTGTGGTCATGAATGTAGACAGCGGTGTCACCGCGCAAGCCCGCCGAATACCTGAACCTGCTTTGCGGATCATCTCCCCTCAGTTCAAGATGGACATATCTTTTCCTGTTTCTCAGCTGGAAAAAGAAGGACCTGAGTTGGCCCTGCCTGATGGTATCCCCTCGGGTGCAGCATTCATCCTGCACGCCATCGGTATGTGCGCGGAGTTCCTGAGGGACAAAGACATCGCCATCCCTCAGATGGAGATCACCTTGACGAATGACGAGACCATGACCCGTCCTGACGGCACGAAGACAGGGTTCGGAAGCTCTGCCGCGTCGACGGTCGCGCTCACTGCCATGATGCTACGCATGGCTCATGTGGACGATCGTGATGCGGTGTACGCTGTCGCGTGCGCCGCCCATAGGAATGCCCAGGGAGGGATAGGCAGCAACTACGACATCGCGGCGAGCTGTTACGGAGCGCATGTGTTCATCGCTCCTGATCTCCCTGCTTCCGGCACGATGATGACCTATAAGGACATCACGGCAAGTACGCCTGCGATCTTCTCCTGGCCAGAATCCTTGCTGACGCTCACCGCGTTCACCGGGGAGTCCGCCTCGACAATCGCCATGGTCAACAAGGTACGGGAGTGGAAGTCCTCATCTCCCGCGGAGTACTCGGCGTTCATGGGATCATACGAAAAGATAAACCGGGACGTCTATCGCACAATCGGATCCGGCCCGTCTGGGGAGATATGCGCCGCTCTTTCCACATCTTGGGAAAAGCGGAAGGAGCTAGGCATCCTGAGCGGCGCACCGATCGAGACCGAAAAGCACACGATGCTGCTCAATGGGCTCAGGGAACACGGAGCGGCGGCGGCCCACTTTGTCGGCGCAGGAGGAGGGGATGCGATCCTCGCGATCTGCAAGGATGAGGCAGAACGGGTCAAGCTCGCCGATTGGATCGACAGTCAGGGATTGCTGGTGCTCGATACCCGCATCGGGAATATGCCGTATGTGACCTTGGGACAGAACCGGCTCAAATGAGCCTGGCTGTATACGGCGTGCGGTTGAATATTGAAGCAATCATCCTATCTTTGGACCATAATAAATAAAAAGGTCCTGTCCACCACATCATTATTGTCATCAAATGCGTCAGTGCGGCTGAACGTCCGCGCCATGCGCATCAGCGTTCTGCAGACCCGCAAAGGTGTCGCAGGAGAACTACCTATACATCATCCATTGCAACGTATGATCCGGTGCCAGACATAACCGGGCAAACCGGGCACCGATCTGGAAAATGGAAAAGTCGAGAGGGAGCATGCCACATAGTAGTGCGAAGGCGGGTATCGTCAGTTGGGGAGCCTACGTCCCGCGTTATCGGCTCACGGTAGAAGAGATCTCGAAGGTATGGGGGGGCGATCCTGCCCAGATCAAGAAGAGTCTTCTCATCACAGAGAAATCCGTGCCTGATATTGATGAGGATACGGCGACGATAGCGGTGGAGGCGGCACGTCGTGCCCTATCAGCATCCTCCTGTTCTGCAGAAGACATCGGCGTGGTCTATATCGGAAGTGAATCACACCCGTATGCGGTCAAACCCACAGGCACAATCGTGGGGGCTGCGCTCAATCTGCCGCCACGATACACCACCGCAGATTTCGAATTCGCTTGCAAGGGCGGGACGGCCGCCATGCAGGCAGCGCTCGCGATGGTCAAGGCCGGCATGGCAAAGACCGGTCTCGCCGGCGGATGCGACACTGCCCAATCACCTCCTGGCGATCCATTGGAGTACACCGCCGCAGCAGGCGGAGCGGTCTTCCTCATCGGCACTGAGAATGTCGTCGCCACCATCAACCACACGCTCTCATTCACGACCGACACCCCTGACTTCTGGCGTCGTGCGCATGAACGGTTCCCTGCGCATGGCGGCGCCTTCACCGGTGAGCCGGCATATTTCCGTCATGTGATCAGCGCGACCAAGGCCATGTTGAAAGAGCAGGGCACCGCGCCTGCGGACTATACTCATGCGGTGTTCCATCAGCCCAACGGAAAGTTCCCTCTCCGCGCCGGCAAGAAGCTCGGATTCTCCAAAACCCAGCTCGATACAGGTCTGCTGGTGACCAAGATCGGTAACACATATTCCGGTGCTTCCTTGTTGGGGCTGGTCTCTGTACTGGAATCAGCGAAGCCAGGCGACCGCATCCTGCTCACCTCATACGGATCAGGCGCAGGGAGCGACAGCTTCGATCTCACCGTCACGGATGCGATCACAAACATTCAATCCAAGAATCCTTCGCTCTCTTCGCTGATCGGAAAAAAGCGGTATCTCTCATACGCTGAATACCTCAAGAAGGTCAAGGTGGTGGGCCGATGAGAAAGGTCGCGATAGTCGGTGTCGGGATGACACGTTTCGGACAGCTCTGGGACCGTTCGCTGGTCAGCCTCGCTGTCGAGGCAGGCATCAAAGCTGTCCGCGACGCCGGCGTCCATCAGGGGGATGTGGGCGTGATGTATGGCGGTACCATGTCCGGCGGCCTCTTCGTCAATCAGGAGCATCTTGGAAGCATGTTCGCAGACCACGCTGGGTTTAAGCATATCCCCAGCATACGTGTCGAAGCCGCCTGCGCATCAGGAGGTCTCGCATTGCGCCAGGCCCACATGGATGTCGCTTCAGGCACCCATGATATCGCCGTCGTCGGCGGTGTCGAGAAGATGACTGACCTCTCCAGTTCGACAGTCTCAAGAGCGCTCGCGACCGCAGCTGACACCGAGCGCGAAGGCATCTTCGGCGCGACCTTCCCTGGCATCTATGCGCTCATGGCACGTCTGCATATGCACAAGTACCATACGAGGGAAGAGGAGATGGCAGACGTCGCGGTCAAGAACCATGAGTTTGCGGTCCATAATCCTCTCGCGCATTTCCAGAAGCGCATCACGATCGATGACGTCATGGCTTCGCCCAAGATAGCCGATCCTCTGAAGCTCCTCGACGCCTCCCCTGTATCTGACGGCGCGGCCGCTATCGTTCTCGCCAGCGAGGAGAAAGCCAGGGAGCTCACTGACACCCCTGTATGGATACGGGGGAGCGGGCATGCGACAGACTCCATCGCACTCCATGACCGGAAGGATCTGCTCACGCTTCAGGCCACGGTGCATGCGACGAAGCAGGCTCTGTCCCAGGCCGGCATGAGACTCAAAGACATCCAGATGGCGGAAGTCCATGATTGTTTCACCATCGCTGAGCTGCTCGCGTTGGAGGACATCGGTTTCGTGCCGAGAGGTTCTGCCGGCAGCTTCACTATCGACGGCCAGACCAGGATCGGCGGTCAGATCCCGATCAATCCCTCTGGTGGCCTCAAGGCCAAAGGCCATCCTGTCGGTGCCTCAGGCATCGCCCAGGCCATCGAGGCAGTCCTCCAATTGAGGGGTGATGCGGGCAAACGCAACACCGGAGCCGAGAATGCCTTGTGCCAAAATGTCGGCGGCAGCGGTGGGACCGCAGTGGTGCACATCTTATCCAGAGAACCATGAGACGAATGATTAAAAAACTCAGCCTGATCAAGAGCAAGATCAAGACCAAGAATCGGATCCAGAATCTGGACAACGTGGTGATATGATTGTCAGTATCAAGGACATGGCGGGCGATCCCGGAGCACTATAACCTGACTGGAGTCAGCTGTACAGCCTGCGGGCAGCATCATTTCCCGCACCGGGATGTCTGCCGATCCTGCGGAGACACCGTGCTTCGGCCTCACCGGTTCGAGGGCAAGGGAAAGATTGTCACATTCACCATCATCAGGACGCAAGGGACTGGTGACACCGATACCGCGGAGATCCCGGCGAGGGATGTGCCCTATATCCTTGCCGTCATCGAATTGGACGAAGGGCCGAAGCTCACGGCGCAGATCGTGGATTGCGATGAGACTGATGTCGCTATCGGACAGAGGGTTGACATGGTGTTCCGGAAGATCATGGAACGTGGGGTGCAGGGGGTCATCCATTATGGCTACAAATTCCGACTTGTCTGATTCAGAATTGTCTGAACAGGAGAGGGAAGCGCTCGAGCAGGCGATAGCCGGCAAGATATCTTTGCGTCGGCTCGATGAGCTCGTCGGGAAAGACGCCGCCGTCCGTGTGCGGCGAGCTGCCCTGGAGGCCAAGATCACAGAAGGCAAGGGCAGGAACGGACGCAGGACAAGCACGGGGTCGCTTGATGCCATTGGTGGCATCGTCCTCGACGCTGGCTCCTGTGACGCAAACATCGAGGCGATGATAGGGCAGGTGACGGTTCCGATCGGCGTGGCAGGACCTCTGACGGTGAAGGGAAAAGACATGGCTTCCTCTTGCCACATCCCTCTCGCGACGACCGAGGGCGCGCTGGTCGCGTCTGTCAATCGCGGCTGCAAAACGATTGAGAAGAGCGGCGGCGCGACCGTCACCGTATTCCAGGAATGCCAGACACGTTCTCTTCTCTTCACCCTTCCGAGCGCACGAGAAGCGCATGCTTTCTTCAATTGGGTTGATCTACATCGTCAGATGCTTTTCAGGGAGGCGCATCATACCAGCAAGCATCTGTCCATGTCGTCGATCCAACCGGTCGTCGTCGGTCGCAACGTATGGTTGCGTCTGCATGCGACGACAGGTGACGCCATGGGGATGAACATGATCACCGTCGCTGGAAAACGTCTCGGCAAGGTCGTCAGCGAGCAGTACCCTGCAGCCGTTTTCATCTCGGAATCAGGGAATATGTGCGTGGACAAGAAACCGAGCGCCATGAACCTGATCAATGGTCGCGGCCGCTCGGTCGTGGCTGAGGCGATCGTCGGAAAACGTGTCATCCATGACGTGTTGGGATCGACTCCTGAAGCGCTCGTGGACATGAATAATCGGAAGAATCTTCTCGGAAGCGCCGCTTCTGGAAGCCTGGGCTTCAATGCCCAAGCCGCGAATGTGATTGCTGCGGTGTTCTTGGCTACGGGGCAGGACATCGCCCATGTGGTGGAAGGCTCACAAGCGATCACCACGATCGAGGCTAAAGGCGATGGGATCCATGCCGCGATCACCATACCGAGCCTGCAGGTGGGCACGGTCGGAGGCGGAACAGTCCTTCCTGCCCAGCACTCATGCCTCGACATCATTGGCGTAGCAGGAGGTTCACGTTCTCCTGGCAAGCATGCACGCCGTCTCGCCGAGGTCATCGCGGCAGCGTGCCTCGCAGGAGAACTGTCTCTGTTGGCGTCTCTATCTGACATATCGCTATCATCATCCCATGAGCGGCTGAACCGTCCAGGAGGGGAAGACTGATGGAGGGGATAATATGATAGGCATATCTTGGGCCAAGGCCATCCTTCTGGGTGAGCATGCGGTCGTCCATGGCCGGCCGGCCATAGCGATCCCCCTCCAAAACCTCAAGCTGATCGTGACACTCGAGCCGATGGATGCTTCGGCCGGACCGATGGCGAACGATACGCTGAGCAATCTCCTCTCCACGCTCCAGGTCGCGATGGGCATCCCTGAAAAGGTTTTCAATGTGAACGTGGAATCAGACATACCGCAAGGGGCAGGTCTGGGGAGCAGTGCGGCACTCTGCGCTGCGATGGTCGACGCCCTTGCCCATGAGGCTGGTCAAGAGCTCTCCGAAGCTGATCACGCTCGTCTCGCGGATGTCGGGGAGCGGTCATTCCATGGGACACCGAGCGGCGTCGACGCTGCTGCCGTTGTCCGGAAGGTGCCTATCTCTTTCTGCTCAGGGACAGTCGAACCTATCATCCCTTCTGTGCCGTTGACGGTCATCGTGGCGTCTACCAAAGACAGGGGATCAACTCAAGAGGCGGTCGCCATGGTCAAGGACCGGATGGAAACAGATACTGATGCGACGTCGTCGATCTTCGATAGGATCGGCGCCCTTGTCGAAGAAGGGGTGACTGCGATGTCGATGGGCGACCTCGAAAGGCTTGGCCAGGCAATGACTGAGAACCATGCGTTGCTCAGCCGACTCAAGCTATCGACTCAAGCTGTCGACAGATTGGTGGCTGCGGCGACCACATCGGGTGCTTACGGCGCAAAACTCACAGGCGCAGGACTGGGGGGATGCATCGTCTGCGTGGCGCCAGAGAAGAAGGCGATCGACATCGAACAGTCGCTCGTCGACGCCGGCGCATCCGCTGTCTGGGTCTCCCGCATATCAGGGACTGATGGCTTCGGACAGGGAGATGAGGAGGATGCTTCTTGACCGGCTGGGACAACGACGGTATGGCGAGACGAAAGGCCGACCATGTGGATGTCTATCTCAAGAAGGATGTGGACTATCGTAAATCAGCCGGTTTCGACAGCTATGAGTTCATCCATAACGCTCTTCCTGACATCGATTTCCGATCCATATCGACATCCACTGTGTTCATGGGCAAGGAGATCTCGCTGCCTATCCTCATCTCAGGCATGACAGGTGGTCAGAAGGATGCGGTCCGTATCAACCGTAACCTGGCCTTGGCTGCAGAACGGATGCGTGTTGCACTTGGCGTGGGCTCGCAACGCATAGCCATCCGTTCCCGGAGCGCAGGTAAGACATTCGAGGTCCGGCACGTGGCGCCCTCGATACCGATAATCGGCAACCTCGGGGCGGCCCAGCTCAACAAGGGCTTTGGAGTGGATGAATGCAGAAACGCCGTCGAGGCGATCAAGGCCGACGGTCTGGCCATCCACCTCAACCCGCTCCAAGAGGTGATACAGGGTGGAGACACTGATTTCCAAGGTATTCTAGACCGGATCCAGGTCATCACAGAATCTCTGGGCTATCCGGTCATGGTCAAAGAGGTGGGGTTCGGCGTCTCAGAGGATGTCGGGAAGAGGCTTGAGAAGGCCGGCGTGTATGCAATCGATGTGGCCGGAGCTGGCGGGACATCCTGGAGCGCGGTCGAGAGTCACCTGGCGACGAAAGAAAGACGTGTCCTCGGACGTTTATTCCGCGAATGGGGCATCCCGACGGCTGCCTGCATCATCATGAACCAAGAGCGCGGGTGCGTGCTTATCGCAGGCGGCGGCATCCGCTCAGGGCTTGATATGGCAAAGGCCATCGCGCTCGGCGCCGACATGGTATCGGTAGCAGGTCCTCTTCTGCGGGCGGCGTTGAGATCGGCGGACGCTGTCGAGAATATGCTCAGAAGGCTTGAGCTAGAACTCCGTACTGCGATGTTCGGTATTGGCGCCGCGACGATAGAGGATTTGAAGGGAAACGATGCCCTCATCCGCGTTTCGGACTGGTCTCTTCCTTGAGCCAGCGTTCGCAGGCATCCGAGCATTCAGCTTTTATCACTTCTATCGCAGGCAGATCATAGCTGTGTAGATCGGTGAGGAGTTTCTGTGCCCGTTCGCACGTGTCTTCTGAGGTCTTGAGGATCATCACTGTCTCCTTCGACTCTTCTATCTCTCCTTTCCATCGGTAGACGCTCTCCACCGGAAAGATATTGGCGCATGCGATGAGCCGGGCGTCCAGCAGCTCTCGGCTGATTCTTTTAGCTTCTTCGGCATCCTTACACGTCGTGTAGATGAGAACGCTCATATCTTCGATGCCAGCAAAAGAGGTATATATACTTTCGCCCTATCTTCCCCTGTCTATATGGCCAAAAAGGTTATATATCAACCGTCGCTCACCGGTCCTCATGGGCGAATCCAAGAATGATGGCCATAGCAAGACGAAGCATATCTTCTTCTCGACGCTATGCGGTGATTTCATCCTCTCGGGCAGCCGGGTCAGACCTGTGAAGAAAGGCGCTGATGCAAAAGATGCTGTCCCGCTGCGTGAAGAGGATATCTGCACCGCGCTATCTGCGGTCGATGAACGGCTCAGTTTCCCCGAGCTCCGTAAGAGGAACCTTGCCCTGACGAAACAGCAGATCAAGGAGAGTTTCTCGCCCGACCAGCTCATCATCCATGCCATCAATGCGGTCGAGGACCTCGAACGCGTCAGCAACACGATGCTCGGACGTCTCGGGGAGCGGTTAGGACTCGTGGCGCCTGAGGCTTCGGAGCGGCTCCGTGGCTCGATCAGGTTGGCAGAACTCGCCGCGGTCCCTGACCTTCCCAAGGCGCTGAAGGCAGCAGGCCTCACGACGACTATGGGTGCGAAGGTCGAGAAGGCTGACTCCGCGGCCATCCGTACCTTCGCTGATGCTGCGGTGCGTGTCGAGAAGGAGCACGGAGCCCAAGAGGCTTATCTTGAGGCTATCATGAATCGCATCTGTCCCAATCTCACTGTCCTCGCAGGGGCCGCGCTGGGCGCAAAGCTCATCCGTCATGCAGGTTCGCTCAAGCATCTCGGTGAGCTCCCTTCGTCCACACTCCAGGTGCTCGGAGCTGAGAAGGCATTGTTCCGTCATATCGTGACCGGTGCGAGGCCTCCGAAATACGGTGTGATCTCCCAGCATCCAATTATTTTACAGGCCAAAAGAGCCCATCACGGCAAGCTTGCTCGCCTGTTGGCTGACAAGATCATGATTGCGGTCCGCGTCGACTATTTCGGCGGCGCGCCCATAGCAGAAAAACTCAAGGAGGAACTCGACAAGCGTGTCGCGCATATCACCGCGCATTGAGTCCGAGAGACGGATCATGAGCCCTATGCAATCAAGACGGAGACGGCCCCAATATCAAGGTCGGCGGGAGCAAGGACCGTATGGCCAGCGCGGCCAATACGACAACACCCGCCCACGACGATCTCCGGATAGAGGTTCTGATAGAAGTCCGGACAGGGACAGGGGACCTCAGCGGCCGATGAGACCGGAAAATTACACGAGGAACGATTCAGGACCTCAAGGTCCTTCTCCGGGCTCTGCTCCTCAGTCTCCTCCCCGATCCCCCCCTAGGATCCCTGACATGCTCCAGGCTCCGCGTGACCATATCACCGGCCTTCCTAAGACGCGTTTCGATAATGTGTTCTTCCATCCTGAGATCAGGTCCCCCATGCTCCTGACTCCTAATTTCCATCCGGGGTCTGCCCCTTTCGGGGAGAGGCTCGAGATGCATGGTGGGTTCGAGTTCCGTGAATGGGATCCGCGAAGGAGCAAGCTCGGATCGGCGATCAAGAAACGCATCAGCCAGATCGCGATGCGCAACGGATCCAAGGTGCTCTATCTCGGCGCGAGCCATGGCTATACGCCTTCCTTCGTATCTGACATTGTGGGGTCGGAGGGAGCCGTGTACTGCGTCGAATACGCTCCTACCGTATCCAGGTCCCTCGTGCTGTTGTGCGAACAGCGGTCGAATATGGCCCCTATCCTGGCCGATGCGAACCACCCAGTCAGGTATGTGGGGCGCGTCACCATGGTCGATGTGGTGTTCCAGGACGTGGCCCAGCGCAACCAGCTCGAAATATTCCTCAAGAATTGCGACGCTTTCCTGCGTTCCGGCGGTTTTGGCCTGCTCGCGCTCAAGGCCCGTTCAATGGATGTCGCCCGCCACCCTGAATCGCTCTTCAAGGAGGTCGCAGCCGTACTGGACAAGAAGATGATTCTCGTCGACAAGCGTAATCTCAAGCCTTACGAGAAGGACCACATGCTTTTTGTATGCAAGAAGCGATAATCCCGCTGGTTCTATTTCTGTCTTGATTGTGGGCATCAACTCTATGCTTTCTAGAAATCTCTACGATCTGATCGCATCTAGTCGAAGACTGTGATCACCATATTGGCGACTTCACCCTCGATCACCACGATCTTCCTGATGGTGATGACATTGTCTGCATCGACCTTGACTTCTGGCCTTACTTTCGGCGGCTTGAAGCGGGGTTCGGACTCGCCGCAGCATACGACCTCATGGGTGTCATTGAGTGAGATGCGGAAACCAGGTGCTTTGCCGCGGCAGGCGGCCTTGGTATCGGTGTTGTAGAAGAGGCAGCCATTGGTCGCGTTACAGGTGGGTTCACAGATGCCATTGAGCACGCAATTGGATTGGCACTCGGCTGCGCCCGGGACCAGAGTGAAGTTCATCACCACACGCTCCTTGGAGGTGACGTATTGGCCGTAATTCGTCTGCGGAACAAAACCTATCTTGCTGGATGACACATCATTGTTCGTCTGGCTGTGCACCTGCACAGAATAGAACCCATCGACATTCGTCGTGTTGGTGATCGCCTGGTAAGGATTGAACACTTCTACCCGCGCGGCCTCCAATGGATTACCTTCGACGAACACATTCCCTTTGATGAATCCATCGCAGTCAGGATCATCGTCGTCGATAAGAAGGTCCGTATCATCGTCAGCTCCGTTGTCGCAGATCTCGCTCGTCTCGTTCCAGGCGTCGCAGCGTTCCAAGACACCATCGTTATCCACATCGGCGATGTCGCCATAAGCGTAGCAGACGCCATTGAACACACAGTCAAAGTAGCTGTTGATGCCGCGGGAATAGCAGAATCCGATATCTCCAGCATCCTGGGCGCACGCATACCACTCGTCTTTCCCAGTCACCGTATTATACGTGTATTGGTCAGCCCATTCGGTCTCTTCGATATCCACCACCACATCATCCTCATAGATGCAGGTGGGACAAACGTTTTTGATGTCCGAGTTGGTCGCAGCGCTCCCGCCATTGCCGCCTGGTTCGTAGCAGGCGCCTTGTTCGCAGCCATATTCGCAGGTGTATTCTTCGATCGCCCAATAACTACCCTCGCAAAAGTACTCATGCACGATGTTCCCCGCGCATTCGTCTTGGAATATCATTTCCTGGCCGCCAGGATCATACACCAGCGTCCCTGCTTCATAGAATCTCTTCCCGTCGGTGTCGTGGCATGCCCCCACACCTATGGTGGGGTCGTTGGTATTGGCTATGACCTCATCAGCGTCCTCTCCGTGTTCCTCCATGATGTTCTCCCATTCCGCTTCACGATGCGTCACGAATTGGTTGAAATCCTCGTACATGATGCATTCTCTGTCGATGGGAGTCGCGCAGTAGAAATCCTGGATACCGACAGCGCAATAGTGGTTCGGTTGACAAGGTCCTTGGTTCTGGACTCCGCTGCAGTCGGAACAATGGCATCCTTCCCCAGCTTGGCATCCGTCGCCTGTGAGGATGCATCCTCTCCAGCCCATGCCGCCGCAATCGGGCTCAGAGCTGCAAGTGGAACCGTCAGAGCAGAGGTCGGTGCCTATCGGACAACCACTCGTCGGTTGGCAGCTGCCACCGATGCAGATGAGGCCCAAACCGCAGTGGTCCGGCGTGCCAGAGCAATCCGGGCAATCGCATGATTCGAAAGGTTGGCAGGAAGGATTCGTCAGATCGCAGTAAACTTGAGCAGGAGGATAGGGGCATGTTGCGGGTGTCGTGCATTGCTGCAAAGGTCCGCACCAGAGCTGGCCTACGCCGCAGCCTATCAATTGGCAGACGTCTGCATCGGCTGAGCATCCGAATCCCCCGGCACAAGGGGTCGAATTCCCGTCGCAATCAGGATGGCATGCGCAGCTCTCACCATCTTCCGGTTCGCATACACCGTCAGTGTCACAGACAGGATTGCCGCAGGTGGGAAGGCAGATGCCGTCGCAGTTCTGATCCCCGAGTCCGCATTCGGGATATGTGCACGTTGTCGTGGAAAAATCACAGATGAGACCGGTGCCGCAGTTATCCTTGTCTCCGTCGCAATCCTGGCATTCACATCCCTCGCCGTTGTTGCAAGTGGCAGTAGGATCGTCTTCACACGTGCCTGGATTCGAGCCGCATATACCTGGGAGCTCGCATCGTTGGGACAGCTCACACCAGGTGAACCCGTATGGACATCCCTCAACCACGCACACTCCGGACGTGCCGCAGATGAATCCTGCCTGGCAGCTGTCTTGTTCTCCCTCGCAGTCGCTGCATGCGCAGCTTTCGCCGGGATCGCAATATGTGTTGCCGTCACAGGTCGGGTCTCCGCCGTTGCCGCTGCAATCCACCCGGCAGCTTCCGTCAACGCACAATGTCGTGCCTTCAGGACAACCATCCCAGAAATCGAAATCTCCTGTAGGGGTGGCGAGCAAGGCAACGAATTCTCCTGTATCAGGATAACCGTTCCTCCATAAGGCAGCGGCACTTGCAGAGACGCTCGAACCGAGACAGTTAGGATGGACTGGTGATAAAGTGAAGCTTCCGCAGCTATGCGGGGCGTCGCAGGCGGTATAGATACCGTTCATGTCTCCGCCCGTGAACTGGATATCGCATCCCACTCCGGAGGCATCGACTTGGATATAGGCGGTCGCAGGGCATATGCCTGAATAGTCCGCATCTATGTTGATCGTCTCTCCTTCTTCGCAACCATCTGCTCCGCAGCTGGCGGTGATCGAGACGCTATGGATGATGCAAGGGATGACAGGGACTTGACAAAGGCCGCTTTCGCAGACCAGTCCTATACTGCAGGTGTCCTGTTCGCCGTCGCAGTCGCTGCAGGTGCATCCTTCGCCCTGGTCGCATGTGCCTGACTTGTCGCAGGCGGATGGATCGCCTCCGCAATTGGCCCGACATACACCATCACCGCAGAGCGTGGTTCCTGCTGCGCATTCCTGCGCTACGCAGAGTTCGGTCACTGAGTCACAGATGAGGCCAGGATCGCAGCTGTCCTGCTCTCCGTAGCAGTCATCGCACTTGCATCCTTCATGGTGTTCGCAGACGGTATTGCTGTTGCAGACCGGGTCTCCTCCACCGCCGCTGCAATCAGCGGCGCAGCTTCCGTCATCACATCTTGTGGTCCCTTCAGGGCAGCCAGGATCGTCGCAAAGATGGGTCTGGCTATTGCAGATGGCTCCGGAGACGCAGCTGTCCTGTTCTCCGTAGCAGTCGCTGCAGGTACATCCTTCATCAGAATCGCAGATCGTGCTTAGGTCGCATGAAGGGTCTCCTCCGCCTCCGCTACAGTCTGCTAGACAGGTGCCGTCGGAGCATCTGGTCGTGCCGATGGGGCAGCTCTCATAGACACAGGTCTCCGTTGTGCTGTCGCACACAAGATTCTCGTCGCAGCCGTCCTGTTCTCCGTAGCAGTCGCTGCAGGTGCAGCTTTCACCGAAGTCGCAAATGGTGTCTCCGTCACAGACGGGATCGGCAGGGCAATTCGCACGGCAGCTTCCGTCGTCGCATCTTGTGGTCCCTTCAGCGCAAGACGGATCATCACAGAGATTGAAACCGTCGTTACAGACGAGTCCAGGCTCACAGCTGTCCTGTTCGCCGTCGCAGTCGCTGCAGGTGCAACTCTCCCCATTGTCACATATGGTATTGCCATTGCATGATGGGTCGCCGCCTCCGCCGCAGTCTGATTGACATGTGCCGTCGGCGCACAGTCTAGTCCCGATGGGGCAATATCTGGTGCCGCAGGTCTCGGTGGTGTATCTGCAGACGAGTCCTGGTTCACAATTGTCCTGTTCTCCGTAACAGTCGCTGCAGGTACATGATTCAGAAGATTCACATATGGTGTCTCCATCGCAAAGGGGTTCGACGCCGGTGCAGTCAGCCCGGCAATAACTGTCGCCGCATCGTAAGGTGCCGGTGGGACAGCCGATGAATTCACAGAGTAGCGTGCCGCCATTGCAGATATGGCCCAAGGCGCAGCTGTCCTGTTCGCCCCAGCAGTCGCTGCAGGTGCATGACTCGCCCGTGTCACAGATGGAGTCGCCGTCGCATACCGGATCTGCAGGACAGCTCGCACGGCAGATATCGTCGTCGCACAGTGTCGTCCCTGCTGGACAACCATATGTTGAGCATAATTGGGTCACGCTGTCGCAGATTAGTCCTGTCTGGCAACTGTCCTGTTCTCCGTAACAGTCGCTGCATGCGCAACTCTCGCCGGAGTCGCAAATGGTATCGCTGTTGCAAGGTCCTTCAGGGACGCAGCTTGCACGACAGACATTGTCTGGGCATAGGCGCTGGCCTTCGGGGCATTCGACAGGTTCGCAATCATTGTCGTTTGTGAAGGTGCAGGCGGCGGGGCAGCAGTTGTCGAAATTAATGCAGGCAAGGATACTGGTGCCGCCACAGAGGCCTGATGAGCATTGATCGTTCTCTGTGCATGAATTGCCGTCAGAGCAGCCATATCCGTCGGGCCGATTCTGGTTAGAGTCGAAAACCCATTGGAACGAACCGGTGTAGGTGGATTGGCATGCTGTGCCAGAGCAATAGTAATCGACGTATTCCTGTTGCTTGTCCACTCGGTACGTGCAGGAGCCTGTTGAAGTGTTCTGGGTCACCCCGTTGTCCCGCCAGGTATCGAGAAGGTTGCAATCGGAGCATATGGTCGTGCCGCAGCTATCGTCCGCACCGGTGCAGCCGGCGAGCGGTTCAACACAGCTTCCAGCGCCGTCGCATTCGGTGTTCTCGGTCAGGGGGAAGCCGTCATCGCAAGATGTTCCGCTAGCATTGAATCCTGATCCCTCGTTGTTCGATATGGTCGAGCCAGTGAGGAAGGCGCAGCTTAAGCCGTTACAGTAATAGTTACGATAGGTCTGGTCCTGAAGGATATCATAATTGCAGGTCGTCGTGCCGCTATAGTATTGCGGCCCTGAGTCGTACCAATTGTCTTGTGCGTCGCAGTCTTGGCAGGTAGCGCATCCGCATTGGTCGTTCGCTCCACTGCATATGAGATTGCAGCTCCAGTCATATGTCGGGCTCCCGCTGCATAACGCGCTCTCACAGCTAGAACAGCTGTTGGGACAATCGTTGTCCTGGCAGTCAACATCGGTGTCACCGTCGTCATCGGCGTTGTTGGTGCAGATCTCTGAGCATGTGCAGTCCGGGTCGAAGCAGTCTGCGTTTCCGTCGCAGTCATTATCGACACTATCGCCGCAGTTGCCATTGCCGTCCGACTCGGGGACGTCATATCCGCCGCAGTTACAACTGCAATCGGAGCATTGGTCGTTGGAGTATATGCAGCTCCCATACTGGCCTGTGCACTGGTACTCCCTGTATGATGAGTCGACACAGCCATCAGAACCGTCGCAGTTGAGGCAGCTGTCCACACCGCAGGACACATCGCTTCCGCCACAGATGTCGGTCCCTGCGCAGTTGCCGCTTCCGTCGCATTGATCACTGGTTGTTCCGACAAGGCCGTCGTCGCAGTTGGTGCCTGAGGGCTCGTGGCCTGTCGTATCGAATATCCACCTGTTGCTGGTTATGGTGGAATCACAGCTGGTTCCGCTGCAATAATAATCATAGAAGTCCTGTTCCTTCTCGATGTTGTAAGAGCAGTCTTGCCCGATATCGATGTACTGGGTGAGTCCGGTGTCTGTCCATCCGTCTTGCACATTGCAATCTGAGCAAACAGTGGTACCACAGCTCGATGAGGTCCCGTCGCAGATGCCTGTCCCTGCGCAGTTGCCGCTTCCGTCGCATTGGTCATTCTCAGTCGCTGCGTCGAGGTCGTCGCAGTTGGTGCCTGAGGGTTCGAACCCGACGTGATCGAAGACCCACCGGTTGTTTGTCACAATACCTGCGTCGCAGTCGGAGCAATCGCCTCGGCAGGAATAGTCGGTGAAATCTTCCTCGCGTTCCACATTAAAGTTACAGGCTGCTCCGATATCGACATTCCTGGTGCCTCCTGTCGCCGACCAACCGTCCTGATTGTCACAGTTGGTACAGGATGTGATACCGCAACTGTTGTCAGTGCATTGGCATATGGATGTTCCCGCGCAACCGCCGAAACCGTCACATTGATCATTGGCTGTCCCTGGATTGCTGTCGTCGCAGCTTGTTCCGGCAGGCTCGTTCTCTGAAGCGCTTATCGTGACGGTCTGCGTCGATCCTGTGCTGTAGCTGCAGCCAGTGCCATCGCAGTAATAGTTACGGTAGATCTGATCCTGAAGGATCTCATAGGTGCATTGTCCGGTCGGATTATTGTATTGCGGTCCTGAATCATACCATCCATCTTGCAGGTCGCAATCTTGGCAGCTGCCACAGCCGCAGTTATTGTTCGCGCCGCTGCATATCGGGGCGCAGCTCCAATCATAAGTGGGACCGCCGCTGCATGATGCGCTGTCGCATGCACCACAAGAATCAGGGCAATCACTGTCCTGGCAGTCTATATCACTGTCCGGATCAGAATCATCTACATTATTGTTGCAGATTTCGTTGCAGGTGCAGTCCGGGTCGAAGCAGTCAGCGTTTCCGTCGCAGTCGTTGTCGATGCCGTCCCCGCAGTTGGCGCTGGAGTCACGCTCTGCCGCATTGTAGCCGCCGCAATCGCACGAGCAATCTGCGCATGAATCGGTGGAATAGGTGCATGAACCGAGCACACCGGTGCATCGGTAATTGATGTAGTCATAGCTGACGCAACCGTCGCCTGTCCTTCCTCCACCAGTGCCAAAATTATTGCAATCAGTGCATGAGGTGGTGCCGCAGTCGTCGTCATCGCCGGTACACAGATAGCCGCCAGCTATGCAGGTCCCGGAACCGTCGCAATGGTCGTTGATCGTCCCGCTGACTCCGTAATTGCACGGGGTGTTCGAATTGTTGTCGTCGCTTCCCAACGGATTGTCTTGAGATGTGCCGTCATTATCGTTGCAGTAACCGTATTGTCCGGTGCATGTGGAATCTCTATAGAATCTTGTCTCGATCGTGTTATAGCTGCATTGCGTGCTCTGCTCGGTACGGGTATTCGTGGTGATCCACCCGTCACGGTCGTTGCAGTTCTCGCAGCTGGAGTCGCCACAATCTATGTCGGTCGCTGCGCAGATATCGTCGCCGATGCAGGTACCGACGCCATTGCAGCGATCATTTTGGGTCCCGTCCTCGCTGTCGTTACATGGTGTGGATGAGTCATTCAACCCACTGGAGATGGATTCCCATCGATAATTATAATCGTTCGTCGTGCAGTCCTGGTTCAACCCCAGGCAAGAGCCATCGACCGCATAATAATACCCTTGTAGCTCATAGTCGCATTGCCCTCCCTGGACAGTCCGTCTGCTGCCTTCATCGACCTGAGGGTCGTCGGCTTGATTGCAATCAAGACACGGTTGGGTTTCACCGCAATTGGTATCGGTGCCTAGGCACCAAGGATCGCCCACGCATACGCCAGACTTGCAATGATCATTGGTTGTGTATGTGTCGTCGTCATCGTCGCAGGGGGTGTTGTCCGCAACATCTTGAGTACTACCGGTCGGTTCATCCCTTGTCGTTCCCAAACCGAAGACACAACCTCCATAATTCTGCGGGCAATAATAATTCCTGTAGATCTCTGGTTGTTTCTCGACTAATGTGCATTTATCCACGGGCTCTCTGTCCCAGAATGTAGCTCCATTCGGATAATAACCATCTTGCCCATCACAATCCTCGCATTGTTCTGGGTTTCCGCATCCGCATTCAGCGTTGGTCTCTGCGCAATTGTCGAGGGATCCCCACATGTATGTCTGACCGGAGCATATCGTCGTCACGCATTCCACGGGCGGCGGGTCGATCACTCCGGTCGGCCAGGGACATTCACTATCCTGGCAGTCGATGTCATTATCTGCATCATCATCGACAGAGTTGGTGCACATTTCATTGCATGCGGAAGAGCATCCAGAATCGGCGCAATCAGGATCCCCGTCGCAATCATTGTCTCTGCCGTCGAAGCAATTGTTGTTGCCGGGGGTTTCAGGAATGTTGTACCCGTCGCAGTCGCATTGGCAGACCCCTGGTCCGCTGGCAACCGAACAATCAGTTCGATCAAAGATGCAGGGATCACTCCCTCCAGGGCAGACACCAGGACAGCTATAATTGACATAGAACCTTCCGTCGCAGCCGTCTCCTTCAGATCCGCCGTTCTTGGCTTCAGTATCGCAGTCGATGCATGATGTTCTTCCACAATTACCGTTGCCGCCTGTGCAGATAGGAGTCGCCGGATCCGCTTCCCGTGGGCAGTCAGCGGGATCTTCTCTGATCCAGAATCCATCATTGACACATATATCGCCGGTGTAGCATTCGTTGGTGGACGGCAGGGTCAGTCCTTCATTGCAGATCGGGTCGCCGTTGTCCACCGTCCTCGTCACCGTCACGGAGTACGAGCATGAGAATCCTGAGCAATAATAGTTTCTATAATCCTCCTCTCTCTGCGGCTGGTCGACGCAATCGGTGACCACCAATGGAGGGACAGAAGTCCCTGTCACATAATACCCGTCGCCAGCATCGCCGCCATCCGTATTGCAATTGAGACAGCTATCGCATCCGCAGTCGGTGTCGTCATTTGGTCCGCAGTAGGTGATCGCCTTGCCGTTCCCTGAGGTAGGACATATGCCATCTGGGCATTGCAGCGTGCCAGGGGATGTATAACATTCAGGCCTTGAGGCCGGCCAACAGCCTGGTTGGCAGACGTAATCATATATGCCGCCTGTCATGTCATTAATGGCCGCGATCTCCCCAGGATCATCGCATCTGTAATCCATCCCGCATACGGTCAAGCCATAATCATAGCAATTTTGTGCTTGAACAGACGGTTGGAAGAGAAATAATCCTAGAAAGAGGGCCAGTATGACGCCAGCGATGCCCAATGCGCTTCTTCCAGCGTTGTTCAGGGGGCGAATCATCCTAGAGGAGGTTCGATGTTCAGATGGCCTCTTGACAGGCCGATCTGGTGTTCTGTTCGACTATGTTCTTGCACAATGCGGCATTGCCGCCCTCGACGGCCTTTCGCATCCAGTAGTTGTCCTTGCATACTGCACGTGCATTAGGGTTCTCGATGGAGTCACATTCATCCACGTCATTCGAGACCGCGATATCTCGCATCTTGATGTTCAGTTCGCATCCCTCGACCCTTGAGCTGTCAAGGATGTCCTGGCAGATGCGGGCATCGGCGTTCTGATACGCCTCGTCGGTCTTGGCATCGTCATAGCATCTGTTCCGGCATGCGCCGTCTGCACATTGGTCCATGCAGCTACGCATCTGGCTATTGATGGCTTCGACGAGCACTTCTCTCTGAAGCTTCACAGGCTCGGGTGTAGGGTCTGGTCTCGGCAGTACTGCCGATGATCTGTCGGTGATCGGCTTTGCTTCCTGACCATCATCGGATATTGTCTGACTGCCGCAGCCCGCTAATAGAAGGCATAGAATAATCAACACGCTACTCATTATACTGGTAAATTTCACCACACTCACCCCTTTTTCGTCAGTTTTCTGATTGTAATTGTTTATGAAGGATTTCCTACCTATAAAAACTTATCGCTTAGCTATGTTTTTCGTACCCAGGACGTGAAAAAATGGATAACATATTTATACTTCTCTTGCGCGCGAATCATAATGACCGATCCGCTTGTCCGGTATATTGAGAAGGAATTCCGCAAAGGATTCCCTGTCTCGAGCATACGAACGACGCTGGTTTCTTCAGGCCATGACATTCTCCAGGTCGAAGCGGCGTTGGATCATGTGTTTCGGAGACATCTCCATCATCAGGTCCTTTTCTTCTCTACGCTTGCTGTCATCATCGTGGGCATGTTATTCATTCAGCCTCTGCTGACCCAAGATGGCATCGGCCAGCGAGAGGGTGCCGACGAGATAACACCCAATAGTTACGAGCATCTCCGGCTCACCAAGATACTTCCCGTGCCCCGGACAGAAGAGGAATGTCTACAATACATTCTCGAGATAGAACGTGTTGTATGCAGGGACAAATTCGAGCGGCTCACCCCTGTTTACTATCCTTCTGGCTGAGACTATGAGATTATTAATCTTATTAATCAAGAGAAATAGAATAAAAGAGAAAAAATGAGGGTAATCATCCCTCGGAAGCGGCTCCTTCACATGATGTGCGTTGGCCGGGATTGACGATGTTTGCGCAGAGATCAGGATTCTTTTGCCTGACCGCCTCTTGGATCCAATAATTGTCCTCGCAGACCAGTCGGGCATTATCGCTGCTCATGCCTGCGCATTCTCCGATGCCTTCATCTTGGACCCCGGCCATGCCGACATTGTCCTTGCACGCCATCTGTGCGGCCTTGCTGATGACTTCATCGCAGATGGATGCGTCTCCGAGTTCCATGGCTTCCTCGATCTTGGCATTATTGTAGCATGAATTCTTGCAGCCGTCATCCCTGCATTTGTCCATGCAGGCGAACATCGAAGTCTCGAAATTTTTCAATCGAAATCCGGTCATCTCAGTCGGCAGTTCCTTCGCTGGTTCGACCGGTGGCTTCGGAGTGGTGGTCGATGGTGTCGTATCAGTGGGCGTCGACGGCTGAGGCTGGGTCTCTGCAGGTCGATCCGTGGTTGGAGCGACGTCGTCGTCAGGACTGGTTGACGTACAGGACATGAGCCCTAATGCAAGAATGGCAATGATAAACAGGAGCATGATTTTGTGCTTCATGCGTCTCACCTCTTTTTTTCTGATGGAAAATGATTTCCTGTTTTCATGACCACACAGTACATAAAAACCTTGCGGTTTTCATAGATTGTATAACAATGAAACTACGACGGAACATATTTATACCTGGTTATTCCCGGAGAAGCAGGGGATTAAAGGTGCGAGGCGACGAAAGGAAACGACGACTATGGATATTGCTCTCGTTGTATGCGATATGCGTGATACTTCTCCTCTTCAAGACATTCGTCTTCTGCGATGTGTTCTCCGCACCGATGTTGTTCCGCACCGAGGGTGCGCTCCACTACCATTTCACCGGTCAGATCGTGGAGACGGGTTTCGTCCCGGTCATCGACCTCCAAGCCCAATATCCTGAAGGCATGGCCGTATACCGGGAGACGCCGCTCCTCATGGAATACGTGGCCGGATATCTCTACCGTTCTCTCTCCGGACTACCTATCGGGCTCCAGGGATTCCTGGTTCTCTTTAAAATCCTGATAGCATCGCTGGGCGCGGTAGGGGTCTTTCTCGTCGCGAGGCAGCTGTCGGGTTCAGAGAATGGAGCGATCGCCGCCTCTCTCCTCTACTCGACCTCGATGGCATTCTACCGCACTGTGCTCCCCACCGATGCTTATCAGCTTGAGAACTTCGCGTTGCCTCTCATCTTCTTCGGCATCTATTTTTTACTGAAGGCGATGCATGACCATAGACGTGGCGATGCGCTGTTGGCTGGCAGTTTCATGTTCCTCGCGCTTGCCAGCTGGCAGATAACGCAGTTCTTCCTGCTATTGGTCGCGGGCTTCTTCGTCATAAGGCTAGTCCTGGAAAGGCGAATCGATCATCGTCTCTACACCGCTTTCGGCTGGTTCATGCTGATCCCGCTCATCGGGGGTCTGTTGCTGCCTTCACTGAAGGATTTTGCCCTCTCTCCTCTATTGATCGTCACATTTGCCGTCGTCGTGGTCAACTTCGCGACCCGTCGCCGGCGGATGTCCTATCTCCAACGGGCTGCGGCACTCATCCTCATCATCGGTTTCCTATTGACGGTCTCTTTCTTCCTATCAAGCGGAGACTACACCCATGTGTCCTCACTACTTGCCGAGAAGGCGCTCCGGTTCGGTCAGAAGCCTGTTGATCCAGCCGATCTGCCCTACGAGGTCCGTGTCTATTGGACTTCCATCTACCAAAGCCCTTCCCTCCAGACCATAGCCAAGCACTTCGGTTTCATCGCCGTCGCAATCGCGGCGGGTTTCATGATGCTCCTGAGGAAGGCCTTCTCGTCGCGGTCGGATATCCAATTGCTGCTCTACCTCGCCGTCGCTTTCATCCCGCTCTATCTGCTGATGACGCGCATGAACCATTTCCTGGCCTTCTTCCTTGCACCAATCGTGGCGTTCGTGTTCATGCCCCGGTTGAGGAAGGAACGATGGTGGCGCATCGCCGTCATCGCGGCCGTCGTCGCTATCGTCTCGCAAGCGGTCTTCTACCTTTGGCTTCCGGCCAACGGCTCCTGCCTACCATATGAGTATAGGTACGGCCGTTCCATCCTGACCCACACTGAATCCGACGCCGTCATCCTCACCGACTTCTACTTCTCCCCGTCGTTGCTGGCCTATTACAACCGGAGCGTCCCCATTCACTCCATCTTCGAGAGCGCAGAATTGAGGGACAAGATCAAAGATTTCCATTTCGCGTTGTCGGATGACGAGGAGACCTTCCATGCCTACTGCATCAAGCATGGTGTTGACTACTTCCTCTATGACAGGGATTTCTACCAGCGGCTCGATCCCTCCAGCCTGCGTTATCTGACCGATTCTCTCGAGCCGCTACCGGCCAACGCCGCTCTGGTCCGATTCGAGAGTCTCATGGATAAGTCTGTCTACTTCGAGCTGGTGGATCACACAGGACAGTTCGCGCTGTTCGCGGTACGCTGACCGGCAGCATAAGGATTATAAATACAGTCCACCCAGTGAGCAACATGGCAGAAAAGGTAAAGCGCATCAGCCTATCAGTCGTCATCCCGGCCTTCAACGAGGAACAGCGTCTCAAAGAGAGCCTGCTCCGGATCATCTCCTTCCTCAAGAGACAGAAGGGGACAAGTGAGATTCTCGTGGTCGATGACGGGAGCACCGACCGGACCGCAACGGTCGCCAAGTCTGCCTCTCCGCTAGTCAAGGTGCTATCCGTCCCAGAGAACAGGGGCAAGGGCCATGCGGTGCGGGCTGGGATGCTGGCGGCGAAGGGAATGCGCATACTCTTCTCCGACGCCGACCTATCGACACCCATCGAAGATCTCGCACTCCTTGAGCGTCATCTCAAGTCCCATGATATCGTGATCGGGTCCCGCAACCTCTCTGGCTCCATGGTTGAGACCAAGCAGCCCTGGTATCGGCAGCTGGCCGGTAAGCTCTTCTCGCTCTTCACACGCATCGTCATCCTTCCCGGAATCAAGGACACCCAATGTGGCTTCAAGCTCTTCTCCAAGTCTGCAGCGAGGGTCATCTTCTCCCGAGCACGTCTGGACGGGTTCGCCTTCGACGTGGAGGCGCTCTACCTCGCCAGGAAGCTCAAGTACCGCATCGCGGAGGTGCCGGTGCACTGGTATAATTCCCCCCAGAGCAAGGTGAGGATGTTCGCTGATCCCTTCAAGATGGCATTGTCTATCTTCGGCATCTACGGTAACGACTTGTTCGGACGGTATCGTAAGCGGTGATCGCTTCCCGAGGCTGTCATCAAAAGATATTTATAGCATCCCTTGTCCGGTTGCTAGGATAATCATGTCCTCTAAGTCCGACCGCCACGCATGGATCGAGCGATGGTCCCCCGCTCTCTACATCATCCTCTACCTGTTGATATTCTCCTTTTGCGCGCTCTTCATCTATCAGTCATACCTCCTCGTCACCTCATCTGCCTACCTCAACTACACCGAAGGGCTAAGCCTGTCTCAGGTGTCCATCATCTTGGACGGTCATCCCCTCTACCAGAACATCAATAAGGAACCGTGGATCTACACCACCTACCCTCCGCTAGGGCCGCTCATCTTCGCGCTCTTCTCATTCATCTTCGGCAAGGGCATATCGACGCTGCGGTTCGCCGTCGTCCTCGCCGAGGTGGCCATCGCGATCGCATTCCATCTATTCCTCTCCTACAAGACCAAGGACCGTCTGTTCTCGTTGGCTTTCTCCAGCTTCCTGCTCTTCACCTTCGTCGTGCACAAATTCCACGCATTGGCCCGTATCGATTTCATCTACATCCTCTTGTCGACGAGCACCCTTCTGTCCTTCCTCTGGTTCCTGGAGAAACGCAACCGAAAACGCATGATATGGACTATCGTCCTCTTCACCCTGGCCTTCATGACCAAGCAGACCGCGGTCTTCCTCCTCCTGCCCTTCGGCCTCGCTGTCATCTTCAACTGGAAGAGATCCAAGGTCCGTAACTCCCTGATCCATTTCAACGTCATCAACGGCCTGGTCGCAGGTGTGGTCTATCTGATCGCAAACCTCATCACCAATTTCCATCTCTACACCCATACCATCACCTATCAGGCGATGAGCGGCTGGTGCTGGATGACCATCGGATTGTTCAGATGCAACAAGACCTTTTTTCCGCTTATCGCGTTCGGGCTCGCTGCGCTTGTCCTCTTGAGAGGCAATTGGCCGCTGCGCATCTTCACCGCCTTCGTCGCGGTCTGGTCGGTGTCCTCCTTCGGCAAGTGCGGCAGCGACTGCAACTACTTCATCGAGCCCATGATCCTCTTCCTGCTGCTCTTGGCACTGGCCATCAGCGGACAGGTCAAGGAACGTCTCCGTCTTCCCGTCCTCGTCCTCGTCGGCCTGGTCGTCGGCAGCCAATTCCTCATCGGCGGTTTCTTTCACACGCCCGATACCATCGATGCCATCGGCAAGGAGACGGCTATCATCATCGACAAGATATCTGACAGCGAGGGACTCATCATCGCAGAAGAGCCTTTCTTCGCCGAGACGGCCGGAAAGGACTACCTGCTCACCGACGTATTCCAGCTAGGGTTGCTGGGTGAAAAGGGTGTCTTCGACAAGCAGGCGGTCATCGACCGGATAGCGGAAGGAGATGTCGAATACATCATCATGAGCTGGCGCATCTACCAGATGGGCATCGTTGACATCGAATATGGGCCATGGGATCCGGTGTACTCGGCACCACCCGTCTTTGATGACGGCATGGCCATGATACATGTTTTCAGAAGGAGGGACGGCCAGTAACCAAGGCGTTTCAACGCCGAGCGTTACCAGACCTGAACACATATGGGCACGGTCGGAAAGAGAGACTGGTCTTCTATCGGTAAGGCCGAGACATTGCGGCGTCTCCTCTCCTCCAACCGTATCATCCTCATCGCCTTCGTGATGGTCAGCATCCTCTTCATCTCCATCCTGTTGGGCGCATCGAGGCAGCTGTCATTCTCGATACTCCTGTCGCACGTCCCCCTCTTCCTCGTCGCCGTCGTCCTCTCGCTTCTTTTCGTCACGATAAAAGCGATCGCGCTGCGGACCGCATTCTCTGCACAAGGCATCCATCTGTCGGCATGGAAGAGCATCGATCTCTTCCTCACCACGACGTTCATCGAGATTACGCTGATACCCTCCAAGGTCACCTCGGACATCTTCAAGTTCTTCTACCTCAAGCATGCCGACAAGAAGCAGAAGGTCCAGGGCATCATCCTCTTCAGGCTCGCCACCATGAGCGTGTTCTTCGCCATGCTCATCGGCTATCTCTTCAGCAGGTCATGGCTATGGGGAGTCGCCGCGATAGTGCTGCTTTCGGTGCTTTGGCTATCGCTCCGTGGTCTTGTGAATCGCTGGTCGAGACGTCAGGGGCTAAAAGGTCTCAGTTATATCTCCCATCAGCTGAACCCTTTTGCCTTCATCATCCTCTTGACACTGTTCAGTCTTGCCATCGAGATAGCCCGTGCCGGTGTCCTGCTCAGCATCTTCGGAGTGAGCATGTCCTGGTCGTTCGCCTTGGCCTATGTGTTGGCCCATGTGCTCGGCGTGCTGAGCACGCTGCCGTTCGGCATCGGCGTCAAGGATCTCTCCTTGGGTGCCTTCCTCTCCCAGTACCTCCCCGCAGGCGACATAGTGCTCTTCCTCATCCTGCTCCGTGCGCTCGGAGAGCTCCTCGCAGGCACGCTCGGATGGGCATTGCTTGCGCGCCATCTGCCGAGGCTCAGCCGTGGCCAGAAGAAGGAGGGTGGAGAGTGACCAGAGCATCCCTGTGGCCGTTCGACGGCAGAGCGACATCCTTATTGGTGATCGCTCTGGCTCTCCTGGTCCTGGCATCATGGTCTGTGCAGCGCATGGCCGATCCTCATGTCCAATACCTGTCTGCTGACATCGTTGAAGAGGATGATGAAGAGCCCATCTTCGTCGCTATCATCTGGCATTTCCATCAGCCTTTCTATGAGGTCGATGACGATGGGCTGTTCAAAGAGCCCTGGGTGCGCGCCCACGCGCTCAAGGACTATCTTGACATGGTGGCCAAGGCAGAGGACTACAGCATCCCGCTCACCTTCAACCTCGCCCCGTCGCTGATGCTTCAGATCGAGGCCCTGATCGACGGGGCCGAGGACCGTCATCTCCATGTCACCAAGAAGCCGGCCGAGGATCTCACTGAGGATGACAAACGATTCATGTTGGAGAGCTTCTTTTCGTTGGAGTGGGACACGGTCGTCATCCCCAACAAAGGCTACCTTTCCCTCCTGGAGAAACGAGGTTTCGATGACCAGCACTTCCAGACCTTTTCCCCAAAGCACATCGATCAGGGTCTGGCGACCTATTCAGTGCAAGACTATCGGGACCTACAGATATGGTATACGCTAGGCTGGTTCGATCCCGATATGCTCAAGACCGAACCCCTAAAAGCCTTGGTGGACAAGGGGAGTGGATTCTCCGAAGAGGACAAGAAGACTGTGCTCACAGAGCAGGAACGTGTCATCGCCGATATCCCTGTGCTCTATCGTCGCCTCCAGGAAGAGGGAAAAGCATCCTTCATCATGTCTCCGATGTACCATCCGATCATCCCGTTGCTCATCAATACCTCAGTCGTCAAGGAAGACCGCAAGAACACGCAGCTCCCTGAAGTCGGATTCTCTTGGTTCATCGACGCACAGGTCCAGGTCGATAGAAGTGTCTCCTGGTATGAGAAGTTCTTCGGCAGCAAGCCAACAGGGATGTGGTTGTCAGAGGGTGCCGTCTCGCCCCGCAGCATCGACCTCCTCGAGTCTGCGGGGATCAGATGGACTGTGCTCGATGATCAGATGCTCCCTTGCGCAGGGGAATCTGGATGTTACTTGCCCGCACGTCTTGGAGATGGAGACGTCGTCGGCATCATCAGGCTCAGCGAAGTCTCTGAATCTCTCGGTTCAGTCCAGCATGTGGAACTAGCCCGGTCAGGGGCCGGTTCGTTGATCAGACGCATCAAGGCCATCTCATCGGATGGCGGATCCGGCAGAGATGATATTCCGCCACCACTCTATGTCATCCTACAAGATGGAGAGAACATGTGGAGGGATTTTCCTGAAGACGGCAATCTCTTCCTCCATGACCTCTACACCCGTCTCCTAGACGATCCTCGCATTGAGGTGGTCACTCCTGACATGTATCTCGATCGCTATGAGGTGACCGATCGGATTGAGACCGTGCCGGTCGGCTCCTGGATAGACGGTGAGCTGCTCACATGGATCGGCGAGAAAGAGGAGAACCGCGCGTGGGAATATCTGGCATTTGTGCGCAACGATTTCGAGGCGATGAAAGCCTCGGGCGACCGCACCTCGGCTGATCTGGAGCTAGCCTATGAGGAGATTCTCAAGGCGGAAGGCAGCGACTGGTTCTGGTATTATGGATTGGATCGTAGCTATTATTCTGACCATGATGCCAATATGGACAGCGCATTTCGTTCCACCCTCAAGAACGTCTACCTCTTGCTTGATGAGGATGCGCCCGTGTTCTTGGACGAGCCGATCTATGGATTGGATGTCGCTGAAAAAGACCGGCCGTGATCATTCCCTGAATCACTCATCTCTGTATTTCTCGTACAAGGATGTACCGCTGAACTGAGGATTCTCCGCAAAGTCGATGCCGAAGTAGTCCAGGATCGTCGGTGCGATGTCGACCATCTGGATGACTTCATCATCGCATGCGAGACCGTCTCCTCTGGTTGGCCCGCCGATGACCAACATACTATGGAGATCAGGATGGTTGGCGTTGTAATAGCCATGCATGGAGTTCATGCCCGGCCGCTTCTTGAGGAGATTCCGTTCATTCTCTACGATATCCTCTCTGACATTGTCGTACTCTTGGGGAAGCTCGTCTGCGACGAGCATGCAGCCCGGCTTGGCTCCGATCATGATATCTCCGGTCTGCAACCGTTCCATGTCTATATGGAGATCTTCCCTCATGGCCTTGTCGACAAGATAGAAGCATGGTTCATTGCTGAGCCAATCTTTGGTCGCTTCGACCACAGCGGAGGTGGGTGGGGTCTCGGTCCAGATCCTCAATCCTACCCCTGCGTCAATCCAGACCTGGGAGGCGTCGATGTCAATCCCCGCGTCCTCGAGATCCGGCCTGATATCCTCCCATCTAACAAGCTCCTTGATCTCTGCGATGCCGTGATCCCCCATGATGATGAAAAGCGTATCCGGCGCTTTCTCCTGGATTGCACTGATGAACTGCTTCAAGTTCTTGTCAAGCGTGCGGATACGGTTGGCGAGCTCCGGGTTGTCCGCAAGATCCGAGAATGGTTCGGATTCGGTATCGAGGATCCAGAACAACGAGAATCTCTCCGCCAAAGCCGCCGTGACATACTCACTGAGCTCGTCAGAATGGTAGATGGTTGTATAGATGTTCCGGTCCTTGCCTTCGATGATCTGGTTGATGGTCACGATGCCCAGCTCTTTAGAGTATGATGGGTTATAGCTGTCTTCATACGCGAGCTTGAACTGACCGTCCTCATCGAGGAAGATGATATGGAGGAGGCCATTGTCCTCTGGATATGCGCCGGAGAGGAGTGCGAGGGAATTTGCCGCAGAGAATGTCGGCGGCACTGGCACGAGGGAACCTCCGCAATGGTCTGCGGCAAACGTTGTCAGGAAGGAGAATTCCTTCGCATAGTCCTTGCGGTATGCAGCCCTCGCCGATTCGAGGATGAGAATCACGACCTTCTTGCTGTCAGGTTCTCCGTCCGTTCTTACCTCTTTGATTCCGTCCGGGCGGTCGATCCCTGCCTTTGGCAAGGGCACTTCTGGCAGATGCCAGCCAAGGCCTGGAAGTCCTTCCTCGTAGAATCCGACATCGTAACCGGTGATGAGGTAGGTGTCGATCCCTATCTTATTGATGTAGTCGAAGAGCACCTTGTTGGGGCTCGGAGTGGGCATCCACATGTCGAAAACGATCTCGTAATCGCAGGTCTCCAATGTGTCGCATTCCCGCCAGCCGTGGACACGGACCAGGCGGTCCTGGGTCTGGAGGTCGACGCCGCTCGTCGAGGTCGAGAGCGGTATGATGCCGACCGTCAACTGCGCGAGCACACCCTGACTGCCGCCCGGTGGGATCACATCGACAGGATAGAACGATGGATTCAGTCTGAGGTCCTGAATAAGCCGCCACATGGGGGTGTCAGCCGTTATCTGCCGTTCATAGATAGCATCGTATTTGGTCTTGTAAACCTTCTTGTCAGGCATGTCGGGATTGGTGCTGATGTATCTTGCCACTGATCCCTTCGGTACGTTCCGAAGAAGGTACTCGCTCTCGAAGAACATATGGTTGGCGTAATAGGTCCCGACCATGATCAGGGCGAAGAGTGCGATGGTGATGACAATGATGGCAGGATTCTTACGTATGATGCCATGGGTGACGAAGAAGATGAGCCCGAAGAGCGCGAGCACGATGATGCCATGGACCATGATCATCGCCGTCATATGGAATGATAGATCCCTGGTGGCGTTGAGGAAGAGGTAATAGAGGACGGAATATCCAGCCAATGTACTGCCGAGTAGCTTGGCCATCATCTTACCGATTGTCTTCTCCTTGAGTTTACCGAAGCATAGGTATGCGAGGACGGGGATGCTGACCACGGACTCAGGCACCAGTGGCCCGCCGTCGACCAGGGCTTTCAGTGTCGCGTATGCTGCGACCGTGTAGATGAGTGCGAGGCTGGTCTTGTAGGCTTTGGGCCAGCGATGCGATATTGATACCGGCAGCAACAGAGCGATCGGGATGAGGAGGATGAAGATGATGAGAGCGAGCAAGATGAGTGGTTTCGGCACGAAGGGGACGAACGGGTGGCCCGCGTCGAGGCGCTCCTCCCATCCCCTGGAGAAAGTGTCGCTGATCAACATCATCATAGGTTTGAGCGTATGGATGTGGCTGATCTTCTGGCCCGAAAGATGACCGTCGCGGACCAGAGTGAGGTCGTCATTCATGCCAGCCCCGACCGCTGATATGAAATAAGCATGGGAAAGGAGACTGAGCAATGCGAGCCCAGCGATGCCCGCGAAGAAGGTGAAGCGGATGGTCTTAAGATGTGGCCGGATCCTTTTCGTAGGTATCGGCAGCCAGAGGATGAGGAAGATGGCAGCGCCGAAGATGAGGAAAAGATAGACCTTCGAGAACGACATGGCGGTGGCAAAAGAGAACGAGATGTACTTGATTGCCCAACGCACTGGGAAGGAGACCGCGGAGAGCAGACCCAAGGCTGCGAATGCGATGCCGATGTAGAGATGGCTTCGACCGCGTGAGGTCATGATGTCGCACGGAATATGGTGTCTATATATAGCTTCCGTTGATGGAGGCTCGTCGTCTCATCACCATGGCTCCCGCTTGAGCTTAAGCTTGTATCCGACGATGCAGGCCAGCGGATGGAAGATGAGAGTGAGGATGAATGAGGTCACGACCAGGGTGACATCAAGCGGTTCAGCGATGGAGACGAGCGGGATTGCCACGATGAGATAGTCGACATGGTCGAGGATGGGGAAGAATGTCCCTTCCTTGAATCCGATGCGCCGTTTGATGAAGCTTCCGAGCGTGTCACCCCAAAAGGCGCCGAAGCCGAGGAGGAACCCTGCCAGGACTCGTCCCTGGAGCAATCCTACGATGATGCCCACGGTGGCGCCGAGAAGCATCCCGTAGAGAGTCACGTGGTCGCCGAACAGCCTCTTGCCATCAAAGAATTTCTGTCTGAAATCTAGAGGGACATCTTTGATCTTACGGGTCCTGGTGACCGCGCCGAGCATGGTGAACGAGATGTTGGCAACCCATGCGGGAAGCACGAACCACAAAGAGATCCAGAGCGTCTGGAGAAGCGCCGCCGATACCATATGTCTTTTGATCGGCACGTCTGCTTAAATACATTTTCATTTGGCGTTGCCTTATCCGACGATTGTCTTTGTCCTGTCATTGATCGCATCAATCCGATTGGGTAATCTTTTTATACCATCTCCATCCCTCACCGGCAATGCGCTTCTCCATTGACAGGAATGCCCAGGCAGCCATCTTATTCGTCGCCGGTTTCTTGGTCTTCCTCTTGGTATTGGCATCAGATCCGTTTCTCCCACAATACGATGCCTGGTATCATGCACGTATGGCGACGCTGGTGCCGACGGCTGAGTTCTTCTCACAGAGCCTTCCATGGCTCTCTGGCACGGTATTGGCCGATTCCTTCGGCAATTTCCATTTCCTCTTCCATGTGTTGCTCTTTCCATTCGCCTCTTTCGGCATCTTCGGGGTCAAGCTTTTCACGGCATTGCTGGCCGGCGGATTCTTCTGCGTCTTCTTCTTCGTTGCCTATGAGTTCTCCGAGAGATACGCATTCCTCGGCACGCTTCTTATGCTCTCCGTCCCGGATTTCGCCTTCAGGCTTGCGCTGCCGCGTGCGATGGGGTTGTCCCTGATCTTGCTCACCGTGTCTATCTATTTGCTCATCAAGAAGCGCTTCAAGCTCCTCTTCCTCGTCAGTTTCATCTATGTCTGGTGTTATACTGGTGTGATCGGGTTGCTTGCCATCGCCGGCATCAAGTTCTTGGTTGATGCGCTCACCGAGAAGGTGGATTGGCGGACTCTGGTGTATCCGTTCGCTGGTGCCGGTCTGGGCATGGTGATAAATCCGGGATTCCCTGCGATTTTCAAGACTTATTTCTATCAATTGTCTATCAGTTTCTTCCCGGTGGTCGCTCGAGGGAATGAGTGGAATGCGCATCCCATCGATGTGTTCTTGAGCCAGAATTGGTTGGTGTTGGGATTGCTCGCGGTCGTCATCATTTTCGGTAGCCAGAAGTCGTCGACCCAGAAGTTCCTTCTGTCTATCAGCATGGCGGCGCTTTTCTGGGCGCTGCGGTCGCAGCGGGCTTTCGAGCTCTGGGTTCCTCTCATCTGTCTCTATCTGGTGTTCGCGTTCGAGCATATTTCCATTCCTGATAAATGGGGTGTATACCTTCGGCCTGCTGTTGTGGTGGTGACGCTTTTTGTGTTGTTGTTGGCGGGCTCGACTGTGGTCAATCTGCCCAAGATCCTCTATCTTGTCCATCTCGAGGATGTTGAGGGATGCGCTACTTGGATAAGGGAGAACGTGCCTCCGGGTCAGACGGTGTTCAATCGTCGCTGGGACGACTTTCCCGCATTGTTCTACTATGACCCGACCCATTATTATGTGAGCGGCCTTGATCCACACTTCCTATACTTCAAGGATCCTGATCAATATTATCTGTACAATGACATCGCATATGCCCGAGCACATCCCATTGCGATACGGGGCTTCGGCGCCGAATATCTGGTGTCTCGGAGTGATGATTGGGGGCGGCGCATCACTGCTGAGGCAGAGGCTCATGCAGAGATGAGCTTGGTGTTCAAGAATCAAAGGTGCTATGTCGTCAGGGTGGAGCCGGATTCTAGGTGATGCTCACCTCTGATGAGTAGTATGCTCTCAGGGTCCTGAAAGAAAAATATTTATATAGTTCGTGTGTGGATAGTCATATTAGGAAGCTTACGAAGGGTTAAACTTTGGGTAGCCATTTGTCGACAGTAAAAAGGGGTGGACTAGTATTTGTTCTCGTAATACTTTTTACTATATGCATCGTTTCTGGGGAGGATCTTTGCGCAGGGAAAGGTAATGGCGACACCTGCGATACGACGTCTTATGGTACCTGGGGTTCTTGCGGCTATTCTGATGTTTGTGATGATTATGCGACAAAATCACGTTCTGAGACGATCTATACATGTTTGAATGGTATTTGTGATGGTTCAACATCGACGCAAAGCACAGCCTGTAACCGTGATACTGATGGTGTCACCTGTAGCGATTATTACTATGGTACGTGGGGTTCTTGCGGCAGTTATTCAACGGATTGCGATGAGTCTGGCACCAAATATCGCTCGAGATATTGGGACATATGTGACCGAGGCGACTGCGACGATTATGATTTCGATACTGAGTCAACCGCATGCTATCGGACTACTGATGGTATTTCCTGCGGTGCTGATACCTATGGTTCTTGGGGTTCTTGCGGTGGCTATTCCACTACGTGTGATGAGTCTGGCACGAAATCCCGTACAGTGACAGAATATGCATGCTCAAATGGGGGATGTTCTTCAAGCTCTTATTCAGATACGACGGATTGCTCCCGCAGCACTTCAGGCGCGTATTGTCAAACCACATCTTATGGTTCTTGGGGTTCTTGTGCTGATTTCTCTTCTACGTGTGATGAGACTGGCACGAAGTCTCGTACAGAGACATCCTATGCCTGCGGTAACGGTGTCTGTGAAAGTTTTCAAAATCCGGACACTACGAGTTGTAGTATAGATACTGATGGTGATTCCTGCGATTCTACGACTTATGGTTCTTGGGGTTCTTGTGCTGATTTCTCTTCTACGTGTGATGAGTCTGGTACTAAGT
>JBDRHG010000015.1:0-18179 GCA_043817075.1 archaeon | reverse complement strand
CGTCGGCTACACCACGCACTCAATTTTTTATTCTCAAAATATAAGAAATTATTGTCCAGCTCGGGTATCGACACCGCAATTCTCTACGGGTCTCGCTACGCTCGACCCGCAAGGGTTCTTGCGGACCCTCGCACTAAAACTTCATTAATTTTTTTTATTTTTTTTAAATTTCTGAAAAATTTGGCGGGGCCACTTTTTCATAGTCTTCGATGAATTGAATCAAGCGTTTTTTTATCTGAAAAACCTGATTATTTGCAGACCGTAAAGTCTTTGGAACGTCTTCATCCATATCAAGCAATAATTCTTGGAGTTTAACGAAGGAAAATCCAAACAATTGACTTGTTTTAACGATAGGTGCATCTGACCCTTGAAAAACTAAAATTAAGAATGCCGCAATGAAACCGAGTCCTACCCATGCATTATTTAGTAGGAAGAACATCACTCCAACAACTAACGATGTCAATGATAACAACAGATATATTTTATTAATTCTCTGTTTTCGATAATTAACTCTGAAACGATCTTTCCAACCTGATTCTCGTTCCGATCTCAATGTCAAATCCATTATCGCACATGAGACTGGTGTAAATATAAAAAACATTCGGATATAGTCAAACTCAACTGATTCTGGATTGTCCGGTGGGGTGTCGGAGCTTGTTCATTTCAACCAATTAACTCCCATTAATCAAGAATTCTGAACCCAAAGATTCAAAGGTAATGCAGTCCTGACAATTCTGTATTACGTCTGGATGCAGGTTAGGACCCATTACGCTCTTCTGACGTGTTGTGCATGAACTCTCACGTCGATAGGACCGTGTAGAATTCAGCGATTTTCGCGAGCGGTATTTCATTCTCAAATACGCAAACAGAAAATCACTAAAAAAAGGGATGCAGAAAAAATCTATCACTCCCGCTCCTTGACTCCGAGTGCCGAGAAGGTCTCGACCGCCTTGTCGAGATCCACCTCCTTGACCAGGAAGTGATCGCGGGAATACGCGGCCAATGGCATGACGGACACGCCGTTCTCAGCCAGAGCGCCAGCGACCCGCGCAGTCACGCCGACGACGTCCATGGGAAACACGATGTCGAGCGTGATGACACGCCAACCGCCTTCTTGCTTGAGCAGAGACTTTCCAGCGATCCGCTCTTCGGCGATGATGACCGTCGTCTCCTTCTCATCAGAGATCGTGCAGAACGCTCCCGCAATCGGCACATCAGCCGTCGCGATGACGAACCTGCGGCTATCGATGATGATGGAACCATTGGAGAAATAGTCGTCGAGCTCCAGTAGGCTCACCCTTTTTTCATACCGCATCGGGAGCAATAGATGTCATGCGGAGCGATTTTGTTGCCGCAGCGCGTGCAAAAAAGGGCTGAAGGAAGTACATGCGAAGGATGGTGATGCGGATGGACCGTCTGCTGCGGATGGGAGGGATGATGAGGATGGCCCTGATGCGCAGGATGCTGCGGAGCGCCTTGATGCCCAGGATGTTGCTGCTGACCCGGCGGCATGTAATGCTGTGAACGGTGGTTGTGCTTCTCGTGCTGCTTCTCGACCTGGATGACGCGCCATAGACCGTATAAGATCATGCCGATACCGACCACCAAGAACAGAGAGAAACGGGCCGAGCTCGACCTCAAGGTGAGGATGATGGAGAACGCCGTTATTAACAGGCCGATGGCCAGGATGACCTTGCCAGGGATCGGTGCGGACTTATGCTTTGCCAATGGTCTTGCCCCCGCCCATATAGGGCAACAACGCTTTAGGGATCTTGATCGTGCCGTCCTTCTGTTGGCAGTTCTCGAGGATGGCCACCATCGCGCGCGATGTCGCGATCGCGGTGCTGTTGAGCGTGTGGACCGCAGGGTTCTTTTCTTTGCCCCGGTAGCGGGTCTTGAGCCGGTTGGCCTGATAGTCAGTACAGTTGGAGCAGGATACGACTTCGCGGTATTTGCCCTGAACCGGCATCCATACCTCGATGTCCAGCTTCTTGGCCGCCACTGTCCCGATGTCGCCGGTGCATATGTTGACGACGCGGTAAGGGAGCTCAAGCTCCTTGAACAGGTGCTCGGCATTGGCCAGCAGTTCCTCGTGGATTTTCCAGGAATCCTCCGGCTTGCAGAAGACGAACTGCTCGATCTTATTGAACTGATGCACGCGGAAGATGCCTTTCGTGTCCTTGCCATGGCTGCCAGCCTCTTTACGGAAACAGGTGGACAGGCCGGCATACTTGAGCGGGAGCGATGACTCCTCGAGAAGCTCGTCCATGTGCATCGCAGCCATAGGATGCTCGCTCGTCGCGATGAGATAGAGGTCCTCGTCTTCGACCTTGTACATGACGTCCTCAAAATCCTTGAGGTCGGTCACGCCTTCGTAGGGGCCGCGCCGCATCATGAACGGCGTATATAATAGTGTGAAACCTTTCTTGGCCAGGTATTCGATGGCGAACTGCTGCAATGCCAGATCCAGTTGCACCAGCTCATTCTTGAGGAAATAGAATCGAGCACCTGATGTCTTGGCCGCACGTTCAAGGTCAGCGAGGTCCCATTTCTCGAGCAGGTCGACATGGGAGAACGCCTCGAAATCATGTGTGGTCTTCTTGCCGACCTCCCTTTCGGTGACATTGCCCTCTTCGTCGGCGCCGACCGGGACGGAATCGTGCAGGATGTTAGGCATCCGCATGAGGATGCCGTCGAGCTTCTCCTTGTTGGCGATCTTCTCCTGTTCGATCTCCTGGATGCGCTTAGGGATCTTCTTGGCGTCTTCCAGTTTCGGCTTGAAGTCCTCGCCGGCCTTGCGGAGTGTATTGATCTCTTTAGTGATGTCGTTGCGGGCTTTCCTCAGCGTTTCGGCCTCTTGGAGGAGATCCCGATGCTTCAGGTCAAGCGCGATGATCTCGTCGACCTCTTTGAGGCGGTCTTTCATCTGCCGTTTCTCCAGATCCTTCCTGACGACGTCCGGCGTCTCCCGGAACAGCTTGATGTCGAGCATAGGCGTATTGAGCAGAAGGGATTATAAAAAGGTTATGGCCGGGGAAGGCTCAGAGGCTGAATTGAGGATTATTCCACACCATATATACATACGCTTTTGAATGATTGTAAGGCCCACCTCGTCCCTTTACCCGGATACCGATATCCTTGAATCCGAGCCGCTCGAAATATGGAAACGTATGTACGCTGGTCTTTCCGGTTGCTATTTGGCAAACCTGATTTTCCAGGATGCATTCGTTCATGAGCTTTTCGCCATATCCCCTTCCCCTAAGGAAGGAATCTATCACATGTGCAGAGGTGATAACACCTCCATCCGAGAGCTCCACCTTCTCTAGCAAAAGTTGTTCCAAGGACCCTTGAGATAACATAAGTCCATTAGAACTGTGAGGGCTGACTTCCATGAGAGCTCGGCTCCACGCATTTATGAACTGTTCTGCAGTATACACTGGAGGAAGATCAGTTTCCATGAAATAGAGATACCCACGTGGTTTGGTAGGTTGTTGACCGACGACTGCTATGTGGGAGCAAGAACCTGAGTTCAATCGCTCATCAGTTGCTCCATCGATAGTGATTGACAAAAGTCCATCATCGACAACATACTCGCGCGGTGGATCATCACGCATATTCCGCAATCCGGTTAAGATATTATCGCTGAGTGGATCAGTCAAGGATCGCTGGAATACTTTCACAGGTTTGCCCTTCACCATTGACCAAAGATAACGAGATATTGTTTATAAAGAATATCATTATAGTGACTAGTAACCTTTCTTGCGCAGCGCCGACCTGAACAGGCTGACCACGGCGATGAACATCACCAAAGCGATGACGGCATAGGTGACCAGGTTCATCCCATGGAGGGACAGTTCGACCTTCCTCGACATCATCGAGACTTTGTCGCCGAGCGAGAGATCGGCGAGATGCACCACGATCTCGGTCTCGGCATCATAGTTACCGCCCTCGCCGTCTGCGTAGGCCAGAGTGATGACGCTTGAGCCACGTTCTTCAACATACTGCGCGGAATTCAGGTTGATGGCGAACTCCTTGCTGTTCTCAAGAGTCTCGAAATCCCATCTCTTCTCGAAACCGTCGCCCACAATCGCGATCTCCACGTCCTTGGGTTGGGAACGCGAGGTCTTGTTGAGCAGGAAGCGTATGGTGAATGGTTCACCATACTTGATCTCGCCAGGGGAATCGAGCACGACGATCTCGAGATTGGGCCGGTCGATCACTTCGATGACGAGGTTGTCGTTTATCGGGGCGACCGTACCGTCGGACATCGTGACGCTGCCGTCGATGAAGATACCGTTCTCCCCTACGCCTCGAGGTGTGTAGACGAACTCGACGGTCTCAGCCTGGGAGATACCGAGCGCGAGTGTTTTGCAGTCATCAGCCAGACAGACCGTGATATTGTCCAACGGCACATTGCCGTCATTGGTCACGTCGCATGCCAGGGTCACATCGGTGTCGAGATAGAATTTCTCCTTACTGTTGTCACAGGACACCGAGACATTTGACCGCACATTCTTCTCCTTAGGCAGGTCGCGCGTCCGGAGATAATGGTCGATTTCATCTTTCGGTATCAACGGGTAGTTTCGCCGAACTTCGAACTTTGCCGATACGGTCTGGTTCGTCGCCGAATAGAATCCGATGGGAAAAGTATAAGCGAATTTGGGGTCCAGGTCCTGCTTGACGCGCAGCGGGAAATAGAGGATGCGTGACTCGCCGGGCGCGAGCAGGATGCGCCGCTTGGTCTCGCCCGTCATGGTCAGGCCTTTGGCTTGGATGGCATAGATGGTGGTAGGGTAGTAGTAGCCGTGTGGGTTGCGCACGTTGAGGATGGCGAGGTTGTAGGAACCGAAGTCGACCTCGCTGCCGAGCATGGTGACCTCCATGTCGATCTCTTCGGACACCGGCGGCCCTACCTTCTTGACCGATTCGTCGAAGACCATGCGTCCGGGCTTGGCGTCGACATAGAGGCCGCGCCACTTGAAATAGGTCGACGATTGACTGGAATCCTCAGAGACATGCATCACAACATGGGAAGAATCGAGGAATCCGTACTCGTCATAGGTCAGGTCGAACGGTACCCATCCCGCGTCGGGGAACCACACCTCGGCCCATCCATGCGGGGAGAAGCCTTCCTCGAAGAGCTCGTAGTTAGTATAGGCCAGGCCGGAGACATATCTCGCCGGGATGCCGACGGCACGCAGCATGGCGATGAACAATGATGTGATCTCGTCGCAGACACCGTACTGGTTCTCGAGCACCCATGAGGCCTTCTGGCTGACGTCGGAGGTCATCGAGGAGAGGCTATACTCCACATGCTCTTGGATCCACTCGGCGATCTTGTAGACCACGACGTATTGCTCGTCCTCGCCCTGCGCCAAGATATTGGCCTGGGCCACGACGTCAGGATCATCCGAGTCGATGATCTCGTAGGAGTGGAGATAGAGGTCGAGCGACGACGGGATGTCTTGCAAGGGGAAGGGGAGGATGTCCTCGACTGGCACGAAAACATGCGAGGTCAATACTTCAGCAGTATAGCCGAAGGAAAGCTCCTCCTCTTCAGGGTGATCCCATTCGAACACCATGGTCTCGTCGATGTCGGCCAAAGGAGATGTGGTGAGCGATGAGACCTCCTGTTGGGCATGAGGTATAGGATAGAAGGTCTGGTTTACCCGCACCCAGTCGAAATAAGAATTCTCTTTCTCGTAGATCAAGGCGACATGGGCGCTCGCATCTATCTGTATCTCGAGCCATGCCGCACCGAGATAGTCTGTGTATTGGGCCGCAGCGGTCGGGAGCAAGAGCAACAGTAGGAGCAGGACAGCCTCTTTTTTCATCCTTCAATTCTGGGAAAGCCCCTTTTTAATCCTTTCGGGAAATCGGGGAAATCGCTTACCAACCATTACGCACCACCTCCGTCACCAACCGACAATGCAACACAACCACCCACCCAAAAATATATAAACCCGCCATGAACCCGCGGAGTAGGTGATATCATGACGATTGTCGGTTTCAATTTCACGAAAATCAGGGTCGAGAAGACTGATGCCATCAAGGGCAAGATCAACATCTCCAATAATGTCTCTATCAAAGAGGTCACTGAGACCGACCTCTCGCTGGGCACTGCCAAGCAGAAGGGCATCAAGTTCTCGTTCGTCTTCTCCAGCTCATATGAACCTAAGATCGGAGTCATCGAACTTGAGGGCGACGTGCTTTCACTCGAGGAAGCCAAGAAGGTAAAAGAGATCCTCGATTCCTGGAAGAAGGACAAACAGGTCCCCAAGGAGACCATGACGCAGATCCTCAACAATGTGCTCGCCAAGTGCAATATCGAGGCCCTGCTGCTCTCCCGCGAGGTCAACCTGCCGCCCCCGATCCCTATGCCCAAAGTGAGCGTTGACGATAAGGCCCAATAAGGCCCAATTCTTTCTTTTCAGCACCACAATATTTATGAAAGGCACCGGCTTCCGGACTACGGAGGGGAATCTAATATGCCATCACAAGAGATAGCGCTCAAGGTCGCAGAGGCCATCCAAGACGACGTCAACAAAGGGATCCTCCGTCTGGATTCCAACTTCATGCGTGAGATAGATGTCAGACCCGGTGACATAATCGAGGTGGAAGGCGATCGCATGACGGTCGGCATCGTCGACCGCGCTTACCCAGGCGACATCGGGCTCAATATCATCCGTATGGACGGTATCACCAGACGCAATGCCAAGACCGGCATCAGCGAGATGGTCAAGGTCCGGAAGGCCCAGGTCAAGGAAGCCAAGAAGATCGTCATCGCCCCCGCGTCGAAAGGCATCATGATCCAGGCCTCGCCCAATGTGTTCAAACAGGGACTTCTCGGACGTGCTCTGGTCAAGGGCGACATCGTATCGCTCGGCGGCACACGCAAGCGCCGTAATACCATGAGCCAGAGCCCCTTCTTCAACGACATCTTCAACATGCTCGACGAGTCCATGGTCGGTGTGGGCTTCGGCGACATCAAGTTCATCGTGATCAACTCTTCTCCTGGCGATGCCGTCGTCATCTCCGAGCTCACCGAGGTAGAATTCAACCCTGAGGCTGTGGAGATCTCTGAGGAAAAAGTCCTCGAAGTGACCTATGAGGACATCGGCGGTCTCGAGGAAGAGATCCACAAGATCAGGGAGATGGTCGAGCTGCCGCTCAAGCATCCGGAGATATTCGAGCGTCTCGGCATCGAAGCGCCAAAGGGCGTGCTGCTGCATGGCCCACCAGGTACGGGCAAGACATTGCTGGCGAAAGCGGTCGCAAACGAGACCAATTCCCATTTCATCCTCATCAACGGCCCCGAGATCATGAGCAAGTATTACGGCCAATCAGAGGAGAACCTCCGAAACAAGTTCGAGGAGGCCGAGAAGAACGCGCCTTCAATCATCTTCATCGATGAGGTCGACGCCATCGCGGCGAAACGTGAAGAGGTTCATGGCGAGGTGGAACGCCGTGTCGTCGCACAATTGCTGGCGCTCATGGACGGACTGAAGAACCGAGGCAAGGTCGTGGTCATCGCCGCGTCCAACATCCCGAATGCTCTCGATCCCGCATTGCGGCGTCCCGGCAGGTTCGACCGTGAGATCGAGATCGGCGTACCGAGCAAGATAGGCCGCTTCAAGATCATGAAGATCCATACGAGGAATATGCCGCTCGAGCCGACCTACGAAGCTGGGGTGGTACGGACAGTCCTCGATGAGAGGGAGAAAGAGGGCAAGGACAAGGGTTCTGAGATCGCCAAGATCCGCCAACGCCTGACGACCTTCAAGACCAATTCAAATCTCCGCTATTTCCTCCGCGGTATCTCCAAACAAACATGGGAACAGGTCAAGGGTCCTGATGATAACGTAGCGACCAAGAAAGGGATCACGGCCGCAGTCGACAAGATCAAGGACGCATCGCTCAAGAAATTCCTCAAGAAGCTCAACGATGTGGCCAAGGACGACAAGGAGGTCACCCAGATATTGACCAATGCCTGGTTCGGCAGTGACCTCCGGAATGAGATACTTGACCGACAGAACGAAACCACGATCAAGGAGATCGCGGATATCACCCACGGTTTTGTGGGCGCCGACCTCTCCGCGCTCTGCAAGGAGGCGGCGATGATCGTGCTCCGTCGCATCCTACCCGACCTCAAGATGAGCGAGGACAAAGCCATCCCCGTCGAGATTCTCGAACGGCTCAAGGTCACCTATGCGGATTTCCGCGATGCTCTTAAGGTCGTCCGGCCCAGCGCCATGCGCGAGGTGCTCATCGAGATACCTGATGTGAAGTGGGAACAGATCGGCGGTCTCGACGTAGTCAAGCAGGAGCTCAAAGAGGCTGTCGAATGGCCGCTCAAGCATCCTGAGGCATTCACCCGTCTCGGCGTATCGCCACCGAAAGGGATACTCATGTACGGTCCTCCTGGGACCGGCAAGACCTTGATGGCAAAAGCCGTGGCTACGCAGTCACAGGCCAACTTCATCGTCGTCAAGGGCCCTGAACTCATCAGCAAATGGGTGGGTGAATCAGAGAAGGCCATCAGGAAAGTTTTCGATAAAGCGAGACAGACCAGCCCATCGATCGTCTTCTTTGATGAGATCGATTCCATCGCGCCGAGACGCGGAATCTCGTCCGACGACCGCGTGTCAGAACGCGTGGTCAACCAGCTGCTCACTGAGATGGACGGTCTGGACACCATGCATGACATCGTCATCATCGCCGCGACCAACAGGCCGGACATGATGGACACCGCGCTATTGCGGCCGGGCAGGTTCGACCGTATCATATTGACACCGGTGCCGGACGCCAAAGCGAGAGAGGATATCTTCAACATCCACACCAAGAGCATGCCTCTCGAATCAGTCGACCTCAAGAAGCTCTCTGAGAAGACCGAAGGGTATGTCGGCGCAGACATCGAGTCTATCGCAAGAGAGGCCGCGATCTATGCCCTGCGCGAGGACATGAGCGCAAAGGTCGTCAAGCTGTCGCATTTCGAACAGGCCTTGGAGAAGGTTCGGCCATCCGTGACCAAGGATGTGGTCAAGGCATACGAGGACCTGAAGGACGGGTTCCGCGCCGCCCGCGGCAAGGAGATGCAGGAAGAGAAGCCCGGGTATTTCGGGTAGTTCTCGAATCGCGAGCCCTGAAAGACAAAACATTATTATTCCAGGGATTGTTCTGTCTGTTCATGGATGCTTCGCAGGACTGCGCCCATTGCGCAGGAGGGATGGGACTCACCAAGCCTCTCTATTCCGACGATGATTTTCTTATAGTGTGCGATGTGCATCCTTTGACAGAAGGACACATTCTCATCATCCCAAAGGAGCATATCGCGTGCATGGGTGCATTGGATGATCAACAATTCGAACAGTATACTAAGGTCTATGAGAAAATCTGCCGGTTCATCAAAGAGGAATATGGCAGTTTCGGCGCATTCGAACATGGCATCACCGGTCAGACCGTCTTCCATGCGCATACGCACGTTCTTCCGTTCGCGCATAACATTGATGAAGTCATACCTGAGAAAGAAAAGCGGATCGAGATACAAGACCTGAAAACCGTCCGAGAAGAATACTGGACTGAAGGAAAATACCTCTTTCTGGAACTGGATGACAAGAGATGGTCCGTCGACCCGGAAATCGGATTCCCAAGGTTCTTCAGAGACAGGTTCGCGCAGGCATTAGGAGTCCCTGAGAGAGGCGATTGGAAGAATGCGAGCGATGACGACGCTTTGATGAGAGCATTCAGTCATGACACGTCCGCATTGAAACAGAGATGGAACCAGGTTTTTCTCATGATCATGGATCAGTAGACCCTTCCACCGATCCCGACATCCGCATCTGGCTGTATCAACACACATTCTCCATCAGGACCAGGGACGCCGAGCGTCAATACCTCTGAGACCGCCGGACCTATCTGACGCGGGGGAAAGTTGACGACGGCAAGGACCTGTTTGCCTCGCAGCGATTCCTTGGTGTAGTGCGCGACGAGCTGGGCGCAGGATTTCTTGATGCCGATATCAGCTCCGAAATCTATCTCGAGCCGGTATGCCGGCTTGCGGGCCTCAGGGAAATCCTGGGCGTCCACGATCCTACCGACACGGATATCGATCTCTTGGAATTGGTCGAAAGTTGCCATGGACAGGGAAGAGATATCCAGCTTATAAATGCCTTGCCCGGAATAATCCGCTCTCACAGAAACTTATAAGAACGGAAGGTGATGCTCGGCATACATGAAACGCAGTCTTGGCATCGGTGTCGGTTTCGGTCTGACTTCAGGGGTGATCACGACACTGGGTGTCATCGTCGGCCTCAACGCAGGGACCGGCTCTCGGCTCGCCGTCATCGGTGGTGTGATCACAATCGCGTTCGCCGACGCCTTCTCAGACGCTTTGGGCATGCACATCGCCCAGGAATCCCAGAAGAATATCAGCCACAAAACGGCATGGTGGTCTGCCATGGTCACCTTCTTCACCAAACTCGTCGTAGCGCTGACATTCCTGGTCCCAATACTGTCATTCACTTCTCTTTCCGCGATCGCCGTGAGCATCGTCTGGGGTCTTTTCATCATCTCCGTGTTCTCCTATCTCATCGCGAAGAGACGTGCGGTCAATCCCTGGTCAGCCATACTAGAGCATCTCGCGATAGCGATGTTGGTCATCATCGTGACCCAGCTCGTCGGTATGGGTGTAGCGAGAGTCTTCGGTTAGCTGAGATGTTTCTCCAGTAAAGCCAATGCTTTCTCTTGAGTGGCTGCTTTGATCAAGACGCGGCGCTCTGAGAAGACGGTGAACGGCCCGACCGAGAATGCGCCGGAGAATTCTTTGATATCAAATTTCTTTGAGAGGATCGCCTTGGCTTTACGATAAGTGATTGGAAGCTTGGTCTGGTAGAGTCCTTTGCTGCACATTTTGTTGATCCGCGCTGAGGGCGGGCTTCCTTTATCGGCGCAACCCGGACAGTCTTCTCGTTTCGCGACGGTGATTTCAGTCATCGACAACCGCTGCGCATCGACGCGAAGCAGACCTTTCGACGAATCCAACCCGAGAAGATGATCGATGGCGAGCTGTGCTTGCGTAGCCGCCACAATCGAGGCGGTCTCAGGGAGGATACCAGCGATCCCGCAGTCCTGGCCCTTCTTGCCCCTGAAGATACAGAAGAAACAAGGACCGTCAGGAATGAATAGCATGGCATTGCCGACACTTCCGGCGGCAGCACCATGCACCCAGGGTCGTTTATGCTTCCGACACCAACGGTCGATGATATATCTCGCTTCGAAATTATCGGTACAATCGATGATGATGCCCTCCGGCAGAAGCGTGTCGGCGTTCTCCCAAGTGAGCTCTCTGGGGACTGCAGTCACTGTCGTCTCGGATCCTGAAAACGAATCTTGTGCAGCGATCACTTTCGGTTTTCCGACATCCGCATTGGAGTAGAGCTCTTGTCGTTCGAGGTTGTCCTCCTCGACGATGTCGCGATCAACCAATACCAGCCTACCGATACCGGACTCTACGAGGAGCTTAGCAACTCTTGTTCCGAGGACACCGACGCCGATGATGGTGGCAGTCGCGTTCTTCAAGACTCCTGGTGGCGTTCGCATCGACATAGCGAAAAAAAGTATCGGTATGTTTATATAGCTGATGGCCGGACATCAGGATATGAAGATCCTTGTCGTATGGTATTCGCGGACCGGCCATGTGAAAAGGATGGCTGGCGAGATCTCGACCCGATTGAATTCCGACACCGACTCCATCATCGACAACACCAACAGGAAAGGGATGTGGGGTTGGTTCATGGCTGCACGCGATGCGATCGCGGGCAATCCGACCGATATCACGGTCGGCAAGAAACCCGACGGATACGACATGGTGGTGCTGGGCACGCCCATCTGGGCAGGCCATGTGCCGCCACCGATTGTCGCTTATATCGATAGGTTCCATCCGAGACGCTACGCCCTGTTCTCCAGCTGCGGAGGCGACCCCAAGATCATGCTCGAAGAGATGACCGGCCTTGCCGGAGAACCGAAAGCATTCCTATGCCTCACCCAGAGCGAACAAGAATCTTCTGCATCCCTTGAGAAGATATACGATTTCTGCAGGAAAATCAAAAGAGTGAACAAGAAGAAAGAAAAAAATGATCATATGACTTCGAGGTAGCGTTTGATCTCCCAGTCGGTCACCGCGAGACGGAAGTCATCCCATTCCGCTTTTTTTGCATCCAGGTATTTCTCCAGGACATGTTTGCCCAAGGCCTCCTTGACCAGCTCGTCTTTCTTGAGCTCTGCGACGGCGTCGATGAGCGAAGACGGCAGCGTGTCGATGCCCTTGACCTCGAGGTCGCGGTCGGAATAGGAGAAGACGTTCTCTTCCACCGGATCAGGGCATTCCATTTTCTTCTTGATGCCTTCCAGTCCGGTCTTGAGCAGGACCGCGAATGCCAGGTAGGGATTGTTGCTCGGATCAGGGCATCTGATCTCCAGCCGCGTGGCCTTGTCCCGCCCAGGAGGGATGCGCGGGATACGGATGAGCGCGGAGCGGTTCTTCTGGGCCCAACAGACATAGACCGGCGCCTCATAGCCTGGCACGAGGCGCTTGTATGAATTGACGGTCGGCGAGAGCACGGATATCATGCCTTTGATATGCGAAAGCTGTCCCGCCATGAAATGATAGGCCTCCTTGGAGAGCTTGTACTTGTCGTCCTTGTCGAAGAATATGTTGGTGCCGTCCTTGGAGAACAGGCTCTGGTGGACGTGCATGCCGCTTCCGTTGATGCCCGCGATAGGTTTGGGCATGAAAGTGGCGTAGAGACCATGCTTTGCGGCGATCGCCTTGAGGGTGAACTTGAGCGTCACAGCGTTGTCCGCCGTCCGGATCGCGTGACCATAACGGAAGTCGATCTCATGCTGGCCGAACGCGACCTCGTGATGGCTGGCTTCGACCGTGATGCCCATCTTGCCAAGCGCGTCGACCATATCCTTCCGGATATCGAAGGCGTCGTCAAGCACCATGTCGAAATATCCTCCCTTGTCGTGGGGGAGCGGGGAGATGTTGCCGTTGTCTTTCTTGAACAGGAAGAATTCGAGCTCGGGACCGGTGTTGTAGGTATAACCCATGGCATCCGCTTCTGCCATGACCTTCTTGAGCACGATGCGGGGGTCGCCTTCGAAGGGCGTGCCGTCGGCCTTGTGCACATCGCAGATGAGGCGCGCGGTCTTGTCGTCTCCCTCCATCCAAGGGATGACGGCGTAGGTGTCGGGGTCGGGCTTGAGGTACATGTCCGATTCCTGGATGCGGACGAAGCCTTCGATGGACGAGCCGTCGAACCAGGTGCCCAGCTCGAACGAGTCGGCGAGGTGCTCTGCCATGATGGTGATGCTCTTGACAGTCCCCATGATGTCGGTGAACTGCAAGAGGATGTATTTGACGTGGTCCTTCTCTGCCTGGGTGAGTACCGCCTTCTGCTTCTCAGTCAATCCTGTCGTGGTCATTGGTTGTTCCTCCAGCATGCAATCACCTCGTGAGCATGATGCGGATATATAATTCTTTTTCAGTAATTTATGGACATATGTCCAAAAAAAGAGAAAAATATAAATATCCGTCCAATAATGGATGGATATCATGAAACAAGATGAACAATCATCCACTGATTTCTCGCCTGACGAGCTAGACCATGCCATCCTCAATGCATTGGAGGAGGATTCACGTCTGTCCTACCGAGAGATAGCTAAGCGGCTCAAGAAGAGCCCAGTCACCATCATCAACCGTATCCGTGCGATGGAGGACGCAGGCATCATCAAGAAATACACCGTCATGCTCGACCATGACCAGCTGGGGTTCGACATCACCGCGCTCATCAGCCTGCGCATCTCAAAGGGAAAGCTTTTCGCGGTGGAGAAGAAGCTGGCCGACAACCCTCATGTGGTGGCGCTCTACGACCACACCGGCGAGTTCGACGCGACCATCATCGGAAGGTTCCGCAACAGACGGTCCATGGATGCCTTCCTCAAGAGGATCCAGACCTACGAGTTCATCGAACGCACCCGCACTCAGCTGGTGCTCAACATCATCAAAGAGGATTGGGGTGCAGCCAGATGATATCTTCCGTAACGCTCAGGGAGAGATTGACTGACATCCGGTTGCGGGTGACGGCAGCGGCCGAGAAAAAAGGGAGGGACCCCGCAGAAGTCACCATCCTGGCCGCGACCAAGAGCGTGCCTGCGAATGTGGTGGAACTGGCCATCCAACTCGGTGTCACCGACATCGGCGAGAACCGATTGCAGGAGGCGGCGGCCAAATTCCCTGAGGTGCCATCCTTAGGCCGGGTGCGGACGCATTATATCGGTCGGCTGCAGTCGAACAAGGCAAAGCATGCCGTGGTGATGTTCTCCATGATCCAGTCCGTTGATTCCCTGAAATTGGCACGCATCATCGACAGGCATGCGGCTGATGCCGGCAAGGTGATGCCCATCTTGGTCGAAGTGAATGTAGGTGACGAAGAGAGCAAGTCCGGCATCACGCCGGAAGAGACCTTGCCGTTCTGCAACCAATTGCTGCGTCTCCCACACATCCGTGTGGAGGGCATCATGGGCATCCCGCCGCAAGGAACCGATGAAGAGACAAGAGAGTATTTCCGGACGCTGAAGGACCTGCAGAAACGCCTGGGCATGCCTGTGCTCTCCATGGGCATGTCATCGGACTTTGAGGTGGCGGTCGAGGAAGGCAGCACTATGGTAAGGGTGGGAACAGCGCTTTTCGGCCCCAGGGAGCAGTATGGTGGTGCTGCGGTAGAGCATTGAATGGGCAACCTTTAAATATGGAGCTCGGTTTTCTCAGATTCCGATGAAATGCGAGATCTGCGGCCAGAAGATGGAAGAGAACTTCCTCAACAAACGCATCGGTACTGTAGTGAAGGACGCCAAAGGTAAGAAGCACAATGTGTGCTCGTCCTGCCAGCGGAACCTGAAGAACGACAAGGCCGAGATGATCGAGAAGATTTAGTGCCCTTGTAGCTCAGCGGCTAGAGCGTCTGCCTCGTAAAACCGAAGGGACTGAGGTTTGCTCGGAAACCCACGGTTTCAGACAGCAGAAGGTCGGGGGTTCAATTCCCTCCAAGGGCTGATAAAATGTATGACAAAGCCCATACCAGATTGGTGGTATGGTGCATTCTTTTTTTTTAAGGGACATCAAACCTCCACATCATCGATATTTCCTTAAAGATGACTCACGAAATCGGTCATTGAAGCCCATAAGAATCGATGAACCCTTGGATGACAGAATACTCTTCCAGGAACTTGAAGCCCTTATCAGTCAGGTCATAGGTCTTTTTGCCTTTCACATCCTCAGTCTCGATTAAGAACTCTTTCAGAAGAAGCTCACGTAGATATTCGGTGAGGGACTGATGGGACAGGTTCGATTTGTAGAGGATGTGGGTCGGCCTGACCTTACCTCGTTTTTCTCGGACAGCAAGAAGGATATCGCGGATAATTTCTAGGCGATCACGTTTCTTGCTCATTTTTTAAGCACCAATAAAAGATTCGAGAGTATCAAGAGATATGCGAACAGCTCAAGGATGTGCCCTATCGCGTAGAATAGCTGATGGTTGACGGAAAAGATGAAGTGGATGGTCCCAAACAGCAAGAACAGGAATGCTATCGCCGTGAGCAAAGTCTTTTTCTGCCGGTTCCGTAGGAAATTTTCGATGAAGTACCATGAAATGAACACGAGATAGATGGATGAGAATAGAAAGAACAGATATAATGCATTCATGCTCAAGAACACACCGAACATAGATATGGCAACAAGCAGTAAGAGTATCCGTTTCTTCTCTGTCCTGAACGACATATACGCCAAAAGCGTCAACCCCAAAGTCATGAATGAGATGTGAGCGTAAAGACCTAAAGTGTCGAAGAGCAATATCGATTCTATCTTGATAATTCTGCATATCTCTTGGTTTGCTTTTGAGATGATGAAAAAATTAAACAGAGATTGGATGAGATATGAGATCGAGATGAGAAGAAAGGAGATGCTAAGGAGCCTCACAGGCTTTTGATTGGTTATCCTATGGATCCGATAGGCGACAATAGCCACCAACATAGCGACTATCGCGAATATGAGCTCTAGCACAACATCATATCCGAAAAACCATTGGGGGGATAAGTGGCTGAATGACATGTTCTTCATCTGTTTATAAACAGACTATATAGCTTTTGTGAATCTTCAATCAGATTTATCCTTAACATCGCATATAAGCAAGAAGCATTCTTCTGATGAACATAACTGACGAGGTGGATAACCATGGATCACACGGGAAGAAACAATGGAGATTTTCAGTCGGTGTCGGACAGTCAGGTGGCTGCAAGTGATGAGAGTTTCGATTTGATCCGGGAATCGGATCACATGTTCGATATGGTAGATGAGTTGGGCGAGGTGTGAACATGGAACGAAAGAACATGGAAATGGATATTCTCCTGCTTGGAGATCTTTATCAGTGGAATGTCGATGGACAAGGGATGATCGCACTGAGAAGCAACACACATCATGCAGTCAGGACTTAAGGAAGAAGACCTGGACGCAAGCGAGGACAAGGAGGTACAGAAGATGATTACAACACGCGCACATGAATCGATAATGTCGATCAACGGACCGAAAGGGAAGATGACCATCGATCTCCAAAAGATGATACACTACGACCCGATTGAATCTCAGGAGGTGAGTTGAGATGGAAAAAACAAAGATTGTCGGGGTATTGGTATTGATCATGCTACTGTCAGTGGTAGCCGTATATGCACATGAGACCGACAGATCCGATGAAGGGATGACTTTGTTCGAAGACATGGATTCGATTCACGAAGAGATGACATCAGGTCTGGATCCAGAGTTGAAGGCCCAGATGGACCTGATACACGAAGGATGTCAGGGAGATATGGAGCGCGTAAGAAATCAAGGAGGATGGAATCAGGTTTGATTTTCAGCGGGATGATGGGATGATATCATCCGGTTTTTTCTCCCTTTTTAACGTTTACGAAGGATGCCTTCAGAACCAATTATAAACAGGCGAGGATTAATATCACATGGTGAATGGAAAACAAGACAGATTTAGTGTTGATCCGCGAGTTTTGTGATGAAGACCGGACATATTGGAGGTGATGAGAATGATGTATGGATTTGGAGAGTATAGCATGCTCGGAGGATTTGGGATGATCGTGTTCTGGGCAGCATTCATCTGGTTGATAGTCTGGCTGATTATCAAGAACAACAATCAGGAGAACCATACAAACACACCCTTACAGATAGCTAAAGAAAGATTTGCCAGAGGAGAAATCAGCAAGAAACAATACGAGGATATGAAACAAGAATTGGTCTCGTAGATCCAAAGAGAAAGCCAATATCAGATGAACAACTCAGGAGTTGATATCATGTATGGTTACAAAAAAGAAATAAAAGATTCTTATGAAAAAGCGATCACACATCTGGAAGAGGAATTGAAAAAAGAAGGTTTCGGCATCTTGACTGAAATAAATGTCAAGACAACCCTGAAGAAAAAACTGGATGTGGATATCGAAAAATATGTGATATTAGGAGCATGCAACCCCCCATACGCCTATAAGTCTTTACAGGCCGAGCAAGACATAGGTTTATTGCTCCCTTGTAATATCATCGTCTATGAGAAAGAAGGAAAGACCTTCGTATCAGCGATAAAACCTACGATAGCCATGCAGATAAGCGGCAACGAGAAGCTCAAAGTCATAGCGGAAGAGATAGAACAGAAGCTTAAAAAGGTGATTGATAGTCTGTGATTAAAGAAGGCAAATATTACATAATCCTATGTTCAGAACCCAATATGGGATGTATGATACGGTCCGAGGAGCAAAAAGTAAAGGGATAAACGCATCCAACTCTCTGAGAATTGATCCAAACAGAACTAAAAAATCTCTTTGGTAGTTTTTTCGTCAAGATACGCCCTAATCCTGCACTATCCGACAAACTCTCTCCAAGAGATGTTTATTCATTATAAAGTAGTAAATTACTTAAATAGGAATTCGCGAACTGACCTAGATTAACGTTGTTAATTGTTTATGAAAAAAGGTGTTCCATGTTAAAGGTTTGTTTGTCAAACCTTCGAGCATGGCTGGTGTTTTTCCTTTCTTTTTTTCTATGAAGTTGTGTTGTATGCTGAAGATTT
>JBDRHG010000014.1:0-101376 GCA_043817075.1 archaeon | reverse complement strand
CGTCACGAGTGGCAACCATATTTATTGGGTCTAAAGTGTCTGTAGCCGGTTGGTTAAATCTCTTGTGAAATCGTTAAACTCAACTTAACGTCGTGCGAGAGACACTGTCCAACTTGGAACCGGGAGGAGATAGGAGTATTCTTTGGGGAGCGGTAAAATGCTATAATCCTAAGAGGACTACCTGTGGCGAAAGCGTCTGACTAGAACAGATTCGACGGTGAGGGACGAAAGCTAAGGGAGCAATCCGGATTAGATACCCGAGTAGTCTTAGCCATAAACTCTGCGAGCTAGGTGTTGCGTATTCTTCGTGAATATGCGGTGTCGTAATGAAGATGTTAAGCTCGCCACCTGGGAAGTATGGTCGCAAGACTGAAACTTAAAGGAATTGGCGGGGGAGCACCACAAGGGGTGCGGCGTGCGGTTTAATCTAACTCAACACAGAGAATCTCACCAGAAGCGACGGCAGGATGAAGGTCAGTCTGAAGGGCTTACCCAACGAGCCGAGAGGTAGTGCATGGCCGTCGTCAGCTCGTGCCGTAAGGTGTCTTGTTAAGTCAAGTAACGAGCGAGACCTGTACTTACAATTGCTAACAACTAGTAATAGGATTGAGCACATTGTAAGGACTGCCCTGGAAACAGGGAGGAAGGTGCAGGCTACGGTAGGTCTGTATGCCCCGAATCTGCTGGGCTACACGCGCGCAACAATGGTATGGACAATGGGATGCAACTCCGAAAGGAGAAGTTAAACCTCAAAACCCTATCCCAGTTCAGATCGAGGCTTGTAACTCAGCCTCGTGACGATGGAATCCCTAGTAATCAGGCGTTAGCATCGCCCGGTGAATATGTCCCTGCTCCTTGCACACACCGCCCGTCAAACCAACCGAGCAGGGTTTAGGTGAGTACCAGCTTTTTGGCTGTTTCGAACCTAAGCTCAGTGAGGTGGGTTAAGTCGTCACAAGGTAGCCGTAGGGGAACCTGCGGCTGGATCACCTCCTATTTTTTTTTAATACACATACCATCACATTTGTGCAGTATGGTCTGTCTCTTTTCCTACCAGTCTACCTCTTTTTACACAAGGGCGTTGCCCTACCGATGGGCTCGTAGCTCAGTCCGGCTAGAGCGCTGCCCTTGCAAGGCGGAGGCCCCGGGTTCGAATCCCGGCGAGTCCATTTGCATAACAAATGGGATTGCCGGCCCAGAAACGTGAAACGTTTCTGTTTGCCGGCGAGTCCACATTTTCACAAATACATCACGCTCATCGTATGAACATGAGATTGGTTCCTTAGCAGCAAGGCTTCGGACCCATTGGTAGATATAGGAAACTACTACACATTCCTATTTATGAAACCGCACATAGGAGGATCCTACAATTAATGCTATTAGGTGGATGGCTGGGCTTCAAGGCCGAAGAAGGATGTGACAAGCTGCACTAAGCTCCGGCGAGGCGCACGTAGCCTTTGACCCGGAGATTTCCGAATGAGACTTCTCCATTGTATTCCCGTCAGGGAAGGGGAACGCGGGGAATTGAAACGTCTCAGTACCCGCAGGAAAAGAAACCAATAGGGATGCCGTGATTATCAGCGAGAGAAAGCGGCACAGGGCAAACCGAATCCGTCGTGGAAACACGGTGGACATGTGGTGTTTGGACAGTCTTTTATCCTAGCATGGCAATCTGAACTTGTCTGGAACGGCAGACGGAAAAGGGTGATAGTCCCGTAAGAGCAACCATGCGGATTTTGACTGAATCCAGAGTAGCGTCCATTGGATATTGGGCGTGAATTTGGGAGACATCAACTTCCAACCCTAAATACCTTTGAAGTCCGATAGAAAACCAGTACCGTGAGGGAAAGCTGAAAAGAACCCTTCGCAGGGAGTGAAAAGAATCTGAAACCTGATAGCTATAGTGAGGTACGGCTCATTCGTGAGTTGTGCCGTGCGTTTCGAATAACGTGCCAGGGAGTTTGTCCACGTGGCGAGAATAATTCCGATCGGAAGCATTCTAAGCGAAAGCGAAGGCCCGCAGTTTACGAGGGGCGTGGTATGCAAGTGCCATCAAGTCACGTGGGCCAGACCCGAAGCCGGGCGATCTAACCCAGGGTAAGGTGAAGTGGGGGTAAAACCCCGTGGAGGCCTGAAGGAGTGCTGCGGACAAGCGTTTCTCTAACCTTGGGCTAGGGGTGAAAAGCCAATCGAGCCCGGCGATAGCTGGTTCCTGCCAAAATTGGCCGTAGTCAAGTGTCAGACGAGATTACCAAGAAGGTAGAGATACGGATTGGAGGCTTAGGGCTCGAAAGGGCTCGGTTTCCTGTCCAACTCCAAATCTCTTGGTATCGTAGACCCTGACAAACGGGGACCCGGGGTAAGCTTGGGTTCCAAGAGGGGAACAACCCAGACTGACGTTAAGGTCCCAAAATGTTGATTAAGTGTGAAAGGGTGAAAGGTGTCAGTGGCCGAAGACAGCGAGGAGGTTGGCTTAGAAGCAGCCACCCTATAATAAGTGCGTAACAGCTTACTCGTCAAGGTCGCTGGCCCTGAAAATGGACGGGGCTAAATCAACTACCGATACGTCAGACATCTGAAAAGATTGTGGTAGGCAGGCGTACCGCGAGGGCAGAAGCATGCTCGAGAGGGTGTGTGGACCTTGTGGTAATGAGAATCCTGGCGGGAGTAGGATCTGAGCAGCGTGAGAATCGCTGTCACCGTAAGGGCAAGGGTTCCTTTGACAATGCAAATCAGTCAAGGGTTAGTTAGTCCTAACCACATTCCTAATTGGACATGCGGGAAAGGGAAACAGGTTAATATTCCTGTACTTGTAATGTATGTGCGGCAACGCAAGGCAAGTTTCCGACGCTTCTGGATAAGCGCACACCGACCGTCGTCGGTGTCAATCGGAACAGGTCGGGGGAGTACTGTAATGGTGAGAACCCGAGCAAATCCGAGATGAGCAGACCGTATGGTTTGTTACGCCGATATCTGGAGCCCGTGAAAAGGGAACATGCAAAAATCATTACAATCTATACCCAGAACCGGCACAGGTGCCCCTAGGTGAGAAGCCTCAGGTGTGTAGGATCAATCTAGCTAAGGGAATTCGGCAAATTAGCCCCGTGCCTTCGGTATAAGGGGTCCCTGCGGCTGTTTCCGTATGGATGCGGTTGCAGGGTGCAATTACAAGGGCGGTCCGACTGTTTAACAAAAACTTAACTTCTCGCTAGCCTGCAAAGGTGCGTACGGGAAGTGACATCTGCCCAGTGCCAGTACTTTAAAATCTGGTTCAACAGATCTAAGAGCTGGTAAACGGCGGGGGTAACTATAACTCTCTTAAGGTAGCGTAATACCTTGCCGATTGAATGTCGGCTTGCATGAATGGTGTAACGAGATCGCCACTGTCCCTAGCTAGAATCCTCCGAAATCTCCTTTCTGGTGCAAAGGCCAGAGATATCCAGTGGGAAGCGAAGACCCCGTGAAACTTTACTGCAGCCTGTCGTTGTGATGCAAGTTTTATTGTATAGCGTAGCTGGGAGTTGCTAAAGCTTGGACGCCAGTTCAAGTGTAGACAACAATGAAACACCAGTCTATAAGATTTACATCGCTCACTCGCAATAGCGAGGACATCGGTTGGTGGGCAGTTTGGCTGGGGTGGCACCCTGCTGAAATGGTATCAGTAGGGCCCAATGGTTGGCTCAATCCGGTCAGAAATCGGATGTAGAGTGCAAGGGCAAAAGCCAGCCTGATTGTGCCTCTAACAGTACGAGGCGCTAACACGAAAGTGCGGCCTAGCGAACTCCAATACCTCCTTGATGGGGGTTTGGAATGACTGAAAAGTTACTCCGGGGATAACAGAGTTGTCGCGCCCGAGAGCTCAAATCGACGGCGCGGTTTGCTACATCGATGTCGGCTCTTCCTATCCTGGTTGTGCAGAAGCAGCCAAGGGTGGGGGTGTTCACCCATTAAAAGGGATCGTGAGCTGGGTTCAGAACGTTGTGAGACAGTTTGTTTGATATCTACTGGATATGTAGGATGTCTGAGAGGAAGGGCCCTCTAGTACGAGAGGAACGAGGGCTCGGCGCCACTGGTCGACCTGTTGTCTGACAAGGCACGCAGGGCAGCTACGCGCTATAGGGATAAGAGCTGAAAGCATCTAAGCTCGAAGCCCCCCTCGAAAAGAGACATCTTAGGACATGGGCATAATACCCGTTTGATGGATGCGGTGTGTACGCACGAAGCTTCGGCGACGTGTTCAGCATGCGCATTCCAACGTCCATAATCTTTCCTCCTATGTGCGGTTTCTCTTTTTTTTCAACTAATTCTTGATGAGAATTAAGATTATGAGCGGTAGCCTTGAATGGTCTACCTCGTAAATTCTACGATAGAGAATGCTATGTCTATTTAATTGACAAGTTCGTATGGTGTGTGCTGATGGGTAGAGGTAGCTGTTTATAGAAATCCTTATATAGCTCTGGACCGATAATTTGTGGTATATGGTCCTCGAACAACTCATCGCGACGCGTTGGGTAGAACGTAAGCCATGGCATGCATTCTCCTTGGGGCTGGTCTTCTCATTCCTCGGCATGTTGGGGGCCAGTCTCATCTATGGTGCCAATCCAAGCTACATGGCGGTAGCTCTGACTGCCATCTTCATCGTGCCTTCGCTCAATAAGCTCCTCGAACTGGAGGAGAACGTAGAGATCCGTGAGAAGAAACTGTCGTTGCGTTTGCTGTTCCGCGACCACAAAGACATCGTCGAGATATATTTTTTTCTCTTCTTGGGTATCATGGTGGCCTATTCGCTTGTCGCCATCCTCTCTCCTATTGAGGTGTCGCGTTGGCTTTTCCAGAGCCAGCTCGGTGTCGGTGGTCTCACAGGTCTCGCTTCGGGTAGTGGTATCTTCGTCAACATCCTGCTCAACAATCTCTTGGTCATGGTCGTCGTATTCGTGCTCTCTTGGCTCTATGGGTCGGGCGCGATCCTGTTCCTGTCTTGGAACGCCGCGGTCTGGGGTGTGATCTCTGGCTTCGTCGCAAGGGGCGACGCCAATGTGCTTGCCTCCTACGCAGGCGATCTCCTCGTGCGGATGCCTCATACGCTGTTAGAACTTTTCGCCTACATCCTCGTCGCTGTAGCTGGCGGGGTGTTGTCGAAAGCGGTCATACGGGAGAAGATACGATCAGCCAAGTTCACCCACGTCGTCACTGATGGTATGCTTTTTTTCGCGATCGCGGTAGTGTGTATCCTGTTGGGTGCGTTGATCGAGACGATGGTGTTATCCTAGGAATCGGTTCATCTTCTAGAGAAAACTGGACTGTATCCCAACACCCATTCGCTTATCAAGATATGCGGTCAGTGTTTCCACATTGCTGAGCTCAGATATTCTATTCTTCAGTTTATCATCGGTGAAGATCAATTCTTTTTTACCAAGCTTGGGGAGATCCTCAACCGGAATGGTGTAACGGGCGGTGATATAGGTCGAATTTTCTTGCCCCATGTCAATTTCAGTGATGGGTAATGCCTCTTTAGCATGTTGGAGCTCATATTCCAATCGCCGGGCGAGGGGTCCTCTTGCTTCTCCCTTTTCTGATAGGTATTGGACGATGGTCTCTGGGATCTTATAGGAGAAGACGAGGTTCATATTCTCAAGATGATACTCTTCATGATTTTCATGTTCGCCCTTCACATACGTGTCGAGGTGATCAAAATGAGGATGCCTCGGGTGCGCAGGTCCGGTCTCAAGGTATTTATCAGTATTCCATCCTTCCACATGATGGCGGCGTATGCCGGCAGAAGCGTATTTGTTGAAATCGCTGTGATTCGTCAAGGTCTCTTCTCTGGTCCACCCCTGCCAAAAAGAGGGGAATGAACTGTCCCAGAGGAAGTGCGTGACCGCGTGCCCGATGTCGCGGAACTGACCTCTTCTCTCATTGACTCCCGGCTTTGTCGGATAGAACGTCTTGTGTATGGGCAAGATGGAGAAATCTTCTGATTTGACCTTAGTCTTTTCGACTTGATACCAGTTGTGACCCATGTATATCGATTATAGTAAGCATTTGTGGTATATTAATCTTTCGGTTCTTAACCACTTGAAAGTGGTACTTGTGTCCTCGCTAAGGGCATGATCCTCTATGCCCACAAGCACATCCGTAAGTGGATCATATAGATGCCCTAATGTTCAGGCATCTGCATGCATTCATGGATCTCGATCTCGCATCCGTCTGACCATCCCAGATGCGGGTGTCCTTGAAGCATCGCGACAGCTTTCTCCATGTCGTCCGCCTGTAGAACGGAATATCCTGTAACCTTGCTTCCGCTCGCTGAGCTCCCGTCCGCGGTCACTTGTTGACCGTTACCGAGGGGCGCTCCCATATCGACCAGACCGTCCCCGCAGTTCTTGGCCCATTGCATCCATCCTTCCATCTCTTTCTTCTTGTCCTCGGGGTTGGATTCCTTCATCTTCTCCATGGCAGATGGAGACGAATAATACAGTACGATGAATTTTTTCATGCGAATCACCATGTTTGAGGCTGTCTAAGCCCTATTTATAAGTATGTTGGAGACTGAAGGATATGGCTGTTGCATCAAAATCATGGCACTCGAGCGAAATTAGGAAAAAATAGTTAAACAATGTTATCCTCTGAACCGGTGATACCTATGACAACAACAAAAACCAAAAAGAAGTTCGATAAATGCAAAATGCCCGGGTGCAGTGGAACTGGTGGTTGTTCCTACTTCTTGGGCTTCATCGGCGCGCTCGTGTACTATATCGGTACGGCAGAAGGGTTCTGGATAGGCGTCCTTGGTGTGCTCAAAGCAATCGTCTGGCCGGCATTCCTGGTGTTCGAACTGCTCAAGTTCCTCGGCGCATGATCGATACTGGTAGCGGTTGGTTCTGACCGAAACGTTCATAAGCTTTCGCTCTATCGTCCCTACCATGGGAGAGTTCGAACTCATCGACTGGATCAGCAGGCAGTTCCCCGACTCCGGCATCGGTGACGACTGCGCCGTCATCCAGCTAGATAGAACGCAGAGCATGCTCTACACCACCGACACCCTTGTCGAGCAGGTCCATTTCAGAAGAGCATGGTTCACCTGGAAGGAGGTCGGAATAAAGGCCATCGAACAGAATGTCTCCGACATCGCGGCATGCGGAGGCATCCCCAGACAAGCGCTCGTATCGCTCCAACTCCCTGCCAAGGATGAGCCTGCAGCAAAAGGCATCATGCGTGGCATCAAGCATGCCGCAGAAAAGTACGGCATAAAGGTCATCGGCGGCAACATCACCCGTGCCTCAAAGATTTCTCTATCAGTCTTCCTCATCGGTCACGTCAAGAGCGACCGACTATGTATGCGGAGCACAGCCAAACCTGGCCAGCTTCTCTGCGTCACCGGTGACCTCGGCAAGGGCGCCGCAGGACTATTGGCATTCAAGAAAGGCGCAGATCGATCATCGATCAACAAGCACCTCCGCAACCCGACCGCAAGGCTTGATTGGTCCAAAGAGATCGCCAAACATTCCTGTTGCATGATTGACATCAGCGACGGTCTCGCGTCAGAGATCAGGCACATCGGCGCCGCATCAGGTGTCGGTGCGACAATAATAGCCGAATCCCTGCCCCTCAGCAAGGAGGCGAACCTAGCCCACAATAAATACGGTGTCGATCCATTCAAGCTCGCCCTGGAAGGAGGTGATGAGTACGAGCTGCTCTTTACCCTCGCAGAAGAGAACGCAGAACTACTCGATATCCCTTATACCATCATCGGCCGCATCACAGAAAAGAGCATCTCACTGATCAAAGACGGCAAGAATAGACGCCTTGGTAAAGGCTTCACCCATTTCTAGACTGGCTGCACCGCGCTTGCATGCTCGGTCTTCTCGACCCGCAACACATTATCTACGAAGCTCTCGATCTTGGACTCATGCGACACGATGATGATCTGCTTGACCTTGAGCTGCTCGAGCACATCTCTGATGCGATCCAATTGGTGGGAAGAAAAACCGTCTGTCGGCTCGTCGAGGATGATCATGTCTTTCGTCCGGATGCCGGAAACGAAATCGTTGATGGCCTGGTTCAAGGCCAGCCGATACGCCAAGGCCAATGCCGTCTTCTCCCCGCCTGACAGATTACCGACCACAGTCTCGTGGCCATTCTGTTCGATGACCGGAGAGAACTCCTCGTCGAGCCGTACATTGAGGTTCTCATCCTCGATGAGGATGTTGAACCATTGCACGAAAAGTTGCTCGAACTCGCGATGCACCGAGAGCATGACCTGTCGTTCCATGGTCTCCATGAGCGGGGAGAAGAATGATGATAGCCAGTCCTCGATCTTCGTCTGCTCAGCCGCGGTAGCGATGAATTTTTTCTTGTCAGCTATCTCCTTGTCGAGACGGACAAGGCTTTCCAGCAAAGATGTCGCCCGGCTAGAAGCCGCGGCCCGCTGTTCAGATAATTCCTTCTCTCTTAGCCGGATATCATCCAACGTCTTCTGGGCTTCTGCTATATTCTTCTCCAGCGGAAGGAGATCCTTGGTCTGCTCTGTCAACTCATCGGCTTCGGCGACGAGGTCCTTGATGGCAGCAGACAGCATCTCTCCTTTCTTGTCCAAGGCGGTGATGCGCACATCGCTTTCCTCCAGCTGCTTCTCGAGCAGGATCTTCCTCTTGACCAGTTCCTCCTGTTTGGATGCGGTCTCGATGGCCTTGATAAGCTCTTCCAATCTGGCTTTCTCTTTGGTGTGATCCTTTGATTTATTATCCACTTTCTCGACGGCCAATGTCAAGCTCTTCTCTTTAAGCCCGGTCAGGAGCTTGGTCTTCTCCATGATTGTGATTTCTTCCTTGCGTAGCGCCTCGAGCGAGGCCTTCTTCGCCGCAACGTTCTTCGCGGTCTCCTCGATCTCCTGCAGTTTCTTCTCGGCTGCCTCTATCTTGCGCCTTGAATCATTCTCGCCATGTTCTGCGGCGTTCGCTTTCTTTTTCGCCGCTTCCTGGCGGAATTCCTGATCCTGCTTGACCTTGGTCTTGTGTTCAACACCCACCGGTTGTAGACAGGTGGGACAGCTCGCCAATGTGTCGATCTGTTCAATGATCCGTCCGACGTCCTTCATGATGTGGGTGGCCTCTCCGGCCTTAGCCTGCCAGGATGCCAACTCTTCCCTGCAATGCGTGAGTCCGACGCTCAATGTCTCTTTTTCGCTGAGCACCTTTTGAGCATCAGCGATCTCCACGGTCGCGGTCTTGATACGTGTCCGCACACCATCCAATTTCGCAGTCTCCTCCTCAAGGGTTTTGATCTGAACCGTGATGGATTCAATCTGTTGCTCAACCAGAGCTTTCTTCTGATCATGATCCGCCAACATCTTCCTGAGGGAGTCTTGTTCATTACGGAGAGCTGTGATATCAGCCCCATGCGCAGCCGTAGGGATATTGGCCAGCTCTTCCTGCACTTTCTTCTTGTTAGCGATAGCCTTCTCCATGTCAGCCAGGACCTCCATCTGTTCTTTCTTCTTCTCTGCGGATCGATCGCGGACTCGTCCAATCTCCTCTTGTTTTGCGCGCATCCCTTCTGCGTCTTTACGCAACGACTCGCGTCGATCATTAGCCGTCTTGAGCTTCTCCTTCATCTCCTTGATCAACGGCTCGAGATTATCGGCCTTTTCTTTGGCCTCATTGACCTGTGCATCGACCGTTTTTCTCTCCCCTTGACGCTCCCGCAGATCCTCTGCCTTCGCCCGTAATTCCCTGATGCGCTGTCGCAGTTGCAATCCCATGGTCTTGGACGAATCACGGATACGTTTGTATCGGTCGATGAGGAATACTTTCCGCAAGGTGTCGATCCGTGCCTCTGGCTCATCCATGAGTATGGCTTTCATGCCTTCTTGGGGTGTGTACACCGTATAACGGAAGATGAGGTCTGAAGATTGCCTCACCAGTTCCTGCGGATAGCCGAGAAGCTCGAGCATCATGCTCTTGAGTTCGATAGGGGTGCCTTCTCTCTTGACACCATCGACGATGACGAAGCCCGTCTCCTGTTTGATGGTGTCCTTGGCGCGTTTCAGCGTCCTCTTCACCGACACCTCTTTTCCGCCGACCTCAAGAGTGAGCATCACATCCCCGCTCTTCTCCCCGTTACGGAGCAGGGAATTGGCCGACAACTGCGACCTGCGCGTCCCGAACAGGGCGAACTCTATGGCGAGGAGGATGGAAGACTTGCCCGCTCCGATGTCTCCTGAGAGCAGGATGGAACCCTTCGGGAATTCTAGGGTCGCGTCTTGGTAGCTGCGGATATTGTGGAGTTCGAGCCGCTTGAGAATCATATTGTATGGGGAGCAGGGCCGGTTTTTATGTCTTATCAGCTGACATAGCTCGCGCTATATCATAAAAAAATGAAGAAATAGCTCACTCCGGCGCCTTGAGGGTCTGAGTCCCTGCTTCGCGCTTGATATGAGCGAATGACGGCGTGACGACGATCCAGTCATCCCCGAAGCCCGCGATATCGCCATCGATGGCGTCAGCGGTCTTCTTGAGCTTATTTATGGCTCGTTTCAGTTCGACGAGGTCCTTGTCCTTCAACGGCTTGATATTGACCAGGCAGATGGTGGCCCCGGCCCGAAGGGTGTCCAAGATTGGCTTGACATCGCTGAAATCGCTGATAGTGAACGGGTGGATCAGGACCTTTGACTTGACCTCATCGCCGCCGAGGGTGTCGATCTCGACATATTCCTCGTCTTCTGACTCGTTCTCTTTAAGCGAATCGCCACCAAATGATGCTTTGATGCGTGAGAGAAATTTCTTCATATGATCGCCTCCTCGATGGTCTATTGTGATAGCTGTATCCAGGTAATTCTGCGCCCAGAACTATATAAATCTTTCGTATGCCCCCACGACGATGGGGTGGGCATATATGTCAATTTCGGGAGGCGTATGAGCGCATATATCCCTCAACTTGACTATTCAAAGCTCAGTACTCTTGGTACACCGCATTAAATATCCTAGGTCTGGATTTCATCTAGTGGTGTCAAGGATCCGGTGGGAGTCCGTGTCCGCCAGTATCATGTCGATAAGGTCCTGTCTGTCCTTGGCCAATGAGAAGAGGCGGGTCTTGAGATAGTCGATCTCTTCGTTCTGCACGCGGCCGAAACGGTCCGCCATGACCAACCCGTATGGGTAGCCGAAGAACACTGGATCGGTGCTGTCTCCGACCAGACCATAGGCGGCAGCCACCGGATCGTCCCCTTTCGGGACTTCGAAACGGAATGCCTTCCTGGCTCGCGGATGCAGCTTGGCAAAGGCGATCTCTGCCGGATGGTTCACAAGGTCTGTCTCGAGCAAAGGATGATATATCCAGATTGGTATGGGTTCATTGGCGAGCAGCGCCGCCGAGATAGAGTCTCCTCTCGCCGTCGAGAACTGCGAGGATTTGGCCAACGCGCAGACATCGACCTTCCGGCTCTTGGCCGTAGCTAGCAAGGAGATCAGCGCATCCTGTTCAGCGGCGAAGAAGCATTGCAATGTGCCGTCGATGACGACGAGGCATCCCTGTTCAGCTTCCTTGACCAGCACCTCGGCCAATCTGAGCTCGGACACCCTCCTGATCAGGCCGACCGCGTCCTGCGGGGTGGCCTTGTACATCCCACGTCGGAGGGATTCCTCCATGGGATCGATGGTGATGATGTCGTCCTCCTCACCTTCACGGAGGATGCGGGCCTCGAACAGGGGTCTACCATCTTTGATCCGGGTCCTTACGAGAAGATATTGTTCCTTCTTCTCGATCCTACGCTTCTTCCCGGGCGCGACGATGACTCCGCACACCCTGAGGAATGAGAATGACATCGTCGAATTGCCGAGTATCTCCTGGTTCCCCCCGTCGACCGATATGAGCGACCGATCCGTCGGCGTCAGCGGAGTGAATCGTTTCTCGGAGAACGGGACCGAGGCATAACCCTTGAGCTCGGTGAAGGCTTCGGTCTTGTCCAGTCCGGGAGGTGTCAGGTCTGAGAGCACCTCATCGACGATACGTCTGTCCATGGCATAGAGAGGAGCGTAGGTGTTTAAATGGTTTTGGCGACAACGGGAGAAGAATCAGGTCTAGTATGGTATCTTGTCCGGGGACTTGGCCCACGTCTCCATCGCATCGACGCAGCCTTTCCGACCCTGCTGCTTCATGTCCGGACTGGCCTTCTTGAGGGATTTCCCCATCAACTTATAGATGTCAGCATCATCGAATCCGACTGCGGCGGCGTCATGGCGGGTGGCACCATACACAACTTTTCCGATCCGAGCCCAATGTATCGCGGCGAGACACATCGGACAGGGTTCGCAGGTAGAATATAGCGTACAGTCGGAGAGATCGAACCGTTTGAGGGTGCTCGAAGCCTTCCTTATCGCGAGAATCTCGGCGTGCGCCGTGGGATCGTTGCTCGTCGGCACCATATTGTGGGCCTTGGCGATCGCCCTGCCCTTCCTGACGACAACCGCGCCGAAAGGGCCGCCGTCGCCTCTCTTGATCCCGAGTTTCGCCTCGTCGACGGCCATATCCATCCAGTTGGTCATACCATCTATCCTGCTGCGCCGATAATATAAGCTTTTTGGCTGGCAACCTTTATAAACCTTCAAGGATTCCTCGACGTCACCATGGCCCTCAGACTGTTCAATACTCTTACTCGCAAGAAGGACGTGTTCAAGCCCATCACTCCAGGGAAGGTGTTGATGTACACCTGTGGACCGACAGTCTACGATTTCGCGCATATCGGGAACTTCCGTGCCTATGTCTGCGCCGACATCCTCCGCCGCTATCTCGAATACTCAGATCTCTCGGTGCGCCATGTCATGAACATCACCGACGTGGATGACAAGACTATCCGCAACTCCAGAGAGCAGAAGATCTCTCTGAAGGATTACACCGAGAAGTACACTAAAGCATTCTTCGAGGACCTCGACGCTCTCAACATCGAACGCGCCCTCGTCTATCCCAAGGCGACAGAGCACATCAAGGAGATGCTTGCCATCATCGACGGATTGGAGAAGAAGGGATTGGCATACAAGGGCGATGACGGTTCGTGGTACTACAATGTCAAGGACTTCTCCGGCTACGGAAAACTCTCGAAGATCAAGATGGGAGAACTCAAAGCCGGCGCCCGTGTCAAGCAGGACGAGTACCAGAAGGAAGAGGCCCATGACTTCGCATTGTGGAAGGCCTGGGATGAGGCGGACGGCGATGTGCAATGGGATGCTCCGATCGGCAAAGGGCGTCCGGGTTGGCACATCGAATGCAGCGCTATGAGCTCGAAGCATCTCGGTGATCACTTCGACATCCACACCGGAGGCATCGACCTGGTCTTCCCCCATCATGAGAACGAGATCGCCCAGAGCGAAGGTTGCTCCGGTCATCAGTTCGTCAACTACTGGGTGCACAACGAATGGCTCCTCGTCGACGGAAAGAAGATGTCGAAGTCACTCGGAAACTTCTTCACGCTCCGAGACCTCCTCGAGAAGGGCCACAAGGCCGCTGCCATCCGCTATCTTTTGCTCAGCCAGCATTATAAGGTCCAGTTGAACTTCACCGAAGAAGGCCTCAATGCATCACAGGCGGCGGTCGACCGCCTCAACGAACTCGCGGGGAAGTTGCGGGATGCCAAGTCCGAGGCGACTGCCGGAGAGATGACAACCCTCGTCAAGGAGGCCTCCGAGCAATTCCAGACCCATATGGACGACGATCTCCAGATCGCGCAGGCGCTCGCCGCGGTGTTCGACTTCGTCAAGAAAGCCAACCAGCTCCTCGACGCTGAAAACGTATCCGAAGCAGACGCGAGAGAGGCCATCGCATTCCTCGAACGCATCGACAAGGTGCTCGGCGTCATCGACTTTGCTGAAGAAGAAATCCCTGCCGAGGTCACCGCGCTTGCAGACAAGCGGCTCGAGGCAAAGAATGCCAAGGACTGGGCGACGGCGGACAGGCTCCGCGATGAGATATCATCCAAGGGCTACCGTATCGACGACACCAAGGACGGCTATCGCATCGTCAAAGATTGAAAAAAGACAGAGAGTTCTAGAATTGAATTTTTTAATCATCTATTCTGAGATCTTGATCCTGACCTTCTCATCGATCTCGATGTCGCCTTTTCCGTAGGAGAACTCCTGCGCTTTTGTCGTGGCTATGACATCATCCTTGACTTCGTCGAACAGATCCATCCATTCATCGGGCAGCTCGACCTCGAGCTTGGCGATGTCCGCGCCCAGAGAGAGACTCTTCTCTGACTTGAACTTGCGTACCGCGGCGACGATAGCGACTGCGATGTCACCGATCCTCTCAGCGTCCTCATCGATGAAGGACTCGTCATGAACAGGCCAGCCAGAATCATGGATGCTCTTCTGTTTCTCTCGCTCGGCGAAGAACATCTGGAAGATCTCTTCTGTGATATGCGGCATGATGGGCGCGAAAAGCTTGAGCTGGGTGAGCAGGGTATGATACAGGGTGAATTGTGCCGCCTGCCTCGCTTCCTTCCCTCGGTCTGTCGGATTGTACAGCCTGTCCTTGACGAGCTCGAGATAGTTGTCGCAGAACTGCTGCCAGAAGAACTTGTCCGTCTCGAGCTTGGCACGGCCGAACTCATAGCGGTCGAAGGTCTCGGTGGAGAACGTGATGAGCTTGTGCAGCCTGGAGAGAAGCCAGCGGTCGATGAGATGCGGCGTCTCTTTCTCGCCCTCGTAGTCCTCGAGGTGCATGGAGCAGAATTTCGACGCGTTCCATATTTTGGTCACGGTCTTCTTGCCGGTGACGAGGTCCTTCTCCTGGAAGGGCAGGTCGTCACCCAACTTGGTCCCTGCGCACCAGAACCGTAGCGCGTCCGCTCCGTACTTGTCGGTCATGGCCTGGGGCTCCACGACATTGCCTTTGCTCTTGCTCATCTTCTTGCCGTGGGGGTCGAGCGCCCAGCCGGAGATCATGACATTCTTCCACGGGATATCGTCGTCGTGGAGATGGGATCGCGCCATGGTGTTGAATAGCCAGAACGTGATGATGTCATGCGCCTGCGGACGAAGGTCCATGGGCAACAGCTTGTCGAAGACCGGATGGTCCTTATATATCTCTGCTGCGAGCCTGGGGGTCAGCGATGACGTCGCCCAAGTGTCCATGACGTCGGGTTCAGGGATGACCTGTTCTTTGGTGTATCCTTTGGGCAGATCCTTGAGAGGGTCGACCGGTAGGTCCTCGGCTTCGGCGAAGATGGGCTTACCGGATTCCTTGTCATACCAGACCGGGAAGGGGACGCCGAAGAACCGCTGCCGCGATATGCTCCAGTCCCATTTCAGTCCGTCTATCCAATTGTCCACCCTTGCTCGCATATGTTCAGGGTACCAGTTGAACTCTCTGACCCGTGTCTTGAACGCGTCCTTGAGATCCAGATACTTGATGAACCATTGCTTGAGTGCGACATACTCCACCGGGGTGCCGCAGCGTTCATGCACATTGGTGCTGTGCTTGTGCTGCTCTTTCTTGACGAGGTGGCCGTCTTTCTCGAGGTCCTCTAACACCGCTTTCCGCGCTTCATCAGAGGTCATCCCTGCATACTTGTTGGGTGCGGTGTACGTCCCCGAGAGGTCCATGATGTGGATGGGTTCAATGTCGGGATGCCGGTCGAGCCATTCTACGCAATCGAGTCCGCCGTACGAGCAATAGTAGACGATGCCGGTCCCGTATGCGGTGTCCGCCGACTGGTCGTGGCTGATCCTGATCGGGTTTGCGGCGTAGGCGATCTCCACGGACTTGCCGACGAGCTCGCTGCCTTTCATCTCGCTGACGATCTCCATCGGGAACTCGTCCTGCATCTTCTCGACGGCGTCCTTGGCGATGATCCAATGTTGCCCATCGGGGCGTTTGACCCGGACATAGTCGCCTTCCTGATTTAGCGATATGCCGATGCAGGCGGGATGGAGCTCGGGCCTCGTCGTTGCATAGATGATGAAGTCTCCGCCATCCATCTTCCCTCTGATGTAATTGAGGGTCGTGGATTTCTCTTGGTCTTCCATCTCGACTTGGGCGATTGCGGTCTTGCAGTGTGGGCAGAAGGTGATCGGGGAGAATTTCCTGATGACGCGTTCCTTCTTGGCAAGCTCGAGGAACATCCTTTGCGAGATGGTCCTGGAATGATTGCTGATCGTGGTGTAGAATATCGACCAATCCGCGCTCATGCCGATTCGCTTCCAGTCCGCGATGTATTTGGGCCGCAGTTCCTTCTCCAATGTGTCTTCGCACAACGAGCGGAACTCCTCTCGGTCCATCTTGCTCGCTTGGACCTTCTTCATCTTCTCGATGAGACGCTCGGTAGGCAGACCGTTGTCGTCGGTGCCGAATGGGAAGAACAGGTTATGGCCCTGCATGCGCTTGTAGCGCGCGATGAAATCATGGTGTGAATATGAGAATGCATGGCCTATATGCATCTTGCCAGATACCGTCGGCGGGGGAGTATCTATAGAGAATATTGGCTTGTCGGATTCGGGATCGAATCGGTATGTCCCTTCTTCTTCCCATCGCTTCTGCCAGCGTGGTTCTGCCTCTAGCGGATCATACCTTTTGGGCATCTCTTTTTGCGGCGCCATAGCGAGGACGATAACAGGAGAGGGTATTTAAAGGTTATTGAAACATGAGCTGTTAAGTAAACGTCACCTGAGATGGCGTTTATTGTAATAGTTTTTGGTGAATGGAGAACAAATCTTTAAATATGGTCGATGTATATGTATTGGCGTTAGCTATGGATATACTTGATTTGCTTAACTTTGAGAAGATTGTTAGAGGTATTGGGGTGTATGCTCCGATATTTGTGTATGGGTGGATTCTATCGAATAAGTGGCCTTCTTTGTCATATGGAATTTTATTATTTGTGTCTATCCTTGTGTCGATCATTTACATTAAAATTCGTGATGATTTAATCATTTCTTATGGTTTTAAGGATGGTGGAAATATTAGTACTTCCGATAAAACTTTGATTAATCGGCTGAGTAAAGCGAAGGCATTTCCATTTCTTTGCAAAACTTTTTTTATTTATCTGATGATTTTTAATCTGGCCGTTTCTGTGTATTTTTCAATTAGTTTTTCTTTTGCATCATTCTCATTGGTGATACTTGTTCTAAGTATAATTGCGTTATCGACGTTGTTGTTTATGATTGTTCACATAATTTTTAATGCGAGAAAATCCATTATTCTCGCTAAAAAAATTAAGAATAAGCGGAAACTCTAATAAGTTCCAACCATCTGTTTTCTCCTGTTTGATAACCTATTCCTGCGAGTTCTGAAGGTATTGCTCCTGTCGTGGTGTGGGCCTCGATAAAGTTATGTTGCAAGACTATTCCTGCGAGAAGTATTGGGGCACTCCATAGGGCTTTGATTCCTCGGAAGTCATCCACACGATCTTTAATCTTTGAGAACACAGTTTCTATTCTTACGTTATGCTTCTTGGTCTTGCTGACGTTGTTAATACGGTGTTCAACACCTATTCGCTTCTCTCCGCCAATAGTGAATCCCTTAGTTGTGTTCGTGGAGAAACATCGTCTCATGGCTTTAGGGTAAAACTTTGCCGCATCAGTCTGGATGAATTTCGGTTTACCATGCTTAACAGTCTTTTTAAGAAACCTCGTGGCTTCCGCTACGCTTTGATTCTTCGGACTGTACATGGTGGCGTTGATGTATCTGGTTTCCCAATCGACGCAACACCAGAACTTGTCACCGCCCTTCTTTTTCGTGTTGCAACCCCTCGGAATATCCGTTTCGTCCACATAGAACTTACCGGACAGTTTCGGCGTGAACTTCTCAATGTAGTGCTGGACTTTCAGAACGTATTTACGCACCCAATCAAGGACGGAGACGTGACTTATCTTCGTATCCATATGTCGCTTTAACTGATTCCTCATCTTACGAGAGGACAGATTTGATAGGTACATATCAACGCTCATCGTGACAATCTTCTCGCAGTTTCGCATACGGTAGAAACCTTCATCATTGGTGAAGTACTGACCACACTCTGTACATTGGTATTTCTGGATTTTTCCTCGGTTCTCGGTCTTGCGAAAGCCTTTCTTGGTGTAGTTGGTGGCTTTGCAGTGGATACATCTTATTTGCTGACTCATACAGTTTGGGTACCCAATAAACTATATAAGTATTTTGGTACCCAAATATTGTGTACCTAAAACATAGTTTCGGGTACCAAAAACTATTTAAAGGAATAAGGTACCCAAAGACATTATGAAGCTCCAAAGCCAAAAACACAGCGAATACAAAGGCAAAGCATACCAGAAACACTGGATTGTCATACCAAACAAACTCATAGAGAAGTTAGGGTGGAAAACAGGACAAGAACTCGAAGCAGAAATTCATGATGAGAAACTCATCATTGAGAAAGACTAAAAATACAGTTCAAATATCAAAACATTAGATATTATACCAATTCGTTACAAATTATACCCATTCTATATAAACTAAGTTATCGTACATGTTTTTGTTGGTGACAGCCACTAAATGCTTCTTAGGCATTTATCTGGGTTCCACTGTCACTGGCATTTTATATTAAAAAACGGTGGGCTGGCCGGGATTTGAACCCGGATTCGACACTCAGTAGGTACCTGTCCTTTCCAGATTAGACGACCAGCCCAAAAAATGGGGAGCCCGGGATTTGATCCCGGATCACCGGCTCACAAGGCCGGGATGCTATCACTACACCAGCTCCCCATATTTTTTTTTTATATGCTCATTAAGCATCTCTTCATCAATTTCCTTCTTTGCCAACTTTGGAAATGCTTCAATGATGTGCTTGAGTTCATCTCCTGATAGATGATATTTCTTAACGAGAAAACTCCATACATCACAATCATTTGTCCACTTGACAATGTTGATGGTCGTTTGATTCCCTATCTCGTTAGGTTTTAATGAGCGGCCCTTAGGCATGACTTTTATACCTATAACATACTGATAATATCGTCTCACAATTCGTTGAATGATTCGTTTTGCATAATTTTCTGGAGCTTTAGCCCTCAAGACACCGAAGATTTCATGTCGCTTAGGCTTAGAGCCAAGACCACTATGTAATTCTCGGAACAAGTCTATCTTGAGTGCATTATCATGAAGTGCCTCCCACTCCTCTTTTGAGTCAGATTGTAACTTTAAAAATAAATTACCTGTGGGCGTGACATTACATCCCGACCCATTTGTCATGAACCCCAAGTTCATGCAATCATGCTTCGCATGTGCAATGATAGCTGCACTCATGCCAGTATCATTGATAATCTCTTTGTACGAAGCCTGAGGATTCTTTAAATAGCATCCCAAGAGGAGACGGTACTGTTTTGGCAATACCACAAGTACATTTTTCCGAAATTCGTCGGCTTTCATCTGAGTTCCGAATTCGAGTACGGGGCCCGACTATAAAAATATTATTGAAAATAAATCGGTAGAAGATGACGTTAACCTAACAGCTCATTGAAACAGGAAGAGAAGAAAAAGATGGCTTCGGTCGACCGGAGTCAGCAATTCTCTTCCGGTACGGATTCGCCGACCTTCTCCATGTGCTTCTTGCCCCAATCAGACATCACGTCGAGGATGGGTTTGAGGCTCTTGCCATGGATCGCCAGGGAGTACTCGACTTTCGGAGGGACCTGAGGATATACTTTACGGTTGATTAGGAGGTCCGCTTCCATCTCACGCAGCTGTTGCGTCAACATTTTCTGTGAGATGCCGGGGATGAGCCTCTTGAGTTCGCCGAAACGCAGGGTCTTGTCTTGTAGATGCCAGAGTATGACTGTCTTCCATTTGCCGCCGATCACAGAGAGTGTGGCCTCAACTGGACATCGATGGTTTTTGTTTTTCATGAGCTTCACCTCTAAGTTACCATTAGGGACTACTTGTTATGGAACTTGCAGCCATATTTATATCTTATGTACTTTAAATCCATAATGCGACATAAAGGTGAGTAATGTCCCTTTTGAAACCACCTATTTCACTACTCTAATAGGATGATTGCACAAACCTTTTTATATGGGAGTTGCATCACTCTTCACATGCCGCGCGCAGCAGCCATCAAGGCCGTAAAGGCCGTCGTCATTCTGCTTATCCTGTGAGCTGCGCGCATCGATCATTCTCGAGGTGTCCCCCATGAACAATGCCACAATGCCATCCGACAAACCTTCCCGGAAGACGAAGATCATCGCGACTATAGGACCTGTGACCAGTTCGAAAGAACAGCTGGAGAAACTGGCCGCCGCAGGGATGAGCGTTGTGCGCATCAACATGTCCCATGCGACCCACAAGTCCGCCAAAGAGATCATCGACAATGTCCGCAAGATCAACGAGGAGAAGGACAGCAATATCGCAATCCTTCTTGATACCCAAGGTTCTGAGATCCGCACCAGCAAGATAACCGAGGATGTCAACCTCAAAGAGGGCGATAAGCTGCGCATCAGCGTCGGGTCGGCTAAAGAGATCGGGGGAGAAGGCGTCATACAGACCAGTGTCAATTACGAGAACCTCATCCACGATGTTAAGGTCGGAGATTTCATACTCATCGACGACGGTCTCATCCGTGCGGAGATCACCGACATCTCGAACAACCAGATCACCTGCCGTGTGGAGAACGCTGGCGTGCTGGGTTCCCGTAAGGCCATCAACCTCCCGGGCGTCCACATCAACACCCCGACGTTGACCAAGAAGGACCTCGTCGATGTCGATTTCGGCATCAAGCATGATGTCGATTTCATCGCCATGTCTTTCGTGCGCAGCAAGGATGATGTCGTGCAGCTACGCAAACACCTCAAGGAGAGAAAGGCGCATGCCCGCATCATATCGAAGATCGAGGATATTGAAGGCATCAAGAACATCAATGAGATCATCGAGGCATCGAGCGGCATCATGATCGCCCGCGGCGACCTCGGTGTGGAAATCCCCCTCGAAGACGTCCCGATCGTGCAGCGCAGCATCACCAAGAAATGCATCAAGCATGCCAAGCCAGTCATCGTCGCCACCCATCTCCTCGAGTCCATGGTGCATCATCCCCGCCCCACTAGGGCGGAGGTCACCGACGTGGCCAATGCGGTGTTCGAAGGCGCCGACTGCCTCATGCTATCGGCCGAGACCACGAAAGGGAAATATCCGATCGCCTCGGTCGAGACCATGGTGCGAATCGCCTTGCGTGTCGAGCGGGAGACCGTCCCGAACCTCGAGACGAACGGCAAGGTCAAGAGCGTCAAGCACGAGATCACGAGGGATGCATGCATCAGCGCCGAGAGCCTCTGCGCCAAGGCCATCCTGGTGTTCACCAATACCGGAAAGCTGTCCCGTCTCGTATCCAAAAACCGGCCCACCGCGCCGATCTACTCCTTTGTCCCTGATGAAGGCGTCCGCAGGAAATCAGCTGTCATCTGGGGCGTCACACCCTTCGTCTCCAACTACGAGAACACCATCGAGGAGATGACAGAGGACGCCATGAAACTCTTGAAAGAGAAAGGCCTGCTTCGCAGGGGCGACCTCATCGTCGCGGTTTCTGACATCTCTCCGGTCAAGGAGGACGTCGACGTCATGGAAGTCCGACGGGTCACTTGATGCCTGTGTCGAGGATGACGAACCAATCGTAACCGACATAGGTCAGGAAGCTTGCCATCATGTTACGTGGGGAAGACGTGCAACCCTTCGATTGCAGCGTGAGTTCTTGGTCGCACCCTTTCTCTTCGCATCCTGTAATCTTGTGAATCCAGATATAGTCCTCATTTGGTGATGGTCCGGGTTTTCCTTTCATCGCCGAATCCGTAGCCTTGATGATATGAAGTTTCATGATGAACTGGTTTGTGTCCTCTGATCCGCAATCCACATCGACGATATCGATTGGATACCATGAAGGGTTCAGGTCGTAACGCTGGATGAGATCGGAAAAGCGGTATCCGCTATCCAACTTTGTGTCATATACATATCTGGTTCCATCCTGATAAACCTTTGTCAATCCGTCTACAGGCAGGTCGGTGACGAACCTGATGTTGGAGCCTCCAGGTATCTCCCTTGTCAGGAACTTGATCTCATAGAATGTTGACATCCCTTGTATGGTCACGATGAGGATCAAGATATAGATGATTGGTGTGATTATCAATCCTATCCGCTTGTGCTCCGCAGTGAACCGTGGAATGAGGTAGATGGCGAGGAATGACGCCATCAGCACAATACCGGGAGCCACGAAATAGTAGAGCTTGCTCGGGACATCGACAGGGTAGATCAACTCGCTGATGATGGCATCGATGATCATGGCTCCGAGGAGCACTCCCGCAGTCCAAGCGGCAGTCTTACGCCATCGCATCACCGGTTTTCTGGATAGGGTGAGCCAGACAAGGATGGGCCCGCCGAGGAGCATCTCATAGGTGAACAGTCCACCGTCGATCAGCGACTTGAGCACGGTGAACGATACGATGATGAACAACGGCAAGAGATACAGTCGACCCTCCTTCTTCCACATCTTCTCCTTTGCCATGAGCACCAGGAAGTATGCGAGGAAAGCGACCACGAAAAACAGCGCTGCAGGGATGATGATCACATTTGGCACGAGGCCGACGAAAGGTCCCCCATGGTCATAGGTGTCAGATAGCCCGCCGGGCATGATTGATCCGAGGAGATGGATGATGGGTTTGAGGGAGTGGATGTGGTTTATCTTCGACGACGATATGTGGCCATCCTTGACCACGTCGAGATGGGAGAACGCCGGGAGGTCCAACGTGGACACGACAGCGATATGCGATGCGATGCCCAGCAAGAGCACGGAGCCGATCATCACTAGGAATTTTATATTGGCCCGGCGTACGAGCTTCGGACTCGGTCTCCAGTTGATCAGCAGTACGGCACAGGATAATGCGATGAATCCACACAGCATATAGGCCTTGACGAAAGAGAAAGCAGGCGCGAAGATCGACGTGAGGAATTTGAGCGCCATCGCGATAGGCAAAGAGGACGCGGCCAACACCATGAGCGCGATCATCACGCCGATGGTGATGAGGTATTGTTGATGGGGATGTTTTGATTTTCTCATCTTGTCTAAGACCTACGAACTGATCATGATGTACTGTTTGTAGCCGATCGCGGATAGGAAACTTCCAAGGATATGCTTTTCCGCAGGGAGACAGCCGTGTCTCTCGACAATCAGGTAATGATCGCATATGGCTGGATCGCAAAATTCAAAATATGTCACGTTGAGGAACTGTTCATTGGGTGACGGACCGAGGACGCCTCGTTTCACATCTTCACTCGCCTCCACGATACGGATCGACAAGCCCACCCTCTTCACCGAATCTCTTACGCAATCCTCCCCGATCACGTCGACAGGATACCTGGAGGGATTGAGGCGGTAGTGGTCCACCAACTCTCCGCGTGTGATGTCCTTTGTCATGGTCGTCTCATACAAATACTTGATGTCATCATCATAGATCGCGGTCATGCCTTCGATCTCATGGTCGCTGACCATACGGACTGTCTGACCAGCAGAGACGTCACGGAAAAGGAAGGTGATATCGTGATACATCTTCAATCCTTGAAGGGTCATCAAGAGCACCAATACAATGAACACGAACGAGAACACCATGCTGGCGGTCCTTTTCTTCGCGATTGCATGAGGGAACCAATACATGAACGCGACCAGGCCGATCAGGGATGCGCCCGGTGCGATGAAATAAAGGATCTTGATCGGTAAATCGACAGGGAATACGAACTTGCTGATGAGAGCGACGATGGCGCTCGAATAGACGAAGAGTATGAGCGCGCTTATCGTGGCCTTTTTCCAACCGAGACGAGGAGTCCTCGCGAAGCTGAGCCATGCTAGGATAGGTATGCCTATGAGCGACTCATACGTAAATATCCCACCGTCGATGAGAGATTTGGTGACCATGAACGCCACGATAATCAGGAGCGGAATCCTGTGCAGGAGTCCTTCCTTCCTCCATGACTCTTCCCTTGCGAGGAGGACGATGATATAACTGAGGATAATCATCAGGTAGAGGATGGCTGTAGGCGCGATAATCCACGTCGGAATCAGACCATCCGCTCCGATGCCGTGGTCATAGGTCTCACCGAGCCCTCCCGGGACAAGCCATCCTATGTATTGTATTATGGGCTTGAGCGTATGTATATGATTGAACGATGTCGAGGTCCCTTCGCCTTCGCGGACCATGTAGGAATAATCGAAAAAGGGGATGTCCATCTCTTGGACGAGCCAGACATGGGATATCATCCCGAGGGCGGACACACCTGCTATCGCAAAGAGCATCGTCCAAGCGGCCCTCGTCCCGAGTCTCTTGCTGGGCCGCCATCCCAAGATGAGCACCAAGCATGATATCATCACGAACGCCAGCAGCATGTACAGTTTGGCGAAAGATGCGGCCGGTGCGAGGATGCTGGAGAAGAACTTCATGGCCATCCTGGCAGGGAACGACCAGTACGCGATCGCGATGAGGGTCGCCATGATGATCGAGGTGATGATATACGCGCGCAGTGGCCGATTGGCTGACGCGCCCTCAGTGGATGTCTTGCTCTTCCTCTTTTTTCTCACAACGGTTCACTCTTGAACTTGAGCAGATAGCCGACAACGCATGCCAGCGGGTGCAATACCAGGGTGAGCGCGATCGCCAAGGCGATGGTCATCATGGAGGCTGGCTCGATCAGCATGGCCAGAGGTATGGCACCTATCAGATAGTCGATATGGTCGAGCACGGGGAAGAATCTCCCTTCCTTCATCGCGACCCGTCTCTTGAGGAAACTGCCGAGCGCATTCCCTGCATAGGCACCGATGCCCATGAGAAAACCTGCCATAGGCCTGCCCTGCATAACGCCTACGACTGTACCGGCGATGAAGCTGTCGACAAGACCCCATATGGTCACATGCGTGCCGAGCAATGGCCTTCCGTCCCAAAGCTTTAATCCCTTGTCGAGAGGGGCGTCCCACAGTCCGAACCGCTTGACTACGACTCCAACCAAAGTGAATGAGAGGTTGGCGATCCATGCAGGGAGAATGAAGATCGCCGCGACGAAGATCGGTGTCCAGATTCCGTCCGCTGCCATGCACGGATGGGTGGATCCCCCCTATTTAAAACGTTGCTATGCCACTGGACATCCCTGCACAAACCTTTTATACCAGCGCTCACGTTCCCGATTCCTGAGATTCTCATGGCAACAGCAGTCCCCTGGACAGAGCAGTACCGGCCTAAGACCGCTTCGGAGATCATTGGCCAGGACAACGCGATGCGCCAGCTCAAGAGCTTGCTCGCGACGTATAAGCAGAGGTCAGTCCGAGCCGCGGTGCTCGTGGGACCGACCGGGACCGGCAAGAGCGCCGCCGTCCACGCTCTCGCGAACGATATGGACCTTGAGGTGATGGAGGTCAACGCTTCTGACTTCCGTAACAAGGAAGGGATACAATCCATCGTCGGTTCCGCCGCAGGCCAGGCATCCCTGTTCGCTAAAGGTAAAGTCATCCTGGTCGATGAGATCGACGGACTTTCTGGACAGAAGGACCGGGGCGGCATCCCCGCATTGGCCGCGCTCCTCGATACTACGCTTCATCCAATCATCATGACCACCAATGCGATCGACGATCCCAAATTCAAGGCCTTAAAGAAGAAGGCCGAATCCATCGAGTTCTCCCCCATGGGATACCTCGACGTCTTTGCCATCCTCAAACGGATCTGCGATGGAGAGAAGATATCCTATGAGGAGATGTCGCTGAAGACCGTGGCGCGGAGATGCGGCGGCGACGCACGTGCGGCTATCAATGATCTTCAGAGCGCTGTCTCGGCCAACGGCAGCCTCGACAAGGAAGCTATCGATTCGATATCGACCAGGGACCGGGAGGCTGAGATTACCCATGCATTGGTGCGGGTGTTCAAGACCACCAAGGCAGAGATCGCGAGAGACGCATTCCTCAATCTTGAGATCGACCTCGATGAGGCCATCCTCTGGATGGACTGGAACATACCGAGAGAATATTCCTCTCCGGCCGATCTAGACCGAGCATATCGTTCGCTATCTTCGGCTGACGTGTTCCGTGGCCGGATCCGTCGCTGGCAGCATTGGCGATTCCTCGTCTACGTGAGCGCGCTTTCAAGCGTAGGTGTGGCGCTGGCAAAGGACGAGAAGAATCCTGCGCAGGTAACATACCAACGCACCGGACGGCTTCTCAAGATATGGATAGCCAACCAGAAGAATGCCAGGCGGAAAACCATCGGAGCTGTCGTCGCCTCGCATACTCACACTTCCCAGCGCGAGGCCGTCAGCGCGACCGTCCCGTTCCTACAGTATATCTTCCGTCATGACAAGACCTCTTCAGCGGCCATGGCGCTTGAGCTCGACCTCGACAAGGACCAGGTGGCGTGGCTGCAGGCTTAAAGACCGGTTACCTGACCGGTCCGGCAGCATTTCGATTAGTCTACCAATACATTAATAAATGCCCGGGAAACACCTCTTACACCATGATTTCCATCGATGAGATGGCCTCCTTCTGCAAGAAGAAGGGCTTCGTCTACCGCACCAGCGAGATATATAACGGTCTCGCAGGCTTCTTCGACTTCGGTCCGTTGGGTGTGGAGGTCAAGAATGCCATCAAACGTGAGCTCTGGCAACGATTTGTCCAGTCCAATGAGTTCGTCGTCGGTATAGATGGCGCTATCATCAGTCATCCTCGGGTCTGGGTTGCGTCCGGCCATGCAGCATCCTTCTCTGACGCGCTCATCGAGGTCGGTAAAGGCAAGGAGAAGGTCCGTGCAGACCATCTGATCGAGGACAAGCTCGATATCAAGACCGACGGTATGAGCCGTGAAGAGATGATCAAAATCATCCGCGAGAACAAGCTCGCCGACATCAAGGAAGACATCCAGGACTTCAACCTTATGTTCACGACCAATGTCGGGCCGTCCAAGGGCGACGCCAATGAGGCCTACCTCCGACCCGAGACAGCGCAGCTCATCTTCTCTGACTTCAAGCAGGTCCTCGACTCTTCTCGTAAGAAATTACCTTTCGGCATCGCGCAGGTAGGCAAGGCCTTCCGAAACGAGATATCTCCGCGTGACTTCCTCTTCCGTTCACGCGAATTCGAGCAGTTCGAGATCGAGTTCTTCGCTCATCCCGACCGCCTCCAGGATTGCCCGCTCTATGACGGGATCAAGGATCTGGAGGTCAACGTGCTCACGGCCAAGGATCAGGAGAACAAGTCCGACCACGGTAGATCGACGATAGCTGGTCTGGTCGAGAGCAAGATCTTCAAGACCGCTTGGCACGCCTACTGGGTCGCCGCGTTCTATCGATTCTTCCTCGATCTCGGCATCAAGCCCGAGCATCTCAGGCTCCGGGAACATCTCAAGGACGAGCTCGCCCATTACGCGTCGGCCTGCGTCGATATAGAGTACAAGTTCCCCTTCGGCTGGAAGGAGATCCATGGCAACGCCGACCGTGGCCAATTCGATCTTTCTCAGCATATCAAGGAGTCCAAGGTCGATCTTTCTGTGTTCGACGAGGAGACGAAGCAGAAGGTCGTCCCCTACTGTGCGGCCGAACCCTCCCAAGGGATCGAACGTGCATTCTTGTCGTTCATGTACGACGCCTATGATGATGACAAGGAGCGCGGTAATGTCGTGTTGCGTCTCCATCCTCGCATCGCGCCGGTCAAGGCCGCGGTGCTCCCTCTGGTCAATAAGCTGGACGAGAAGGCCAGGGAAATCTTCGAAAAAGTGCAGGCGGTCCTGCCTGCCATGTACGATCGATCCGGAAGCATCGGGCGCCGCTATGCCCGTGCCGATGAATCAGGTATTCCGTTCTGCGTCACCGTGGACTTCGATACTTTGGAGGATGGGTCCGTCACAGTACGGAACAGGGACACGACAGAACAGGAGCGTATCAAGATCGATGATCTTCCCGCGAAACTGCGGGAATGGACCGAGTAATTGTGAACTAGGAGGTGGATGTATTGGCTATTAAGGATTTGCAGCCCAAACAGGGTAAAGTGGAAGTTGAAGTCGATGTCGTGGAGAAGAGTGAGCCACGAGAGTTCCAGAAATTCGGGAATCCGGGCAAAGTTTGCACCGCGAAGGTCAAGGACGAGACTGGCGAGATGGATCTCACGCTTTGGAATGAAGAGATCGAAAAGGTCAATGTCGGCGACCGGCTCAAGATCACCAATGGTTATGTGAACGACTGGCAGGGCAAATTGCAGCTGTCAGCGGGACGTTATGGTACGTTGGAAGTGGTCGGTTCGGCATCTGGAGACTCTGCACCTGCCGAGGCTCCTGAAGAGCCTGAAAATGTAGAGGAAGAGGTCGAATAGACCGGCATCTTTTTAAATGGATCTGGACTTCTGTCCAGCCATCCTTTATATATCGTGGGCTTGAGCGTAGCGAAACCCACTTCGCTTCCAATTGGCGAAAGTGCTCAGCAATGAATTGCTGGCACCCGAGGAACTCTGTTCCTCATGGAATTGGGGCGGTAGCTCAGTCTGGGAGAGCACTAGACTGAAGATGCCACGGCGTCACTGCCTGGATATGAATGGGCCTGCGGGCCTATGATTATCAGATATCTAGGTGTCCCGGGTTCAAATCCCGGTCGCCCCATTTTCTTTTCTTCATGTGTGGTGGTTTTGCTAAGTTTTGTTTTTTCCGGGTTCCCAAAGCAACGGAGTTGCTTGGGCCCAAGAAACATAGTTTCTTCGGGTTTGCTAAAAAGCCAGTGGGCATCACGGTCGCTTTTTTTTTGTACGCTTGAGCCGTTAGGTGAAACGTACATCGGTTCCAATTGGCGAAAGAATTGTCCTGGTCGCCCCATTTTCTTTTCTTCCTAAGAGAGATGAAATAAAAAATAAAAGAAATAATCAATCCTCTATCTTCATCGCCTTCTTGACGAGCGTGACGAACTCCGTGTCCTTGTCGTCCTTATCAATGTCCTTGATCGCGTCCTGCGCGACACCGAGCACATCCTCGAGCGTGCTGTCTTTGGCCCAGTAGCTCTCTTTGAGGATCTCGGCGAACTCGGCCACCGCAGCGGTGAACCGGAACCGGCCGCTAGCGCTGTCGAAAGGACTTGCCATATCACCTACATTCACCGATGTCTCCTGCTGCTTGATCTCCTTGGTGTCGATATCGAGGTACCTGACGTGCACGTCCGCGATCTTCTGGCTGGCATCATTGACCGCGTCGTCCTTGATGCGTAATTCGTAGAGTGCGGTCACGGTCTGGCCAGCACCCACTTCGCCTGCATCTACTGTGTCGTCCTCGAAATCCTTTTTCTCCAAGCGCCGGTTCTCATAGCCGAGCAAGCGGAAGCGGTCGACCGTATCCGGGTTGAATTCGACCTGGATCTTGGCGTCCGATGCCACGACCTGCAGCATGCTGGTTGCCCCGTCAGAGAAGAGACGTTGGGCCTCCTCGTCGGTGTCGATGTAATAGTAGTTACCATCGCCGTGGTTGGCGAGCTTCTCCATCATGACGTCGTTGTAATTGCCCATGCCGAATCCGAGCGAGGTCAATGTGATCCCTTTATCAGCATCTTTCTTGATCTGGGTGAGGATGGAGTCCGCTCCGGTGCGGCCGACATTGGCCACGCCATCGCTGCAGAGGATGACGCGATTGATCTTACCAGGCTCGAAGCCTTCCCTCATCATGTCATATGCGATGGTCAAGCCTTGCTCGGCATTGGTCGAACCGCCGGACACGAGCTCTTCGATGGCATTCATGATGCTGTTCTTGTCGGAGGTCAGGTCAGAGATCTTCTTGCCGGTGCTTCCGTAGATGACCAGTCCAATCTTGTCGTCGGGTTTGAGCTGATCGGCCAACATCCTGAGGCTCTTCTTGACCGCCTCGAGGCGGTCTTCTCTATCCATCGAGCCAGAAACATCGACCACGAAGACCATATTCGCTGGTTTCCTGTCGGCGAACGATACCTCTCTTGCCTTGATGCCGACCCGCAAAAGGTGATAGTTGGGCTGGCCGAAGTGCGATTCTGCTCCCTCGAGATTGATGTCGAAGGTATCGTCAGGCGTAGGGTAATCCTGTTCGAAATAGTTGATGAACTCTTCTGTACGGACCGAGTCCTTGTCAGGCATGTTTCCGTCCTCGATCCAGCGTCGCACGATGGTGTACGCTGCGGTGTCGACATCCATGCCGAAGGTCGAGAAGGCCTCATCCTCGGTCGCGATGAATGGATTGACGCCGTAGTTCTCGAAGAAAGTGGTATCATACGGTTCGTCGTTGGGAGGCTCCATTCCCGGCGGAGGCATGCCGCCGTAGAATCCTTCTGTCATCATATCATTCTTTGAGTACATCCCGGAATCTGAGAGAAGCCTTCCGCTACTTTTTTCAGTGAATTTGAAGAACAGTATCCCTATTGTTCCTAAGATCACCATGATGATGACCGCCGCGATCACGGCGCCGATGAACCATTTCCACGTTTTCGCTAGACCTCTTTTCCTCATGAATATCAGCCTCCGACCTTCTTGGTCACTTCCTGGTAATCTGCATATATATATTTACCTGTCCAAGGCTCCAATTCTGCTCGCAGTCATCGTCTCGCCCTGCCATAAAGCTTTTAAATAGGGTCTCTTTCACCGTGCACTTACGGGGCTATAGTGTAGCTTGGCTATCACTCCAGCTCGGGGTTCGTCGAGATGCCGCCGCTAGGCGGCCACGATGAGACGGACAGCTGGCGACCCGTGTTCAAATCACGGTAGCCCCACTTTTCTCTCTTTTTTTCCTGTTTTTCCCGGGGCCCTAAAGCAACGGAGTTGCTTGGGCCCAAGAAACAGGGTTTCTTCGGGTTTGTTAAAAAGCCGGTGAGAATCACGGTAGTCCTACTTTTCTTTATTTTGTACGCTTGAGCCGTAGGCGAAACGTATTTCGCTTCCAATTGGCGAGAGAATTGTTATGGTAGTCCTACTTTTCTTTATTTTGTACGCTTGAGCCGTAGGCGAAACGTATTTCGCTTCCAATTGGCGAAAGAATTGTTATGGTAGTCCTACTTTTCTGTTTTTTTCTGTTTTTCCCGGGGCCCTAAAGCAACGGAGTTGCTTAGGCCCGAGAAACCCTTTTTTTCTTGTTTATTATAAAGCCGTGCGCAAGCTTTATATGCAAGCGCTAGCTGTAAGATTTCAGAATACGAGGTCATCATCATGCGAATCATCGTCATCGGAGGAGGAGAGGTCGGAAAGGCATTCGCCAACATGCTCTCCTCAGAGAAGCATATCGTCAGTCTCATCGAGTCCGATGAGGCTCATGCCAAAGAGCTGTCGAATTCAACTGATGCCTTGATCATCCACGGCGACGCCACGCAGATGCAGATCCTCAAGGACGCCGGGATAGAGAAGGCTGATGCCGTCGCAGCGGTTACCAATGACGACAAGACCAATCTGATGGTCTGCGAGATCGCAAAAAGCCTTGAGATCACCAAGGTCGTGGCGCGTGTCAACAATCCAGAGAACGAGGAGCTTTTCACCAAACTGAAAGTGACTGATCTGGTTCCTGTAGTGGGCATCACGGTGACCCGTCTGCGACAACTGTTGTCGTCCACCGGCGAACGCGTCATCGCGACGCTTGGCAGTGGTAATATCCAAGTCTTTGAGATCACTTTAGATGAGGACAGCAAGCTCATCGGTAAACCAGCCATCATCAAGGATGCCGTGATCGGCACCATCTATCGCAACGGTGACCTGATCATCCCCGAGTCAAGCACGACGTTGGAGAAAGGAGATGTCCTCATCGTGCTCGCCAAGAGCGGTCACGTCGATAAATTGAGAAAACTGATCGCAGGCTCCTGAAAAAATGAATCGGGTCGTGACCTACCTCGGGTACCTTCTGCTCATATCCACGGTATTCCGTCTGATTCCTGTCGCTGTCGCAATAACTCTCGGTGAGGCGATCGCGCCTTTCCTGGTGGTGATGTTTCTCTCGATCGTCATCGGATGCCTCTGCCTCCTCGTAGGCCTTTTCTCGAAGATCACAGAACGGCCTCAGGAGAAAGGGCCGCTGACATTTTTCGAGTCGATCCTGCTCACCGTCATCTTCTTCGTGCTGCTCTCGTTCATCAGCAGCATCTCTTATATGCCCTATCTGAGCGGACCCTTCTCACAGCGTCTCCTTGATGCCTTGCTCGAATCGGTCTCAGGGTATACGACCACTGGCCTTTCCATCCTCCCGAACATCGATTTCCTTCCTGAGAGCCTTCTCGTATGGCGCGCCATGACACAGTGGATTGGAGGCCTTGGCATCGTCATCCTCTTCGTCTTTCTGCTCACGAAATGGCGGAGCGGTCAGGACCGTCCTGAAGTGCAAGAACGGAGCATATCGACGCTGTCCTCGCTCTACCGCTCACAAGGTCACACCGAGAGGATCGCCCCCACTATCGAGCGTACCGCTCTCACTCTCCTCTGCATCTATTCATTCTATACGCTCATTGGTGTTATCGCGCTTCTCTTGGCGGGATTGCCGTTCCTTGACGCATTAGGCATGTCTTTTGTGTCCATCTCGACCGGTGGTTTCTCCATGCAATATTTCTTCTACGACTCTCCTGTCGTGCTCACCATCCTCTGCGTGCTCATGTTGCTCGGCAGCATCTCATTCGTTGCGCACAACGACATGCTCCGTGGGCGCTGGAAGACGTTGGCCTCCAATGTCGAGCTGCAGTTCATGTTCTCCTTGCTGTCCATCGGTCTCATCATAGCGACGATCTTTTACCCTAAGTTCTGGGAGCTGCTTTTCCATTTCATCTCGGCGTTTACCACCACTGGTTTCTCCTATGTCGACATCGCAGCGTATCCGCTGATCCCTTTGTTCCTGATGGTGATTTTCATGATCATAGGAGGTTCGATCGGTTCGACCGCCGGCGGCCTCAAAATCTATCGTTTCATCATCTCTCTGACGGGTGTCAGCTGGGTGCTCAAGAAGATCTCTCGTCCGTCGTCTGCAGTCACTCCTATCCGGATCAAGAAAGACGTATTGGAGGAGGAAGAGCTGCTTCTCGTGCAGGCATTCGGTGTGACCTTCATGATATTCCTTTTCCTCTCCACGTTCATCTTCTTGCTAGGCGGGCTCGAGGTTAAGGATGCGGTCTTCCTCTCAGCATCATCCCTCTCGACGGTCGGCCTTTCCACCACCAGTGTGGCTGCCCTGCCCGCTTTGGCAAAGATCATCCTCATCCTCAATATGATATTAGGTAGACTCGAGGTCTTCCCGGTCCTCGTGGTGCTCCGGCGCCTGTTCTTCCCCTTCCGTTGACCATAACTTTTTTAAGGCGCTACGCATTTCCTTGTAGCTATGGTCGACACATTAATGTTCCTCCTTGTATTGGCTGAAAAAGGCGCCGCCTTCTCTAGTGCCAGGCTATCAACGATCTCCCTCGCTGGAGAGTTGAAAATATCCCAACAGAGCGCATCACGTATTCTCAAAGAATTGGAGGGGAAGGGTCTCATATCCCGCGACCCGTCCTATCAGGGTGTCGATGTGTCCCTGACCGAAAAAGGACTGAGCATGCTGCAGGTCGCTCATCGGCGGCTCTCTGGAGTGTTCACCGCGCCGGACAACATCAAAGGAAAGGCCGTCATCGGTATAGGCGAGGCAGCATGGTACATCCAGCGATACGCGACACGGATCAAGGACGTATTGGGCTATTCTCCTTTTCCTGGCACGCTCAACGTCAAGGTCGATGTCAAAGAGTTCAAACGGCTGCTGGCCGGAAGGAAGCCGATCAGGGTCGATGCGTTCAAGCTCGAAGGGCGCACGTTCGGGGGCGCCTCGCTCTATCCCGGCAAGATCGATGGCATCGACGTCGCCATCATCCACGCGGACCGATCGCGTCACGACGATGACATCATGGAAGTGGTGTCAGAAGTGGAGCTGCGGAAGAGGCTGGACGGGAACAGTGTGCATCTCGAGCTTACTTAAGATCAGTTCTCTCCGGGATATCGATATCCATCGTGTCGTATGTTGTTGGCTGCAGCAGGGTACCATCGAGTTTGCAGCCCAGCGACGTCATCTGGAAGATATAAGTCCCTTTCCTGCCTGATAATTGAAAGTACTGGTTCTCCCTAAAATATTGTTGGATGACGGGGATGGCCTTGTTGTAGTATTGTTTGAGTTCATCACCGTTCGCATGCGCTGGATCTGGGATCTCCAGCTTGAAAGGTTCAGAGGTGATTTCGCCGTTCCCAATCCTTTCTGCATTGCGAATACTGTTCCTATAACTGGAATGAGGGAACGTAGCCTTTATTGCGACCGCTCCCCTCGACGAAATGAATTGTTCACAGAATTTCGCCACTTCATCCCAATACTCTCCTGCATGTGAACATTCATCAATGAACTCGTGCATCAGAAGGGTGAACTTACCCATGACATAATGAACGGTCTCACTTGGAGTTTTTGTGGAGATATGCTGAATCTGATAGAGCGTGTGTTTCAGACCATTGAATTTTTTCCTCAATGGCGAACCATACCGCCTGTCATAGTACCCGGAAAACGTATCGAGCAACAGTCTGAGTTTTTCCTTGACTGGACTGAGGTCGCTGTTTTGATTGCTATCCAGTCCTTTCCGTGCATCAAAAAGCCGTCCCATGATGTGGAGGATCTCATGCGCTCCTTGCGCATCCATGAGGTTTTTATCGACCAGAAGTTTCTTGATTTGTTTGGTGAATTTCGGTTCTTCAACATGGCCATGGAGGAAGCTCTTCAGCTCAATGTGGAAAGGGAAGATACCGTGTTTCTTGTAGTAGCCACTCTTCTTTCGATACTCAATATCTTTGATGATTGCGACCGCACCCGCTTTCTTGGCTTCCACTGAGATCAATCTTAATTCCGGACAAATTTCGATCGGGAACCAATGACAAATCTTATTCTCCACCAAGGAAAAGAGGTGGCTCTTCACTCTTCCCGTGATGATGATGCCGGGGAAAACTGTTTGGATTCGGCCAGTAGGCGACCAAGAGAATCTAACTCCTTTCTGACCATCATTGTTTACCAAATCAAAACCCGCATCGACATACTTCACGTCAATTATCTTTTCCCATTCGACATGTCCCATGTTTTCACCTGTGTGATCATTCCATCTGGACGCCGCTCCATAGCGTCCAGTCGTTGCTCGGCGCATAAGCCCCGAAGACGAAATTCGGCGGATAGCTCCGGCCGAAGTAACCGTAGTGAACGTCAGCGAACTGAGGCGGCGGCGCTCCGACACCGGGGAAATGGCCCATGTAGTTGGTGGCCCCGAAATGCTCCCAGGTCTTCATCAATCCATGGAAGTCAGAGTTGCCGGTCGTGGCGTCCGCCCCCGGCTCGACGATGATACGTTCGTTATACCCGTGTTTCTTGATTGCCTTGACGATTTCCCGGACAGGTGCATTCCCTTGTCCTGGGGCGAGATGGGTATCATGGAAGCCGAAGTTGTCGGAGAGATGCACGTTGCCGATGAGGCCGTCTTTGGCCAAATCCTCCATCTGCCCGACCATCCAGCTATTGAATTGTTTCTCGTTCTCGTCGACGCTCTTGTTGGGGTCGTCGACATAATATTTCCGCCACATGTTGAGGTGGCCGGTGTCGATCGTGGCCTTGATGGACTGTTCAGCCAGTTTCCTGGCCTCTTCCCTGCTCATGCCTTGACGGAAATACGGATTCTGTCCTTGCAGGAAGGGGCCGTATTCCCGGTTCTCCTGTCCTTCCTGTTTGAACCATTGTCCCTCGGACACATGACCGTCGATCTTTGGGCTCGTCATCATCTCGACCATGCGGTCGCGCGCTTTGTTGATGATCCACTTGAGCTCTTGCGGATGACCTCCGAATCGTTCGGGGAAGATGTGCTCCAAAGTGACCGTCACCGGCTTTTTTGTCTTCTGGCTCGCATCTGCCGCCTTGATCCCTGCCATGGCGTAGAAATCCGTCCCGTACTTCTCGAAGTACTTCTCCGGCGTCTTGAGATGACGCATGGTCTCGAACTGGTCGATGGCCTCAAGCTCCTGCGTGTTTCCTGACTGCCAGGCGTATTCGAGCCTCTTCCTGGTCTCGTCGATGTCCTGGTCGATGAGCTCCATAGGGTTCTTGGATTCGGGAGGGACGAGGTCGTGCCAGTGGGTGCGGTATTTCGCTGACTGTCTGACAATCTTCCATTTCTCATCCTGTGGGATATTTTCGTCCAGTTCCTTATAGTATTCGCGGAGCTCGTGGAGTTTGGACAATTTCGTCTTGAGCTCGGGCACGTCTGATGAGAAATTGAGCGCCCATCCGTAGGCGTACCCCGCCCGCGTCCACAGCGTCGACTTCATATACATCTCTTTTCCGGTCATGCGCTCGTACGGCGTAGGATCGCGGCCTTGTACCCTACGGAAATAGTCGTTGTACTCTTTTGCCTCTCGTTCGAAGTCCTCGAGCGATTTCATCTCGGTCTCGAAGCGGCCGGTCTGTTCGTTGATCTCAGGCACCCGGGCGCCATCGAACTTGTCCTCATCGCCCATCTCGAATTTGATGGCGTAGGGATCGTCGATAAGATTCTCCTCATAGTCGATATAGTCGCCGGTCTTGACTGTCCGTCCCATCATGTCGGTGTAATCTTTGTCGGCCTTGCGCCAAATGGGCTGTGCCACGGTACGATCGAGCTGGACTGTTGTGAATGTCTGACCAGTCCTATCATCGACGAGGCCGAACTGGGCCTTCTGGGCTTCGAAGGGATGCTTCTGGAATTGCAGCCGACCTGTCTTGGGTTCCCGGGAGTAGTTCCTGGTGAGGTCGCCTTTGTCGTCCATCATGACGCCGTCGGGATAGATATGCGTCAGCGGTCGTTCGAACTCGCCCACATGCACCGTGACCGAGCCGCCGTCGGCTACGTCCTTGGCGAAGTCGATAGCGCGGACGATCTCGTCGTACGACTGCTTGCCTTGGGAGAGATTCATGTTCCCCTGCTGGTCCGCGCCGGTGACGCCCATCACCGAGAATGATGCGTGGGTGGTGAATGCGACATCATTGACCTTGCTCATCTCGCGCAATGCCTGGCGCTGTTCCTTGCCATACATCCCTGGGACTTGGCTCTGGCGGTTGCCTCCGCCTGCGCCGGGGAATTGCAGCTCGAGATGTCCTGCACCTGAGCGGATCTTGGCTTCGACCCCCTGGACATTTCCGGCCGCGATGCCGAAAGGCACGCTCATGCCGATATCCTTGACAGACAGCTTGTCGGAATTGTCTCCAGCCTCCCAATCCTGCCGTGGCAATGGGGGCTCCTCGACGCCGAGAGGCGCGCTAGGCCAGGAATCCACACGTGAATGATATAGCGATGGTCCGTTGTTGAATTCCATGGGTCTTTCTCCCGTGTCTCTGATATATAAATGTTACCGACGCTGATGGATCCTGTTGATGACCCTTCATGAAATCGAAGACATGAGCCCGATCACGAAGATGCCGAGCGCCAGTAGCATGAAGAATATCTTGAGTATGAGATTCAGGATGGGAAACGCCCCTTGGCCGCCTTCCCTGACCTGTTTGAGGGTCGTGCTGGCCGAGAACACTATCAACGCAGCGCCGGCAAGCCACGCGACGATCCCCGCGGCGGCATGGAGGCTGAAGAACAGTAGAGATATGAAGCAGATGATGAATCCGACCCAGAACGCGAGCCCATAGACAAGTCCAATAGGATTGAATGCCTCATTCATGCCGTCCTGATCCGCCATCATCGTCCCTGCGGTCTTCTTGGCCTATCCTCTTGTGTATCGTCTGATGCGGTCCGCTACCGACGCCGACGCAGTGGCGCCGCTCATCTTGTCCTGCGGTAGATGGTATTTGATCCCGTCGAGCAGGTCATCGAGCTTGTCGATGATGTTGATGACCGATGTCACATAGAGGTCGTCGGGCGCTGACAACTCTCCGCCCTCCAGTACGCTGAGGTATTCGGCCTGGAAATCCTTGTCAGCCTCCTGTTCAAGCACCGCTTTTGCCTCGAGGCCTTCGCTCGAGAAGAAGAGTTTTGCGACATCGACCGGCTCTGATCTTGGGACCTCGATGCCTTCGATCGTCCGTTCTCTGGCGATCTCTTCCTCGATCTCGCTCCGTAATTGCTTTGCCTCAGCGATCTCTTTTTCCGCTTTCTTCTCCATATCGCGGAGTTTAGAGATGCGTTCGGCCAATGGCAGGTCCTCGAGGTCCTTGCGTGTTACCATCATCCCCACTCCAGCATTCCACGGTCCTTCTTGAAGAAATGATATAGGATGAAGGCGTTGGACTTGGCTTCGCTCGCGGCCACCTTGCTCTCGTAGGCGAGCTTGTATTTCTGCTTGCCCGAGACCTTTTTTCCCTTCACCGCGCTGCTGGTCATGCCTGCGAGCGGACCGAGAAGGTCTCCGAATCCCTTGACGACGCCGATGAAGGGCTCCAATGCGCTGGACCCTTTCGGTTTCTTCTTCTCAGGCTCGTCCTTCTTCTTCATCTCCTCGCCAGCCTCTTCGAGATATTTCAGCATCTCTTCACCCATCGAGTCCATCGCGGTCCGTACCGACTCATCGACGTGCATCATGAGTTCGAACGTCTCTTTCTCTTTCATCTTCTTGTATTTCTCGATCTTCTCTCCGTCCCAGGCATAGGTGCGGATATCCATATCCAGTCTGCCGACATGGATGGGTCCTTTGTGGTAACCTTCCTGTTGGAAGCTCATCTGGGGACGGGTGCGGAAATTGAAATTGACCAGCATCACCGAGTACACCGAGGTGTTGCGGTGCGGTTCACTGTCGAGGTCCGTCTTCATGGGCAGTTTCTTGGCCAGCAGTTCGATCTCGACGAGAGCACCTTCGAATGCATTGACCAGGTCGGGGCTGCCGCTCCGTTCAGCCATCTGCAGGCGTTGGATATTATGGAGATATGGCTTGACCCAGTTCATGTACATCTGGATGATGTCGTAGTGCTGCCGGAGATACTTGATGGTGAATGTCCGTCGGGTGTTGAGCTCCTTGTTCGTGGCATGTTTCCACTCGATGAACGAACGGAGCTTGCGTTTGAGGACTTCGCGGACCTTCCGGTTGAATTCGTCGAGCCTATTGACGAATTCGTCGACCTGTTCCGCATTCCGGGGATGGATGGAGAAGAACAGGTCTGGCAGGGTGACGAACTGCAGTTCTCGCGCCATGCCGTAGACAGACGCAGGGTTCTTGGCGCCCTGCTCGACGAGGTCGATCCATATGCCTTTGAGTGTGATCTCGGCAGATTCCCTGCTCTTGCTGTCCGACCAGCTGTCCGCGTAATAACCTAGCCTCTCATCTATGATGCGGAGCTCCCGCACGAGCTGGAAGAGCTCTTTGATCATCTTCCCGACCGTGGCCAGGAACTGGCTCACCTTGTCCTGTTGGATACCTAGGCGGGACTGCGCAGCCCCGAAGAACGAGCTCTGCTCTGCTGCTGCGAACAAGTCGGTGATCTTGTCGATCTCACTATAACCCACTGTCTGACGGATATGGTTGAGCATCCAGAAATACGGCTCTTCTATCGACTGGCCGAATGCTTCGAGCATGACACGCCAAGACCGGTCCGGCTTCGGAAAGCCGGTCTTCTCGAAGTTCCATGTCCCTTTGTGGAACATACCTGATTCTCTTTCTTCCTCTGTGAAGCCGAACTCGTCGAGGAGCTGTCCAGAAACCATCCCGAGATAATCTTGCCACGACGATATTTAAACCTTACTGTTTATCCTTGCTCTTTGGCTTGACTTCTTTGCTGTTTTTCAGCAGAATGAGTGTGAGGCCGATCTGGTCGACGAGGACGGCCTCGCATCGGACGACGATATCCTGGATCAGCACGGATTTCGGCTGTTCCGACACCGCACTCTTGAGGATACGGACCTTGATGATCTTCTTCGACTGGAGCTGGCGTCTGATCTCTTTTGCCATGGAATCGGTCATCCCGCGTTTACCGATCTGGACGAGCGGAGACAGTCCCCTGGCGCGCTTGCGCAGCTCATTTAGGTCAATCATCGCCGTAGATGACGGGACTCTTTATAAAAGGCTTTCGTGCTACAATGCTCAGCGGATAGTCAGATCGAACAGATTTCCATCCCAGGAGGGATTGGAGAACGACCATTCGGCATATGGATACCATATAGTGGTGGACTTGTCATTGGGCCCTGCCATGACAGTAGAAGCGAAAAGAGCCACGAAAACCAGTATGACTGCACAGAGCGGACCTCTTTTTCTCATGGGGTATTGAGACGAATCCACTATATAAATAACTTCTGATGGGGCTGGATGCGAGAGCGGCCTTCTCGGACGACCGCGCACCTTATCTGTTCTACGACGGAGGCACGACATGGAAGCTCCGCTACATGTGCACCGAAGAAGGCATTCACACCTTCACGACGACCTCGGCCGACAACGACCTCGACGGTCTCACAGGAACAGTCATCTGCAGCCCTAATCCTGACGCCATGGGTCTTCTCACTGCTAAAGGCAAGCATTTTTGGGTCCGAGGCTGGGAAAGGCCCATCATCCCGGCGTGGGTGATGATGCCGGGCATCTCCCTGGGTCAGGATCCTGTCAGCCAGGACGAGTTCAACACCTGGATCGATAACAATGTCGGCAAGGGTTTCAACGGCGTCCATATCGGTGGTTTCAACAATGCCTGGTACGATTGGGACTGCGACGGTACGCGGACGAACTGCGGAGGCGACGATCCTTCGGGCATCATCGAATTCAAGGCGCCGCACACCTATGATTGGGCGATCGCCATCGGGGATTTCGACGCCGGCAGTGACGGCGGCGATGACGAACCTGACGGTCTTGACGTTGATAGGGATGGCAGGGTGACGATCAAAGACATCATCCTGGTGGCCCGTAATTTCGGACGTCAGGACTTCGAGGCCGACGTAGACGTTGACGTCGATGGTCAGATATCTGTCCGTGATATCATCATGGTGGCAAGAAACCTGGGACTATAGTCCTGGTCAGAATATCGGAAGCGGTTTGAATCCTCAGGTGTGATGGGTCAGCTTGTGAGGGTGCTCATGTCCGCGTTTCTTCCTCTCGCGTAGCTCTTCGATATGGCTGATTTTGTTCTGGAGAAGCTTGTTGATGTCTGAAGTCACGTCCTCAAGCAATATGGAGACATGATCGCCTCCGAGGAAATGGGGGAGGATGACGTAATCAGCGCCGAAATCGTACATCTCCAATGCCTCGTCGATGCGATTTGCGGTGACGAACACAGCGATGTTGGGATTGGTATGTTTGACCTTGTTGATGAGCAGCTTGTTGTCCTGGACCTCGGGCGCGGTGCTTATGACGATCTCGGCCTTCTTGAAATTGAGCCTGTTGAGGATCTCGATGTCTCCCACATCGCCATAGATGCACGGGATCTTCTCATGGATGAGGCGCCTGATAAGGTCAGGATTGAAATCGATGACGAGGTATTTCTTGTTCATCTTCTGGAGCTTGAGAGAGATCGAATACGCTATACGGTCATATCCGACCAGGATGACGTCATAGTCCTGCTTCTCGGGCATGTATTCCAATGTGTGCTTGTCGCTCCCTATCTTGTCGAGTATGCGGAGCCTTTTTGCGAGGAGGAAGTAGAGGTTGTTGTCGTATTTGATCAGATATGATGTCACGGTGAGCGTCGCGGTGGAGAGCAGGACGGCCATCACGAAAATGTCTTTGCTGATATGTCCGAGCATATGCCCTTGCGCGGCGATGATGAGCGCGAACTCGCTGGTCTGCGCCAATGTGATGCCGGTCAAGAACGCGGTCCTTCTGCCATAACCGAACATTCGTGCGAGCAGCATCACGGCCAGCGGCTTGAGCGCCACTACGAAGAGGGTGAACACGAGGAGGGGGATCGCGATTCGGTCAAGCGACAGACCCACGATCTCCATGCCTAGTGTAACGAAGAAGATGGTCGAGAAGAAGTCGCGTAGTGGCTTGACCCTGGACACGATCTCAAGGTTGTACGGCAGGTTGGCAAGCGATAGGCCGGCGAGGAATGCTCCCACAGTTATCGAGAAGCCCATCGATGAGGCGGCGAATGTGAACAGGAAACAGACGGTGAGGGAGCATAAGAAGAGTATCTCGGTGCTCTTTGCCGCCAGCTTGAAGATGGTGGGGAAAACCCAGCGACCCAATGCGATGGTCGCGCCGAAGAGAAGCAGACCTTTGAACAACGCGCCGATGAAGAACAGGGCCGAGAAGTTGTCCAAGGTGGTCAATGCGCTCATTGCCAGGATGGCTACGAGGTCCTCCATGAGCAACACGCCGATGATGATGCGTCCGTGCAGGGTATCAAGCTCATCCTTGTCGGCGAGTAGCTTGACCACGACCATGGTGGACGAGAACACGATCATGAGGCCGAGATAGACAGCTTCTATCGAGGAGAACACACCGAGCGATATCGCGACGAAATAGCCCAGGCCGAAGAGAAAGGCCATACGTATGAGACTTCCCACTGAAGAGTACATGCCGGTGTCGCGGAGTTTCTTGAAATTGAACTCGATGCCGACGACGAACAGGAGGAAGGCGATGCCGATCTCTGAGAGGATGGTGATTGTCGCAGCGTCATCGATGAGCTTGAGCACGAGAGGTCCGATGATGACACCGGCGATGATGTATGAAGGGATGAGCGGCTGCTTGAGCAATCGGGCGATGAAACCTACAATGGTCGCTATGATGATGATGATACCGATGTCGAAGAATATGTTCTCCATAGTATGCCTCTTTTTTTTCTTTCTCTTTTTTTCTTCTCTCCTTCTCGCCGCCTATTAGGTCCTTTTATATTTATCGGCCCACAGTGATGGCCTGTTCGTCAGCCTCTTGTCGGATAGATCTCCATCTTATCCCTCTCCTTGATCTCAGTGGCGACCATGGTCTTCTCTACCTCGACGATCAGGAGCACGATGCTTCCGATGAAGAGGACAAAAAGCCATTCCACGAGCGAGAGCGGCACGGTGCCGAACAACGCACCGAGAGGCCTCCAATACACGGTCAGCAATGTGGCCGCTATCGAGATGCCGACGCCGACGAAGATATATGGGTTGGCCCCTAGGTCCTTCGAGAAGGCGGATTTCGTGAAACTTTTTGCATTGAACACGTGGAAGAGCTCGAACACGATGATGGCGACGAAGGCCAATGTCTGCGCACGTGCGAGATCTCCGCCGACGATGACCAATTCCCATAGATACAGGCTGATGGCGCCGAGCACCATGATCGGGACCACTCCAGCGATCTTGAGGAAGAGATATTCTGTCATGATGCCTTCGCGTGGATTCCTCGGTTTCTCCTGCATGATGTGCTCTTTTGGTTTCTCCATGCATAACCCTATTGCAGGGATGTCGCTGGTGACGAGATTGATGAAGAGGATCATGAGGGGCGTCAGCGGAGGCACGATGCCGAGCAATGCGGCGATGAAGATGAGGATGACCTCGGAGAAGTTGCCTGCTAGGAGGTAGTAGAGGAATTTCCTGATGTTCTCGAATATGGTGCGGCCTTCGCGCACCGCGGCCACGATGGTGGCGAAATTATTGTCCATGATCACCATCTCCGCCGCTTCCTTTGCTACCTCAGTGCTGTCCTTTCCCATGGCGACACCGATGTCAGCCTTCTTGAGCGCGGGAGCGTCATTGACGCCGTCTCCGGTCATCGCCACGATGTGGCCCACAGTCTGCAATGCCTGGACGATGCGAAGCTTATGCTTGGGCGTCGTGCGCGCGTACACCGTCACGTGCTCGATGATATGCGTGAACCGTTGGTCCGACAGGCGGTCTAGCTGGTTTCCTGTGAGCACCGCATTGCCCTCTTCCCATATCCCGAGCTCTTCAGCGATGGCCTTGGCTGTCGCGACATTATCGCCAGTGATCATGATCGGTTTGATGCCTGCCTCTTTGCACATGCGTACCGCGGAGAACGCCGACACCGATGGCGGGTCCCTCATCGACACCAATCCCGCGAACACCAAGGATGATTCCACATGACGCAGCTCATACGTCTTCCCTTTATGCTCTTTGTAGGCGAGCCCAAGCACGCGACGGCCGGATGACGCGAATTCATCTGTCTTGTTGATGATCTTATTTACGATGAGGGGTGTCAGTTTCCGTACGGTCCCGCCGTCGAGGTAATGTGTGGATTTCTTCAGCAACATCTCTGGTGCGCCCTTGGCGTAGACGATGGCCTTGTTCTTGACCTTATGTACCGAGCTCATGCATTTGCGGTCAGGATCGAACGGGTGTTCATGCAGCCGAGGGAATTTTTCGTGCATGGTGTTGCGTTCGATGCCGGCCTTCTTTGCCATGACGATGAGCGCCCCTTCAGTGGACTCGCCGTCCACATGCCACTCTTTCGACCTCTTGATGATCGATGCATTGTTGCACAGCGTGCCGATCTCAAGGATCTTCGATAGCGATTGGTGCTTCTTGGGATCGACCATCTCCTTCTCGCGCATGAAGAGCCCTTTCGGCGTCAAGCCGGAGCCTGTCACGTTGATCTCATCATCTATGGTGAAAATCCGTTCGATGACCATCCGGTTCTGCGTCAGTGTCCCGGTCTTGTCCGTGCAGATGACTGTGCAGGTTCCCAGCGTCTCGACCGCTGGCAGCCTTTTGATGATGGCTCCCTGTTTTGCCATGCGTTTCATGCCGATGGCCAGCGCAACGCCGATGACTGCTGGCAGGCTCTCTGGAATGCCGGAGACGGCGACCGCGACGGCCAGGAGCAGCACGGATTCCCAGCTCTGCCCGCGTATGATGCCGAACAGGAAGAGTAATGTGCAGATGAGGAGCACGCCGACAGAGAACTGTTTACTGAGCCGGTCGAGTCGCTTCTGTAAAGGTGTTGTCTCGCTGTGGACTCCGCTGACCAGGCTCGATATACCGCCGATCTCGGTCTCCTTACCGGTCACGACGACCAGGCATGCGGCGTTCCCGTTCGTGATATGTGTGCTTGAGAACACCATGTTTTTCTGTTCGGAGATAGGTTTTTTGAGGGATATGTCCTTGGCTTCTTTTACGACAGGCATGGACTCTCCGGTGAGTATGGACTCGTCCACGCCGAGATTGTTGGAGCTGATCACCCTGCAATCGGCCGATGCCACATCCCCTCGGCGAAGAATCAGGACGTCGCCAGGAACGAGTTCCTGGATCTGGATCTCTTCTTCGGCACCGTCTCGGATGACTCGCGCGGTGCGTGGTGTGAGTTTCCTCAGCGCTTCCATCTCTTTTGTCGCCTTGTATTCCTCAAAGAAGCTGAGCATGATGATGAAGACGATGATGCCGGCGATGACATAGAATTCCTCATGGCTGCGGATTGCGTACGACGCGATGGCCGCGAAGAGAAGCACATAGATGATGAAGCTCTTGAACTGACGGAGAAGGATCTTCCATGCGGAGACAGGCTGTTCTTGGACCGAGATGTTCGGTCCGTGGGAGATGAGACGTCGTTTGGCCTCGTCCTTGGAGAGCCCGGTCTCTGGAGACACACCTACTTGGGACAGCACCACCTCAAGGGGTTGACGATAAACCTCTTTTTTCATCAATGGTCGGTGAGGACGAGGCCTATTTAAATGTTGCCTGGGTCCTGCCCCGACATCCGGTCTGATATCATTCTCCTGGGTCTCCGTGCTGCAACCTTTATATACTCCAGGACCTCTGCACAAGGGATGTGCGGCATCTTCGGCATTGTGGATGGTGGAAATGTAGAACGGTCCGATGGTCGGACTGATCTAGAACGTGGCCTCGCGGCGCTGAAGCATCGTGGTCTCGACGGCAGCGGCACATTCGTCGGCGGGGACGCGTATCTCGGTCATTGTTTGCATGCCATCGTCTCCCACGTCCAGCAACCCATCGTCCGTGATGATATCGTGGTCGGTGCCAATTGCGAGATATATAATTGGGAAAGACTGGCGAAGCGGCATGGCATCCAAGCAGAGAACGACGCAGAGCTCCTCGCAGGCCTCTGTGTCGAAGCCTTCAGCTCGGTGAAGGCTGAACAGGTGCGGGCATCTGTGATCGATACGCTCCTTTCCAAGCTCGATGGTGTGTTCTCTTTCTTCGTCTATCATCGGAAGTTTCAATATGTCCTCCTCGCTCGGGACCGGCTCGGGGTAAAGCCCCTGTGGTTCAGCGCTGGAAAAGAAGGTCTTAGGTTCTCCTCTGAGCGTACCCCTCTCATCGGTCATGGCGAACTGCCTGAAGAGCTCAATCCCCGAAAAGCGTTGGTCTTCTCCCAGCAGACCGGCAAGACCGCTTTCTACTCGCTGCCTTTCTTTTCTCTTCCTATAGGGTCCCACCACTCAACAGATATCCTTCGCATCGCCGGTCTCCTCGATGACGCGGTAAAGAAGCGGATCAGCGGTCGCAAGATGGGCGTCCTTTTCTCGGGTGGCCTGGACTCAAGCCTCATTGCGCATCTGCTGACCGCTCATGGGGCTGACATCACCGGCTATCTGACGGCCACCAAAGGAAAAGAGGCTGTCGTCAGGCAGGCCAAAGAGGCGGCAGCCAAGATCGGCATCCCTCTAAAGGTCATCATGGTGAGCGAGGCCCAGCTCGCCCGCGCGATTCCAGGGATCATGCGGCTCATCAGCAGCCAGGACCCAGTCAAGGTCGAAGTGGCCTCGACGCTGCATTTTGCGCTCCAGGCCGCGAAACGCGACAATGTAAAGGTCATGTACTCAGGTCTCGGTGCAGACGACCTTTTCGCAGGCTATGGCCGGATGCGGGTATACCCTGCGGTCAATGAAGATTCGCTATCCAATCTTCGACGGATCTATGAACGCGATCTCTACCGGGATGATGTCATCTCCATGTCCCACCATATAGAATTGCGTCTACCTTATCTTGACCATGCGTTGGTCTCTCATATGTTCTCCATCCCCTCGAAAGAGAAGTTGGGGGTCGCCCCAAAACAGCTGCTCCGGGACGCGGCGGTCGCCCTCGACCTTCCCGAAGGCCTCAGTGCTGCCAAGCGTTCAGCAGCGCAATACAGCAGCGGCATGAGCAAACTCATCGAGACCCGTTCGAAGAAGGCAGGCTTCAAGTCGAAATCTTCGTACCTCGCATCCCTCGCAGATATTCCTCAGCTCCCTCTGGGCGTGCTCTTCTCTTCGGGTAAAGATTCAGTCTATGCCCTTCATATTCAGAAACGTCTCAACTACGACGTACGTTGCCTCATCACCGTCAAGAGTGAGAACAAGGATTCTTTCATGTTCCACACGCCCGCCGTCGATCTCGCAGGGATGCAGGCCGACGCTATGGGCATCCCGTTGATGACGCATGCGACAAAAGGTGAGAAAGAACAGGAGCTCTCTGATCTTCGGGCCGCTTTGCTCGAGGCGAAACGACGCCATGGCATCCAGGGTGTGGTGACCGGTGCTCTGTTCTCCAACTATCAACGCACCCGCATAGAACGCATCTGTGATGAGCTCAACCTCAAGGTGTTCTCGCCGCTCTGGCATATGGACCAGGAGCAGGAGATGCGGGCGCTCTTACGGGAAGGATACCGTTTCGTCATGACTAAGGTCGCGGCCGAAGGGCTTGATGCGTCCTGGCTCGGCGTTCCGTTGACAAATGATCATCTCGGCCGTCTGGTGGGTCTCCGCGATAAGCTCGGCATCAATGTCGCAGGCGAAGGTGGTGAGTTCGAGACTTTTGTGCTCGATGCCCCGCTCTTCGGGTATGCGTTGCGTATCGTATCGTCTTCTGTCAAGAAGGATGGTGAGGCTGCAGAGCTTCTGATATCGTCGGTGGAGCGAGAGCCAAAGGATTGACGCGCGAAGAAGCGAGCTATATGTTGTATTGATGCTGGTCTACTTGAGCTGCTTTCTCATCTCGATATGGTGGTCGGAGAATCCCCAGGCCTTGTAGATTGCATACGCTTTCTTGTTCTGGGAGTGCAGGCCGATCGCGACATACTTGACTCCCTTCTTCTTCATCCAAGAGAGTGCCATCTCTTTCATCTTGGTGGCCCATCTCTGTCGGCGCAGGGGTTTTCTGATATAGAGATCGCTGATGTAACAGATCCGCTTGATGGCGAACACCGGGATGTTGGGTCGGATATCGGCCAAGAGATACCCGCCTATGCCGTCGTCATCCTCTACCACGAGGGCGAGACCGTTCGGTGACCTGATGATCGATGAGAAGAAGCGTCTCATGGCGCTTGTGGCGTCAGGCTTTCTTGCGACCTGTGCTTTTGTCATCGGATCAGACTTAATCACGATGCCATCATGGTCGTCCATGAATTCTTCCCACAGGGTCAGGAGCACAGGGATGTCCTGCGCCGTCGCCTTACGGATACGGGTCATGGTAATGAACTGCGAAGACATCCTTATTAATGTGTCGCTTGATGGCTTTCGCGGAGCCAGTCATCTGTCAGGGATCCAGTCGTCGTTGATAGTGTCGCCTGGCCCTTGCGGACGCATCATGTCTCCACATAATGAAAGACAGTTCATTGGGTTGGACGAAACAGGGATTGGACTTCCTGGCTAGGACCGGATAGAATACTTGGTTGAGGAACACTCCTGCGTAGAGCATGACAACCCACCCCTCACATCCATCGAATGAGCATGCGACCGCCGCGAGCGTGAACATGGTCGTCAATACCATGAGCTGATGCGCGACGTAACCGTTCGGCAGCAGAGGCAACATGGCAGCGATGAGCAGGAGCGGTATCGCTGGAACGAAACCCGCTATTCCAATAATGAGCGAGGAGGCGGAGAGCAGCGATGCCTCGGCGAGCAACGCGCTCGTCCGATATCCAAAGCGAACCGGGACCGTGATCTTTCCGGCTTGCCTGTTGTGCCTCATGTCCCGAATATCTCCGGTGAGCGCGCGGGCTATGAGCATGGCGCACGCAGCGCTGGCCAGTACCAGCACTCTCCCCGCGTTGGGTAATCCCACTAACGCGGATGCGGTCACCACGAACCCCGCCTGAATCGTTCCGCGCACCACGGGAGAGACCAAGGCTCCGAACGCACTTCGGTTCTTTTCCAGGTAGAGTAGGGTGAGCAGGACCGTCACGGTGAGAGGGATGAGCGCCTTGATCGCTGTAATCAGACATGTGCCGATTGACAGGAGAAGAAAGCCCGCTGCAGCGTATTGCGGGACAGGTCCCCGCACCTGGTAGCCGTGCCCCTGCTCGAGCGCCAGTTGGTAGAAGCACCAGAGCGCCAGCAGGCAGGCGATGGCTTCGCCTTCCCGAATCCCAAACCGCAACGTACCGTTCGCAACGGCCGATGCTGCGATCCCTATCATGGCGACGTCACCCCAGCTGTAGGGACGCAGGTTGTAGATCATGGTTTTCATGTGCTCACCTCTCCATCTCCGGTCATTGTTTGTATCTGATAGTCAATATGGGGCAAGCCTCCCGGCTCTGGTCAACGAGTATCGATCCCCCCAGCATCCAATGCGGGGTGTGGTACTGAAACTCAGGGGCAACAGTCCAGGTTCTGTTACAAGACGTCTCTGCGTAGAGGATGAAGAAATACCCATCAAGGTTGTAGGCGAGAAGCGCCCCGGCGTTGACAGTGCGCGAGGGATTCGTTGTTTCATCCCATGCGCGTGTTGCCCTACCGCGTAGGTAGAGAAACCAGGGATTTCTGTCCGTCAGGAGCTTGATCTCAAGCAGTCCTTGTTTTTGTGAAGCTTTCAGTGCTAGTGAGGCGCTTCCGATCTTGAGCGTGCTCTCGACGCCTGTGCCTTCTTCCTGATAGGTTAAACCCAGACTAAACGCATCCCAGTACAGTGCGAGTTCTTGCTTGTTCGCATGCGTGAAGAGCGTGGGCTCCGGAGACAGGGCGCCGGTGGCCTGCGCGGCATAGGAAAATCGTCCCAGCGTGGCGCTCTCCACCGAATCAACGATGCCCAGCCTGTACATATAGAACGGGGTTTCTGCTGAGATATAAGACCCTTCCATCCCATTGATGAGGCTTCCCAGCGTCGTCCGGGTGACGAGCTCTGGGTTCTTCGCCTGGACTTCTCTCATCGGGTCCTGGGTCAGCAGTTGCCCGAACTGCAGGGCGATGATAAGCATGAGAATCCTTTTCCTCATCTTCTCTTCCTCCTTGTGCCATCCTTTTTCTTCTTGTGGTAATGGTCGTGGCAAATCCGTTGGAGCACCCCTCCGAGCTGGTCGAGGTGCTCAATGAACAGCACTTGCTTGATTTGCAGGATGGGATCTCTCATGAGCCGTCGGTAGGTCCGTTGGTTGGTCGTGATGATGTAATTCAGCCCGCCCTTGACCATCCAGTCCCGCAGCCATCTGGTCTGGTCGTCGACGAAGACGGCCAGCGGCTTGTCCGCATGCACGTACCAGCCGACTTCCCATGCGCAGTCCCGACCATAGGGCGGAAGCAGCAGACTCATGTGGGATTCCTCCATGGCCTCCAGGTCCATCTGATATACGCCGATCTGGAATGTCTCATGGGCGACATTCCAAGGGTTGTGTTGCTGCGGCATGAAAACGCTGAGGGGCGGCTTGAGGTGGCTGCACACCCTCTCGTTCCACGCATGGGCATCCTGGGATATGCGGGCGCTGAGATAGACCTTGATTTTTTTTGCCATGATGTAGTGGTAGTTTTACTTAGCTATTAATATTTCTAGACATTTTTTTAGAAAAACGATAATTTTTTATAGGATTTCTATGTTATTATCAAGTATGGTCTTGGACCTCCTCGATAGAAAAATCATGTATGAACTGGATATCAACGCCAGGATGTCTGCCACAGCCATCGGCAAGAAGGTCAGGGCGTCGAAAGAGACGGTCAATTATCGTCTGAACCGGCTGTTGAAGCAGGGGTACATCAATGGTTTCTACACTGTGTTCGACACTGCGAAACTTGGTTTCTATTATTACAAGACCTTCATCAAATTCCATCACACCACGCCGGAGATCGAGAAAGGGATCATTGAATACCTTCGGGTGAATCCTGGTTGCGCCTACCTCGGGAGCTGCGAAGGCCCCTATGATGCGTTGTTCCTCATCATGGTGCGATCCGCTCGGGAATTTCGGGAATTCTGGCAGGATTTCTCTGGTCGATTCGGCGAGCATATCTTGGACAAGGCTATCCATACGGTGCTCACCACGCATAGGCTGAATCTCAAATTCCTCCATCGGGGTGAGTCATCTATGCATTCATATTATCAGGATGAGCTGGGGAGCTATTCTGTCGATGCTGTCGATTCGCAGATCATGCAATTGCTATCGAAGGATGCGAGGATGAGTCTTGTGGAAATCGGCAGACGAGTGGACATCGATCCTCAGGTCGTCAAATACAGGATCAAGAAACTGGAGCAGGACGGCATCATCCTTTCGTACACATCGTCGCCGAACTTCTCCAAGTTGGGCCTGCAATTTATCCAGCTCAATTTCAGCTTGAAGAATTTGAGCACGATCCCGTCGATCATCGAATTCTTCGATCGGACCAATACCTGTCTTTACGCCCTCGAGCTCTTGGGGCGGTACGACCTCACCATCGAGATTCATGTGGAGAGCGACAGGGCGTTTCGTCGGATTATGGATTCGTTCAAGAAAGATTTCGTCGACCAATACCATGACTATGATGCGTACTCTGTATATCGGGAGCATCTGGTGGTCTGGTTACCTTCTTCTGGAGCATCGGGGACTATTGCTGCTATTGCTGCTATTGCTGCATCCGCCGCAGCACCTCATACGTCTTGAGCACATATTCCTTCTTGACGTAGAGGAGAAGCTCGGGTGTCGCGGTGAGGAATTCGTTTATCACGATGTCATTTATGGCTAGCTCCCGAGTGATCCCTGCGAGGATGCCTTTGGAGACTCGGGCATCCTCGGGGAATTGCAGGGATATCTCGGTTATGTCATCTTCGCGATGCAGGGGGGAAAATGATCGCGTGATGCTGGCCAGGGTCTTCTCCTTCTCCTGGTCGATGAACAATTTGATGGAGCCGGTGCCGACCACGAGCTTGAGCGTATCGCCTTTCTCATAGCGGGTGGTGCTGATGACGCCCTCAAGCTTCTCGAGCAATGCCCTCTCTTTCTCGAAATCCAGGATGAGGATGCGGTCCTTCATCTGGAGCCTGGCTTTATCGAGCAGAAGGCCGTCTTTCTCGTCCACCTCAGAGCATGAGAACTCATGGCGTCTGAGCATGGCGATGACCGCGTCGAGCTGTTTGGCGTCGGCCACGCCTCGGTCGATGAGGTGCCTCGCCAACGACCGTCGGTTGATGAGTCCCAGGGCGCTGCATTTCTCCACCTCGGGGTGTGCACGTAGGAATGCGAGGAATGATTGACTCATATGTGACATATGCCTGATATGTGTGACGTTTTTTATTAATCTTTCTATTTTATGACACAATATTTATATGCTGATGAATGGTAGCAGCATCACATGGCATCGGCAGACATCTTCCCAAACGCTCCTTTTTCTGTTAACGGAATCTGGCGGTAGATGCCAATCCATTCTCTCTTTGTTCCCATAACCCCACAAAACTGCTGCACCGATCCTTGGAGGCATACACAATGAACCAAAAAACCATCACCATCGAAAAAACGGCCGAGAAGGCCGCGACCAACCAAAAGACGATGACCAAGCCAGCGACGCTCGCAGTCAGCCGGGATTCCCGTTCCGAGGACACTATCATCACAATCAAAGGGAATACCGTCGGCGGCGATCTGCCGATCATCATCGGCGGCCCTTGCGCTATCGAATCCGAATCCCAGATGCTCTCAGCAGCCCAGGCCCTCAAGGGAATGGGCGTCTCATTCCTCAGAGGAGGAGCATTCAAGCCTCGGACCTCGCCGTATTCTTTCCAGGGGCTTGGCCAGGAAGGCATCCTCATCCTTGAACGGGTCGGCCGCGCCACAGGTATGGTCACGGTCACTGAAGTGATGGAGCCTGAGCAGGTCGTTTTCGTGGCCGAGCATGCTGACATCCTGCAGATCGGGTCACGCAACATGCAGAACTTCGCTCTTCTCAAGAAAGTCGGCGAGGTCAGCAATCCGATCCTGCTGAAACGGGGATTCTCCTCCACCATCGATGAATTCATGCATGCAGCAGAGTATGTCGCGGCACACGGCAATCCCAACATCATCCTCTGCGAACGTGGTATCCGCACATTCGAGACCCGCACCAGAAACACCCTCGACATCTCGGCGATCCCGTTGCTCAAGCAGCTCACACATCTGCCGGTCATCGGGGATCCAAGCCATGCGTCCGGCATCAAATCCCTCATCGGACCATTGTCGAAAGCCATCCTGGCGGTCGGCGGGGATGGCATCATGGTCGAATGCCATCCTGATCCTTCAGTCGCGTTGAGCGATGCCGATCAGCAGCTCAACATTCCGGAGATGAGCGCTCTCGTCGATGACTTACGGCCCTTGATCACCCTTTCGGCTGATCTCTCCAGCCATCCGATGGAGGTGGCTCGGAGTGCCTGATACCCCTATCTCTTTACGTCCTATCGTCAAGACAGTCAAGCGACCTGTGAGCATCGACGACTATTACCGCGCATTGACCAAAGGGAGCGAGTACCATTTCCTGCTCGAGTCGAAGGACATCGTCCCGAAATACGGCGAGCACTCGATAGGCACTCATGCTCCTTGCCTACGCATCGTCGGGAATGGGGATCGATTCTTCATCGAGGCCCTCACTCCGCTTGGCAGCAAGCTTCTCGGTCCCATCCAGGAAGAGCTTTCCTTCGTCGATGATATTCGGATGGATGGGGACAGTCTCAAAGGACGTCTTGTCTCGCGGAGCCTGGCGGATCATGCTGATGAGATGGAACGTCTGACCTCGATCAATCATACGGAGATCCTCCGACGCATCGCGTTCATGTTCAAGCCGGAGGGAAAGCCGACCATCCCTTACGGCGGGCTGTTCGGCATCTTCTCCTATGATTTCATCGATCAATTCGAGACCTTGTCGCCTAGTGCGGAGGACATCATCGGCACACCCGATTATGTGTTCTATTTCGCCGACAACCTGTTCGTGGTCGACCACAAGAAGGACGAGATGCATATCATAGCCGCATCATTGTCAGGGAGGGGCATCGTTCGCTCGTCTGAGGAATGCGAAAGACTTTTTGTTCCCTACAGGAAGGCGTTGGAGCAGGGCGTTCCATCGTCCCTGAAACCGTTCCCTGCGGCATCTTCGGGGACCGATCAGCTGCGGTCCGACACCACTGAAGATGAATACATCCAGACGGTCACTAACATGCGTGAGCATGTCAAGGCCGGCGATGTCTTCCAGATCGTGCCGTCCCGCACCATCATCGCAGACTATGACGACGATCCTTTCAGAACATATATCCGCCTCTCCCGGCTCAACCCCTCACCGTACATGTTCTTCTTCTGCAACGGCGACCATCATCTCATCGGATCATCCCCTGAGATGGCGGTGCGCGTCCAAGGCAAGAACGGTGATGGCCGCGACGCTGAGAAGACAGCCGAGATCAGACCGATCGCCGGCACCCGACCGAGGGGGCTCATCGATGGCGAGCTCAACATCGATCTCGACAGCCGCTATGAGGCCGAGCTCAAGATAGACAAGAAAGAGGTGGCCGAGCACATGATGCTCGTCGACCTCGCGAGGAACGACCTGGCCAAGGTCTCGGTGCCGGGGACGACGGTCTGCGACGAACCGCTCATTGTGGAGAAATATTCTCATGTCCAACATCTTGTGTCTAATGTCTCAAGCAAGGTACGGAAGGGATTCGACGCGCTCCATGTCTACACCGCGGTGATGAACATGGGTACGGTGACCGGCGCGCCGAAGATCATGGCCATGGACCTTCTCCGGCGCAATGAAAAGTCCAAGCGGGGTTATTATGGCGGGGCCGTCGCATACCTCACACCGAGCGGCGACATGGACTCGGCACTCATCATCCGTTCAGTGGTCCTCAGAGGTAATAGAGCATTCATCCGTGCAGGTGCAGGGGTCGTATTCGACTCAGTACCGGAATTAGAATACGCCGAGACCGCGCATAAGGCCAAAGCATGTCTCGCCGCTCTTGGAGGTGAAGAACGATGAACCCTAAGATGGCTCTTCCGGTGCTCATGGTCGACAACTTCGATTCCTTCACCTATAATCTCGTCAACGAATTCGAGCAGCGCGGTTGCGAGGTGCATGTGGTACGAAACTCCATCACACTCGATGAGTTAGGACGGTTGGTCTCAGAGTTCAATCCTTCTCTCATAATCATCAGTCCTGGTCCATCGACTCCGTCGGATGCAGGTGTATGCATAGAACTCATCAAGGCATTCGCCAGCCGGATACCGATATTCGGGGTATGCCTCGGACATCAAGCCATCATTGAGGCTTTCGGCGGGAAGGTCGCGCGCGCAGACGAGATCGTGCACGGCAAGGCATCGCCCATCGGCCATGACGGAAAAACTCTGTTCACCGGTCTGCCGCTTCCTCTTCATGTCGGACGTTATCACTCCCTTTGCGGTGCGGTGATCCCTGAATGCCTGGAGGTGAGCGCCCGTGCCAAGGATGGGACGGTCATGGCTCTGAGACATCCGTCCTGCAAGACGCTGGTCGAAGGGGTGCAGTTCCATCCGGAGAGCATCCTGACTACGCAAGGTGGACGGATCATCCAGAATCTTCTTGATGCGGTGCAGAACAATCTGACAGGAGGTGATTGTTGATGACTTCAGGTCCTTCAGGTCCTTCAGGTCCTTCAGACGGAAGGATCGGAAACGAGCAGCAGACTGGGTTGCTGAAGGATAGCATCCGTATGGTCGTTGAAGGTCATGACCTCACTCAGAGACAGGCCAGGGATGTGATGTCTGCCATCATGGATGGCCACGGGACCCCAGCGCAGATCGCCGGACTCCTCGTCGCTCTCCGCATGAAAGGTGAGACAGTCGATGAGATCACCGGATTCTGCGAGACAATGCGGGCCAAGTGTGAACGCATATCTGTCAGCGATACCCATGCCTTGGACACTTGCGGTACTGGTGGTGATACGAGCGGCACGTTCAACATCTCGACTGCGGTCGCGATCGTGGCGGCCGGGGCTGGTGTGACGGTCGCAAAACACGGGAACCGATCTGTGTCGAGTAGGTCGGGTAGCGCAGACGTCCTCGAGGCATTGGGTGTCCGGGTCGACTTGAGCCCCGAGCAGGTGCGGAGTTGCATCGAGTCCGTTGGCATCGGATTCATGTTCGCGCCCGCCTTCCACAAGGCGATGAAACATGTGGCAATGCCTCGAAAGGAGCTCGGCATCAGGACAGTGTTCAACGTGCTCGGGCCGCTCGTCAATCCTGCTTTCTGCTCTCGCCAGCTCCTCGGTGTGTTCTCTCCTGATCTCACCGGCAAACTCGCACAAGTCTTGGCCAAGCTGGGAACGACCCACGCATATGTGGTCCATGGCGACGGCCTCGATGAGGTCGCCATCCACGGTGAGACCATAGTCAGCGAAGTGCGCGGCAGAACGGTCACCACGTCTACTGTCGCTCCTGAGACCTTCGGCATGCGTCGGGCGAGCCTGGATGATATCAAGGGCGGCGATCCTGATCATAATGCGGCTATCATCAGACGTATCCTTGATGGTGAGGTAGGACCTAAGACAGACATCGTACTGCTCAATGCCGGATTCGCTATCGCTGCCGCTGGCAAGGCCGGCTCAATTCAAGACGGAATCACACTTGCTCGTGAGTCAATCGCCAGCGGCAAGGCCAAAGACACTCTGGAGCGGCTGTCGGATTTCGCCCAAAAGGTGATGTCAGATGACTGAACAGATCCCCATCCTAGACCGCATAATCTCGCGTAAGCGGGAAGATCTCGTGTCGATCAAACGTGAGCGTCCGTTGGAGAGCTTCAGGCAATCTATTCGGCCGTCCACTCGTTCCTTCTCTGCTGCTCTGGCTCGGCCTCGCCCGGCCATCATCTGCGAGATCAAGAAGGCTTCCCCCTCAAAAGGTGTGATCCGTCAGGATCTCGATGCTGCCAAAGTCGCAGCGATATACGACCTCTATGCGGATGCGGTCTCGGTCGTGACAGATGGGCCTTTCTTCTCTGGATCCCTCGACATGCTCAGGCAAGCAAGGACGGTCACCGCCTTGCCCATCCTACGGAAAGATTTCATCATCGATCCTTATCAGGTGTACGAGGCACGGGATGCAGGCGCCGATGCGGTATTGCTCATCGCATCTGTTCTCAGTTCGAAAGAGATCACCGAACTTTCAGCATTAGCCGCTTCCCTTGGCATGGATTCCCTGGTCGAGGTCCATGACACGCAGGATCTGGATAGGGCGATCGAGGCCGATTCCAAAATCGTCGGCATCAACAACAGGGACCTGAGGACCTTCGAGGTCGACCTAGAGCACACTTCGAGGATGGCCAAGCTCGTTCCTTCAGGCATCATCATCGTATCTGAATCAGGCATGAACTCTCGTTCTGACATCTGTTCATTATCGGATGCCGCGGGTGCTTTCCTCATCGGCACGACCATCATGGCTGCTGATGACATCGGACAGCGTCTGAGTTCCCTATCTTCGCCACGCGTCAAAATCTGTGGCATCGCCGATTTGACCGCAGGTCTCTGTGCAGCCAAGGCCGGAGCGGATATGATGGGATTCGTGTTCGAAGCAAAATCTCCCAGGAACATCAGTCCCGAGAGAGCGATAGGCATCATCGATGGCGTGAATAAAGCTGTTCCTTCATGCCGTACCGTGGGCGTGTTTGTGGACGCGGAGATCTCGACCGTTGTGGGAACAGCCAAGGTCGTTGGTCTTGATATGGTGCAGCTCCACGGAGACGAGGATGAAGCATACATCGCTGATATCAAAGACCGGCTAGGCTTACCTGTCATTAAAGGGCTAAGGATAAGGGATCAGGGCGACTTGGATCGGATCGCGTCGTGTACGGCCGACATCATATTGCTCGATGCATTTTCCTCCGAATCCTTTGGCGGGACAGGCAAACGTGTCCCTCTTGGTATATTACAGGAAGCTATTCATGATCATCCAGGAAAGAGGATCATGATCGCAGGCGGAATATCAGCAGACAATGTGCATGAGGTGTTGACGCTCAGTCCATATGGTGTGGATGTGAGCTCATCCCTTGAAATTTCCCCAGGGATAAAAGACGGAAACCTTATCTATGAGTTCATGGAGACTTTCCTGGACAGCACCAAAAAAGCTGATCTGAAAGTGATGCCGAATAAATCGACGCATCGTATCACGGTCTGAGGCATCAAAATGAAAAAATCGACTTATTTTGGGGATTTCGGCGGACAGTTCGTGCCTGAGCTGCTCATGCCGGCGATGGAAGAATTGGACCGGGCGTTCGAGGAAAGCAAGAACGATCCATCATTCCAGCAGGAGCTCAAATCCCTCCTCACCAATTTTGTCGGCAGGACTACAGCATTGACTTACTGTCCTAATCTTTCATCCGAGACCGGCTGTAAGATATATCTCAAACGGGAGGACTTGGCGCATACCGGCGCGCATAAGATCAACAACGCGCTCGGTCAGGCGTTGCTCGCCAAGAGGATGGGTAAGCGACGCATCATCGCTGAGACTGGCGCTGGCCAGCATGGTGTGGCCACAGCCACTGCTGCGGCGAAGCTCGGTCTCGACTGTGAGATCTATATGGGCTCTGTCGACATAGAACGACAGAAGATGAACGTCTTTCGCATGGAACTGCTGGGCGCAAAGGTGATACCGGTCACCACCGGATCATGCACATTGAAGGATGCGATCAACCAGGCCCTGCGTGATTTTGCCACCAACGTCAAAGACACCCATTATCTTCTCGGAAGTGTGCTCGGTCCAGCTCCATACCCTGAGATCGTGGCCCATTTCCAATCCGTCATCGGCGTTGAGGCCCGTGCCCAGATCTTGGAACAGGAGGGTAGGTTGCCTGATGCGATCGTCGCCTGTGTCGGTGGCGGAAGCAATGCGATCGGCATATTCCGTGCATTCCTTGATGATGGAGATGTGGACCTGATCGGCGTGGAAGCAGGCGGCCATGGGATACCCTCTGGTCAGCATGCCGCAAGGTTCGGGGACAAGAAATTGGGCAGGGTCGGCATACTCCATGGCACCAAGACCTTCGTCCTCCAAGACACCGACGGCCAGATCCTCGAGACTCATTCCGTCTCTGCAGGCCTCGACTATCCTGCTGTGGGTCCCGAACATTCAGCGCTCCGTCAGGCCGGGCGTGCCAGCTATGTATCGATCACAGATGCTGAGGCTCTTGATGCGTTCCACACCCTATCGAAGAGAGAAGGGATCATCCCTGCTCTGGAGTCGGCCCACGCAGTGGCACATGCTCTGAAGATCGCAAAGGACCATGATGTATTGCTCATCAATCTCTCTGGGAGAGGAGACAAGGATGTAGCGACGGTCATGGACATCAAAGAGAAAGGAGGTGTGCAGCATGGGAACTGAATCTGGTCGACAGACCTATGCTGATGGCTTCGCACGTTCTGCTGATCGCGCAGCGTTCATGCCCTTCGCTGTCCTGGGATTCCCTGATCGGAAGAGAAGTATCGATATGATCAGACGGATGATCGATTCAGGAGCCGACATGCTGGAGTTGGGGTTTCCGTTCTCGGATCCGATAGCAGACGGTCCGACCATACAACATGCGGATACCGCTGCATTGGACGCGGGAATCACTGTTGCGGATTGTTTCTCCATGATTACGGACATCCGCGAGCTCACTGATGTGCCAATCGGCCTCCTCGTCTACGCAAATCTGGTCTACCAACGCGGTATCGACGCTTTCTGTGAAGATTGCGCGTCTGCCGGCGTCAATTCTGTGCTCATCCCTGACATGCCGGTCGAAGAGGCCGATGCGTTCGTCGCTGCCGCAAAAGCGAATGGATTGGACACGGTCTTCATCGTCACTGAACTCACCACGCCTCGCCGCTTGTCGAGTATCATCGACAGCACGACCGGTTTCATCTATATAGTGTCCGCCGTCGGTGTGACAGGTGCGCGGACTGAGTTGTCTGCCGGTATAGCAGGTATGCTTACGGGGCTACGGAAGAAGACCGACCTACCTCTTTGTGTGGGTTTTGGCATCAGCAAACCTGAACATGCCAAGTCCATGACAGCAGCCGGAGCCGACGGCGTCATCTGCGGTTCGGCAATCATCGATCTGATGGGACAACAGTCCTCGGACAAGAAAGCGCTTGAGTCGTTCATCATAAAGATGAAAAAGGCTTGTGTACGCTAGGGACTTTAGTCCATCAAGAAAATTCCTTCTTTATGATTCTTGCAACCATTGCAGGCAGCTCTGAAGCCAACATGCCTTGGCCGCGTGTGTTCTCCAGCATCTCACCCGCACGCTTGTTGAGATAGGAGGCGGCGCATGCCGCATGGAACAGGGAACAAGAATCGTTGCTTGCGAGCAGTCCTGCACAGAGACCTGCCAGCACATCTCCTGTGCCGCCTTTCGTCATGCCCGGACTTCCCCCTCTACACGTCGCCTGTTCGGTCAAGGAGAGGATGCTGTCTTCTTTCCCTTTGAGGAGGATCGTATTGGTGCCGAGCTTCCTGGGGATGTCCTGTCTGGATAGTCCGCTTCGCTCGAGCAGGAGTGCATACTCTTTAAGGTGAGGAGTGAATAGCGTCTCTCTTGCGTCTTGCAATCTCGCAAGTTTTATAGCATCCGCATCCACGACCTTGCGTTTCGGCAGTCGGAGTAACGCGCTGACGACTCGAGACCCTCCGGGATGTCTTCCCATGCCTGGTCCGATGAGAATGACATCGCTCCGTGCTGCGAGCCTGCGGAGCCTGTCGAGATGGGTCGGTCCGATAACCTTCCCAGACAGTTTCACTGTGATGAGGTCGGGGATGAGGGCATTGGCTGCCCATGACACCTTGGACGGACAGGAAAGGGTGACGAGGTCAGCTCCTCCGCGGAGCGCGGCGATGCCTAACGCCGCCATGATGGGGGCACCGGCGTAGTCCTCAGAACCGCCTATGATGAGCACGCGGCCGAAGTCACCCTTATGCGCACCTCTGTCGCGGAGAGGCAGAGCCTTCTTGACAAGCTGTTTCGTTATCCTTATCACTGTTGTTTCAGTTGCCATTGCGCTATCGCCTCTGCAGGGATGCCGATATCAACTATGGTGCAGATATTCTTGAAGGCTACGAGGCCTGGTTTGGTATCATGGAATGTGATGATGAGATCGGCCTTGATCGTGTCGCCGGAAGAATCGCCTGCGTCAGGATCGACGCCGGTCGGGACATCAAGAGATATGATCGGAGCCGGATGGTTATTCATGCGTTGCACAGCCGCTGCGAGAACTCCTTGAAGGGGCCCTGCTGTGCCGGTGCCGAGCAGTGAATCGACGAGCAGGGCGTATCGGTCCCATGTGACTTTCTCCATGTCGGAGATGATCCGTCGCTTGTCGAGTGCATCCCATGCCGACCTGGCCTCTGGCTTGAGCTTGTTCTCGTCCCCCAAGAACAGCACATCTGCGCCGAGATGCCTCGCGACCACGAACCCGTCGCCTCCATTGTTGCCATGGTAGCTGACCACCAAGGCCGAGGAGGATGCATCGGGATAGCGTTCCTTGATCATGTCCGCTGCTGCTCTGCCCGCGTTCTGCATGAGCTGTGCCCTCGAGACACCATTCTGCTCTGAGAGATCCTCAAGTTCCCGCATCTGCGCGACAGTCAGCATGATTGGTGGCACGCTCTGACGTTATTAATCTTTTCGGTGGACAGTCACCCATAGAACAACTTTTTTATAGGGATCGGGTATAGCATGCATGAGATGTGGGTTGTCAAGATAAAGATACGGCATGACTCGATCATCGCAGAGCTTTGCCGCCGCTTCGGTGTGGTTTCCCATCTGATGACCTTGGGGAATTGGCAGGAGGGACGGACGAGTTGTACTTCTGAGCGTCATACACTAGAAGGGGATGCTGATGCGGTCAAGGCTTTCCTCGAAGACCTCAAGGCCGATCGGCGTGTGTCGGATCTAGAGATCGACAAGGACACCATCTTCTTCGTCGGAAAGACCTCTGAGCGCAGCCCCTACAGTCTCTTCAATCCGCGTATGTTCTACTCGAAGCCGATCTATGTCGACAAGATGGGACTCGAGCGATGGGAGGTGGCGAGTTTCTCACGTGACGTCTTGTCTTCTTTTATCGAGGATGTTTCGGCCAAGGGCTATGACCATTGCGAGATCGGTCAGCTCAAGGAGGTCTCCCTCAATAATATCTGCTTCCCTGCCATCATGCCGGATGTGACGGCGCGCCAGAAACGGGCGTTCGGACTTGCTGTCGAACTTGGATACTATGACATCCCCAAAAAGATCCATCTGGCACATCTCGCGAAGATGTCTGGTGTCTCGATCGCGACATTTCAAGAGCATCTCAAGCGGACAGAGTCCAAGATTCTCCCGCGGTTGAGCATTGATTGATCGGTTCCCCTGTAGAATTCGGTTCCCTGTCGTTTCTTCCCTAACGCATCGGCCAGATATGTCCATGGAGCGCTTTTACGCACGCGATCGACGAATCCGGATCCTCCATTGCCTACGGTCGGACCACTGATGCCGGAGTAGATGGTCGTGAGCGCATCATAGGCACGACGCCGACGGGCGATCCGCGGCGGTATCCTGCCTTCGACCACGTATTGATGTATCGCATCGAGATACATGGTGATGCCGAGCGATCCTCTGCTCTTCTCAGGGGATCGGGTGCTGGTGAGCTCACTCACATAATCCGCGATGGACTGTGTCTTCTTTTTGTTTCCCTTACCTGACGACCATTTGATGGTGTCATACCATCTGAGCAGCGCTCGCAGCTCCCCGCGATGGGGATTGTTGTTTCTGAAAAGCGAGATGTATGCGTCCGTGTCGCCTTTATCGTTCGGATGGAGGTTTGTCTGGACCGCGATATCATCGACATATTGCGAGGCCATGGACTTGACATGGTGACGGATACCGGATGAGGATATATCCGAGTCATTTAATATCTCCTCCAACCTCTTCTGATCAGGTCTCAGCAGGTTGTTCATGGCCATACGTTCTGCACGATCGAGTCTGTCTTGCTGCTTGTAGGTGAGCTGACCGACAAAGGAATCATATGTGGATCGGTTGTCTTGTCTCTCTCCCGATCGGATGCGGCCCACATCCTTTGCGACCATGGTCGGTAGTATCGTTTCCACAAGACGATCAGCATACTGCTCGGACCTCGCTTCAGGGATCATCATGCCCTTCCTGAGAATGCCTGTATCCTTGGTGGCGACCTTTATCTGCTCCTTGATATGCGAGATGTCCTGTTCGAGTTGGTTTCCATCGTCATGGAGCTGGTAGAGCTGGATAGCCGCTTCTGTATCGCTGATGGATGTATTGATGCGCTCCTTGAGAGTCTTTTGGGATCGACGATCCTGTTTTATCGCGTCTGTTCCCATCTCTGATATGAGTCGGTGGGCTATCGCGCGATTTCTCTCAGTTACTTGATAATCTTTTCCTGTGGCGAGATGCCACCATTGCCATATCCTTGACGTGAGCCCCATCACAACCAATAATGAGTTGGCGGGATCATAACAACTGGTTTATCTCGGCGCAACCGGAAATGATCCGGCTAGTCCCCCAACTGTCCGTATAATCAGGAAAGACGAAAAGGAAAAAGAATGATGGGTGTTATTTTCCGGTCGAAGCGGATTCTTCTCAGCGGATCGGACCGCTGAAGGGCTCCTATGTGCATGGGTTAGACAAAGTTCGTCCAGACAGATTTAAAAAAAGAGATAAAGAAAAGAGAAAAGAAATAATCACTGCGCACCGCGCGCTCCGAGCTCTTTGTCGATAAGGAGCATGCCTTGGGACGATCCCTTGACCATCTTGATCCTCTCGATGACGGAGAGCGCATTGTCTTCCTCTTCGACCTGCTCGTCGACATACCATCTGAGGAATGACTGCGAAGCATGGTCCTTCTCCTTGACGGCGAGATCGACCAGTTTGTCAATCAAGGATGTCACAAGCTTCTCATGCTTGTAGCCCGCCTCGAAAACGGCCAAAGGTGAAGCCCATTTGACCGGGGGTTTCTCGATTGCCTTTCCGACGTCGGCTGTCCCTCCTCTTGAGAAGACATAATCGAAGAACTTCATCGCATGCGCGACCTCTTCTTCTGCCTGTTTACGCATCCACATAGCCATGCCTTTGAGGTTGTTTGCCTCGAAGTATGCGGACATGGAGAGATACATGTATGATGAGTAGAGCTCCGCATTGATCTGCTGACTGATCGCTGTTTCCATCTTCTTGCTTATGGCTGCCATTTTATTCCACCTCGCGTAGTAGCGTCGATAACATTGGTCTATGGGCTACTTCGTCGCCTCGACGAAGAGCTCGTTTACCTCGGTCCAGTCGATGACATTAAAAAATGCTTCGATATAGGCTGGTCTCTTGTTCTGGTATTTGAGATAATATGCATGCTCCCAGACATCCAGCGCGATGAGCGGGGACTTGCCTTCTGATAGCGGCGTGTCCTGATTTGGCGTGGACATGATCTCTAGCTTTCCTGATCCGTCGACGACGAGCCATGCCCATCCGCTTCCGAACTGGCCTGCGGCGGCCGCTGAGAACTTCTCCTTGAAACTCTCGAGACCTCCGAGCTGCTCGGTGATCGCATCAGCCACCACGCCTTCGAAAGGGATATCCTTCTTGAGCACCTTCCAGAAGAAGGCGTGGTTGACGTAGCCACCGCCGTTGTTGCGGACCGCGGCACGGATGGCTTCGGGGACCTTGGGGAGGTCCTTGAGCAGCCCAGCTGCGTCGGCGTCCTTGAGTTCAGGGTGGCCCTCGATCGCAGCGAGATACTTGTCGAAGTATGCTTGGTGGTGTTTGTCGTGGTGGATCCTCATAGTCTCTTCGTCGATATGCGGTTCCAACGCATCATAATCATACGGTAATGGTTCTAATTGTGCCATATCTTTCACCTCGTGGGTTGAGTGGTAGCTTTGTTTTCGTAGGTGTATGCCGATCTAGATCTTGCCGACCAGGTCGAGGCCCGGTTTGAGGGTCTTGCCGCCCGGTTTCCAGCTCGCCGGACAGACCTCGCCCTTATGCTGCTTGACGAACTGCGACGCCTGGAGCTTGCGAAGGATCTCTCCACCGCTCCTGCCGATGCTATTGTCATGGATATCCATGGCCATCAGGCCGCCGTCAGGGTCGATGATGAATGTGCCCCTCAGGGACAGGCCCTCGTCCTCGAGATAGGTCCCGAACGCTCGGCAGAGCTTGCCTGTGGGGTCGGCTGCCATGGGATACGTGATCTTGCCGATGGCCTTGGAATTGTCATGCCAGGCCTTATGGACGAAGACGGTGTCGGTGCTGACGCTGACGATCTCGGTGCCGGTCTTCTTGAACTCTTCATACATGTCCGCGAGCTCTTCGAGCTCAGTGGGGCAGACGAAAGTGAAATCTGCCGGATAGAAGGCGAGCACGAGCCATTTGCCCTTGAAGTCAGACAGCTTCATCTTCTTGGTGTCATTCTCATAAAATGCTTCGAATTCGATATCTGGAATTTTCTCTCCGATTGCAACCATTTTCTTTGCCTCCTTGACATGTTTATTAGTGTCGATGCCGGATGGCTGATCAAGAATGGACAGCACATCTTTGACGTACTATGTTCAGAATCCCCCTCTATTCTTCCGAAAAGAATATAAATTAGTTCAGATATATAAACTTTATGGTTCGGATTTCAGACTTAGAGTTGGTACGCCGCTTAATGCGGGATAGCAGAGCCTCGTATAGCCAGCTCGCCCGCGATTTCGACGTCACGGAGACCGCGATCCGCAAACGCATGCACAAACTCGAGGACGATGGGGTCATCATCCGGTACTCAGCCGAGATCGATCCCCGTAAGCTCGGCTATTCGATGCGGACCCTCATCGGCCTGGATGCAGAGCCGTCAGCCTATATTCCGACCATAGAGCAGCTCAAAGCGATGGAAGAGCCTCTCAGCATCTTCTCCACTACAGGCGACCATATGCTGATGATCGAATGCTGGTTCGGGTCATCCGCCGACCTGCAGGTCTTCGTCAAGCGCGTCGAGGAATTGCCGGGCGTCACCCGTATTTGTCCTGCTATCGTCCTCGAGCGAATCAAATAGGACGGTAGATATGTTATTGATATCCTACTTCGGATCCCAATTATCCCTCTGCATTCTCATGATATGAAACTGGTCCCTAGACGGAAGAATGCCAGGATCAGGTAGAACATCAGCACGATGAGGAACTGGAGCAGCCAGACGAAGAACGATTTGAGCCAGGTGATCCGGAACATCTCGTGATAGATCCAGATGAGGAGGAAGAATGCGATGATGCCTCCGAAGAACTGGAATTGGCTGCGGATGAACCCGACGATGATGCCGGTGACGAATGCGACGAGAAGCGTCTTGAGGAGGCTAGCTTTTCCTCCGAGGAAGTTTGCCGCCAGATAGAGCGGTATCGCTGATCCTACGAAGATGATGATGTCGATGAGCACTTCCCATGTCATGATTTCTGGGAAGATCCAGTTGTTTTTATGGGTTTCGTCGCATGCTGGTTGCCTTCCATCTCTGGTTTCGCAAGCTATTTATAATGTCCGGAGACTCCTTCATCCTATGCATGCAGCAGACTTGCAGTATGACCTGGAGATAGGCCGTGCCGTGGATGAGATCAAGTCCACCGGTGCCAAGAAAGTGCTTATTCAGCTTCCCGACGGGCTCAAACCCGCGGCCGAAGAGATCCAGGCAGCCATCGAGAAGGAGACTGACGCCGAAGTGTTGCTCTGGCTAGGCTCCTGTTATGGCAGCTGTGACGTACCGGTCGAGACCAAGGCTCTAGGCGTCGATCTGCTCCTGGCCTGGGGCCATCCGGCCTGGCGTTTCGATTGAGAAGCTATTGGCCTCGGCTAAGAATATCAAAATATCAATATCGGTATCAATAAAATTGACCTATTGTTATTGGGGAAAATAAATCAAGAAGCGAAGGTTGATGCATCATGACGAACAAGACTATCCACATCGGATCCGACCACGCAGCTTTCAAATTGAAAGAGTCAGTCAAGACCGCCCTTGAACAGGACGGCTTGACTGTCATCGACCATGGCACAGACAGCGAGGAATCGTGTGACTATCCTGACTTCGCGGAGAAGGTAGGCGTCGCAGTCGCAGCAGACCCGGAATCTGTCGGCATGCTGTTCTGCGGAACAGGCATAGGCATGTCGATGGCGGCGAACAAGCTCAAAGGTATCAGGGCTGCAGTGGTCCATGATGAGTACACCGCAAAAGTCGCCCGCGAGCACAACGGCGCCAATGTCCTCTGCCTGGGCGCGCGTGTCATCAACGAAGATGAGGGTGTCTCGTTGGCCAAGCTATTCCTCTCTACACCGGTCGCCGACGGCGAACGCCATATTAGACGCATCGGTAAGATCAGCGCATTGGAGGGGTGATCAAGTATGGAGTCTCCTCAGGTCAAGGGATTAGGAAGCATATCCTCGGAGGATTTGGGCAAGACCGTGTCAGCGTCCTGTCTCATCACCGGCATCCGTCAGACAAAAGGGCCGACGGTGTTCACGCTCAGTGACGCCACCAGCACCATCCAGGCAAAGAGCTTCTCAGGCAAGGCGGGTGACCGTGCACATCCTGAGCTTGCGAAGGGCATGGCGATCTCAGCGACATTCTTGGTGCGTGAGTACAACAATTCTCTCGAGGGCGAGCTCAAGGAGTATGCACAGCTCGGCGATGACCAGGCCAAGCAGCTCGAGTCAGCGGTCAAGGAAAGAAAGGCCTCTCGGGCAGAGCCCTTCTCTCCTCCTTTCCTCACTAAGTCCGGCATCCTCGAGAAGATGCGCGAACGTTTCGCCGGTGCTGCGAGGATGATACGTACCGCCGTCATGGACCGACGGCCCATCATCGTCCGCCACCATGGTGACGCTGATGGTTACTGCGCCGCGGTCGCGATCGAACGTGCCGTCATCCCGATGATCTGCGACCAGCATGATGACAAGGGTGCTGGCTTCCGGCTCTACAAACGCTCCCCGAGCCGCACTCCGTTCTACAGCTATGAGGATGCGTCGAAAGATGTGGCTTTCATGCTGGATGACGAAGTGAGATTCGGCTCAAAACGGCCGCTCGTAATCGTCACTGACAACGGGTCGACAGACGAGGACCTGCCGGCTCTGGAGAAGGTGCATGCGGTCGATTGCGACATCATCGTGCTCGACCATCACGATCCTGGCGAACTCGTAGAAGGTAAAGTCGCGGCCGACAGCTTCGTCAAGGTCCATATCAATCCTCATCTCGTCGGAGGCGATTCATCGATCTCCGCAGGCATGCTCTGCGCAGAGCTCGCGCGCTTCATCAATGACAAGACAGAAGGTCTTGTCCTTATCGCCGCCGTCGCCGCGATCGCCGACCGTTGTGAAGGCGAGGAGCGGGATGCGATCGTCAAGCTCGCGTCCGCCGAGATCGACGAAGCGCATCTGGCGATGCGTGCCGATGTCCTTGATTTCGAGACGCATACGCTGAAATTCATCGAAGGCCGTACCTACATGGACCGTCTGCTCTCGCCTGGAGACGAGGCCATGGATCGGTTGGTGGAGAGCATCTTCAAACGCCTCTCGCGTCGCAAAGAACAGCTGCTCGCCGATGCCCGTGAATATGAGACGGTCGCAGAACGGGAGAATTATCTCCTCGTGACCTTGGATAGCTATGGCATGGTCTCGCGTTCAGACTTTCCGACACCGTCGAAGGTGGTGTCCATGGTCCGCGACGCCGTGGAGGATGAGACTGGGATGCCGGTGGTCGCTCTAGGTTTAGGAGATGATATCGTCACCTTCCGTTTCTCGAAGCAGCTCGATTTCGACGCCAATGCCATCATGGTCTCATTGAAGGGAGCGTTGCCTCATGCAGGCATCGAAGGCGGAGGTCATGCGCGCGCAGCCAGCATGAGATTCCATCCTATCGCGCGCGCGAAAGTCGTAGAGAAACTCCTCTCTGTATTCTCAGTGCAAAATATTCCTGCTGATTAGGACTGTGGTGCCTAACATATGAATTGAAATATATGAATTGAAATCATCGGCAGAACTCTTCTCTTGCTAGGGGTTGTTTCTCATGATGTATCCTGATTGTCCAGTCCCTCATCCATCTGGGTGGTGCTGTTTTCTTCATGGCTCTTTGTGAGATGATCGATACAAGCTAGCTTCATTGTCTTTGCCGGGAGCATGGCGCATTTAATCCGGGCGGGTCCTAGAGTCTCGATGCCGAGAAGTCCAAGCACATCATCCTGATTGATTGCCATCACGTCTTCCACTTTCCCGCCTTTGATCTTTTCGCTGAGCAAAGACGCTGATGCCATGCATATGGCGCAGCCATGGCCGTCGAAGCCGATCTCAACAATCTTGCCGTCCTTGATCTTGACGTCGACGTCGACCACATCACCACACATGGGATTGGCGTCGTGCGCAGTGCCGTCGGGGTCGGTCAGGCGTCCTCTGTTCTTCTGATGTTTGTAATGGTCCAACAGCATCTCGCGGTAGAGCGGGTCGGTCATGCGAACACACCCCTGACTTTCCCGAAGGATTCGATGAGCTTGTCCACCTCTTCCTTGGTGTTGTAGAGATAGAACGAAGCCCTGGACACCGCTCCCAAGCCAAGAAGGTGGATGAGCGGTTGTGCGCAATGATGTCCTGAGCGTATCGCGATCCCCTGTCGGTCGAGGATGGTCGCTATATCGTGGGGGTGCACTCCTCCGAGAGAGAATGAGAGGACTCCGCTTCGCTTGCGGGGATCGGCTGGCCCGTAGACCGTTACGTCATCTTCGTCGGCGATGCGATCGAGTGCGTGTCTCATCAAAGTCTCGGTATGCATACGGATGTCCTCCATACCGATGTCTTTGAGGTAATCTATCGCAGCACCCAGACCGATCGCGCCAGCGATATTCGGCGTCCCGGCCTCGAACTTGTAAGGGATGTCGTTGTAGGTCGTCCTTTCCAGGCTGACCTCCCGTATCATGTCCCCTCCCCCTAGGAACGGTGGCATCTCATCCAACAGCTCACGCTTGCCGTAGAGCGTCCCGATCCCTGTGGGGCCGCACATCTTGTGCCCGGAGAACACCAGGAAATCCACGTCCATGTCGCGGACGTCGACCGGCATATGGGGCACGCTCTGGCATGCGTCGACCAAGATGCGTGCGCCGTTGTCATGGGCGAGTTTGGCGAGCTCTTTGGTGTCGTTGATGGTGGCGAGAACATTCGACGCTTCGGTCACGGTGAGCAATTTGGTCTTCGGGCCCATCATCTCGTTGACGCTGTCGATGTCGAGCTCTCCGTCCTTGGTGAGCCCGGCGTACTTGACCTTGATGCCTGCGGGTTCGAGCATCTGCCATGGCACGATATTGGAATGGTGCTCCATGGCGGTCGCCAATATCTCGTCACCGCGTTTGAGCATGCTGCGTCCGAAGGTCTGGGCGACGAGGTTGATCCCTTCGGTGGCGTTGCGTGTGAAGACGATCTCAGAGAACGATCCTGCATTGATGAATCGGCGTGTCTTCTCCCGTGCTTCCTCGTGCATCTCCGTCGCCTCTTGGCTCAGGGTGTGGATGCCGCGGTGCACATTGGCGTTATGCCGCTTATAGAAAGAACGGATCGTGTTGAGGACATGGAGCGGTTTCTGGCTCGTGGCAGCATTGTCCAGGTAGACCAGCGGTCTGTTGTTGACTCGCTGGTTGAGGATGGGGAAGTCCTTTCGGATTCTCTTGACGTTCATCGGGGTTGTCCGGGTGCAATTAGCGCCGGTTAAAAACCTTTTCCTTGAGCCGCTGTCGGACATGGTCGGCCACTTTCTGGTGTGTCGCGGCCATGATGACCGGTTCCATGAATCCCTGCACGACGAGCTCCTCGGCATGGTCACGAGGGATGCCGCGGGACATGAGGTAGAACATCGACTCGTCATCGAGCCTCTCGGTCGTTGATGCATGGGATGCGATGACCTCGTTGGCGTCTATCTCCAGCGCTGGGATGCTGTCGGAGCTGGCGTCAGGAGAGATCTTCAGGACATGATCGGTGAGGAATGATGATGTGCCCTGGGCGCCCTTGCGGATGGCGATGTTGCCGCGGAACAATCCCTTCGACTTTCCTGCGAGCACGCTGCGATGGTCGATGGTGCATGTGGTGGATGGTGCTTTGTGTATTGCATTGGTAAGGATGTATCCTTGTTGGTCTCCGTCTCCGATAGTGAGCGCCGCTACCCGTCCTTCGCCGCCTTTCCCTTCGAACAGGGTGTCGATCCACATCCTAGAGAACCCGCCGCCGATGTTGGCTGCGAACCAGCGGACGACGCTGTCCTTGCCGGCCCGCGCGACCTTAGATATCATGACGCTGTTTTCAGGTGCCAGGTCCTGGATGACGCTCACGTCGACTGTCGCGCGGTCCCCGCATCTGATCTCTTGATGATAGGCGAGTCCGCATGAGCCGGGATTGGCTGTGATGTCCTCGATGATGCTGATGGCTGAGTCCTGACCGATGTCGAGCGAGACGGACAACGGTCCCGCCCGAGGATCGATGATGAACAGGATTGGTTTATCCAGACGGGTATCAGGGGCGACAGTGGCGGTGTGGGTGACGAAGGCCTCTGTCACGGTGCGGAGCGCGATCTTATCGTCGCTATCTTTGAGGCTCCATCCGACCTCTTCGCATGCGTCACCACCGATGCTGATACCTGCCTCTGTGAATTCCGCTGATTGCCATGCGATATCGATGGTCTTGCCGATATTGATGACTGCAGAGCAGATTTTTTTGCTATCTTCGATGGAGAGCGTCTGCGGCTCTGCTGCGGGAAACGTCCCGTCCGGTGTGTCCATCAATCCGTCGATGTCGATCTTGTCGATTCGGGTGTAGCGCCACAACTCGTCGCGTGGGGTCGGATCGGGTAAAGCATTCGCGCGGGCGGCCAAGGCCTTTCGCATATCGTATGCGTTTCTCGCATTCGGGCTCTCTTCAGTATCTTTACTATTCTTCTCAATCTCCTTGCCGATCTTCTCTGGTCCGATGCTCTTCTCTGGCGCCATGTTGTTTCTACCCTACCGAGCCCTCCATCTCCAATTCTATCAATCTGTTGAGCTCGATGGCGTATTCGAGCGGCAGCTCCTTGACGAACGGTTCGATAAAACCGGCGACGATAAGCGTCATGGCTTCCTCCTGGGACAAGCCTCTGCTCATCAGGTAGAAGAGCTGCTCCTCGCTGACCTTGCCGACCGTGGCCTCGTGTCCTATGGACACGTCCTGTTCTTTGATCTCTATGTAGGGTATGGTGTCCGATGAGCTCTCGGGATCGAGGATGAGCGCATCGCAGTTGACCGTCGACTTGCTCCCTTTGGCCCCTTTGCGCACTCCGAGCAGACCGCGGTAGATGGTCTTACCCCCTTGCAGGCTGATCGATTTATTGGTGATGATTGAGCTCGTCTTCGGAGCCATGTGCACGGCCTTCGCCCCAGCGTCCAGGATCTGTCCTTTGCCTGCGAAGGCTATGGAGAGCACCTCTGCCCTCGCGCCCTCTCCCATGAGGAACACGGCGGGGTATTTCATCGTCACCTTGCTTCCCAGGTTGCCGTCTATCCATTCGACGGTCGCGTTCTTCTTCGCGATCGCGCGTTTGGTGACGAGGTTGTAGATGTTGTCTGACCAGTTCTGGATGGTCGTGTAGCGGATGCGCGAATCCTCCTGCGCGATGACCTCTACGACCGCGGCATGCAATGAGTCGGCGCTGTACGTCGGCGCCGTGCATCCTTCGATGTAATGGACGAACGAACCGGGTTCTGCGATGATGAGGGTGCGTTCGAACTGGCCCATGCTTTGGGCATTGATACGGAAATATGCCTGGAGGGGGATGTCGACCTTCACGTCTTTGGGCACGTAGACGAAGGAGCCTCCGCTCCACGCGGCGGTGTTGAGCGCGGCGAACTTATTGTCCGAGGCAGGGATGATGGAAGAGAAATATTTCTTGACGATCTCAGGATGCTCCCTGACAGCGGAGTCCATGTCGAGGAAGATGACGCCTCTCTTCTCGAGGTCCTCTCTGGTCTTGTGGTAGATGACTTCTGAGTCGTATTGCGCACCGACACCTGCGAGGAATTTCCTTTCCGCCTCGGGTATGCCGAGCCGGTCGAAGGTGTCCTTGATGTTGTCAGGGAGCTCTTCCCACGAGGCGGCCTGTTTGTCCAGGGGTCTGGTATAATAAGTGATCTTGTCGAACTCGATGGCGGAGAGGTCGACTCCCCAGGATGGCATGGGTTTGCTCTCGAAGAGCGCGAGCGCCTTGAGCCTGATGTCAAGCATCCAACCCGGCTCCTCCTTCATCCTGGATATCTGCGTGACTACATCTGCATTGATTCCGGTGCCGGTGGAGAACACGCTCTGGTCAGGCTTGGAGAATCCGTACTTCGAATAGTCCTTGACCGGTGTCTTTTCCTTGCCCATGCTCTCGCCCCATGCAGGATTATTTCTCTATTTCCTTACGGTCGGCTTCATCCGCTCGGTTCTCGAGCCAACCATAACCTTCTTTCTCCAGGCGTTCGGCCAGCTCGTACCCGCCGGACTCGACGATCCTGCCGCCCATCATGACATGGACCATATCTGGCTTGATGTAGTGGAGGATACGTTGGTAATGGGTGATGAGCAGGATGCCGATGTCAGGTCCTCGGAGAGAATTGATGCCTTCGGCCACGATCTTGAGTGAATCGATGTCCAATCCGGAATCCGTCTCGTCGAGTATGGCAAAGCCCGGGGAGAGCATCGACATCTGCAGGATCTCGCTCCGTTTCTTCTCGCCGCCCGAGAATCCCTGGTTGAGGGAACGCGCCGCGAAACGCATGTCCATCTTGAGGAGTGCCATCTTCTCGTCGAGCAATCTCTTGAACTCGGGGATCGGGATCTTGTCGCTCTTCTCTCTTCTCGCATTGATGGCGGTACGCAGGAAATTGGCCAACGTCACGCCAGGGACCTCGCTCGGATATTGGAACGAGAGGAAGAGGCCGGCCTTCGACCGCTTGTCGGCAGGCATATCGCTGATGTCTTCTCCATCGAGGAGGATCTGACCCTTGTCCACATTGTATGCTGGATGGCCCATGATTGAGAACGAGAGCGTGCTCTTGCCCGAACCGTTTGGGCCCATGATGGCGTGGACTGTCCCTTGTTCCACATCGAGGGAGAGACCGCTGATGATGTTCTTGCCTCCTGTGCTCACGGAGAGGTCTTTGATGTTGAGTGTGCGTGCCATGGTGCGATCACCTGGAAGATTCATATTTTTCTGGGGTATCATTATCGGATGTCTGGACTTGGACTGCCACCCCTATTGAACATATGATTTGCCCTGTTGTGGCGAGGTTCGTGAAAGAAACAATGTATATAAACCTATCGCTATTGTGGTCTGATGTTGTGGAACAATAGATTATGTTTTTTCTCTTTTCGTGTGGTCCACCTGCAGCATATCATTACTTTTATTAAGAGAAGCTCTCCATGCACCACTATGGATTGGTGGAGCGTCGTCGGAGCAGGGGTCATCGGATACCTCGGTCTGGGAGTGGGTGTGCTGCTGGCCTTCCTGAGCCCTGAGGAGATGGTGTCGGGACGGAAGCACTTCCTGCTGGTGTCTTGGGCTCTCCCGCTCGCCGTCGCGCTCGCTCTCCTTTTGCTCGGAAATCTCGTCGCATCCCTCCTTCTCGCCATCTTCGCATTCTTGGCGATCGCAAACGGCGTCCAGAACAAGGATAGGCTTCTTGCACCTCCTCCACGTCCTGCTAAAGGCCTGGTCACGCCTGGTTTCCTCCAGCGTCATCTGGTCATGGTCGGACTGTCAGGGACTATGCTCATCGCTCCGAGCGTCGAGCCATTGCTCCTGATCCTCTGCGCGATCTTCTGCCAAGGCCTGGTCCTTGGCAGTCTCGAGGCGGGAAGACATGTGAAAGGAGAACGGATGAGAAAGAGCGTACGTTTCTGGCCTGTCTGCGGACGCGCTCTTCGCATCCGATGGTATGTTCTGGTCGCTGTGGTCATCCGGTGCTGTTTCTAGGCTTCGGACTATCATCAGGACTCCGTGAGAAGAGTTTCCTGATCTCCCTCTCCAATTTGGTGAAGTCCTGCTCCAATTCGCGGATCTCCTTGAGCAATACCCTCTTCAGCGTTCCGCGGAAGAAATAGAACATCCCTAATAGGGTGAGCGCGATCGCGATCGACAATGTGAAGGTGTCGAACATGCCTTCACCCAGGCGTCCTCCGAAGATGGCGAGCAGCACGAATTGCGGCACGAATCCGATGAGGGTGACGAGGAAGAATTTCCAGGTCGGTATCTTGGTCAGGCCTGCGACGAAACTGACCGCGTCATTCGGGAAGAATGGCACGACCCTTGCCATGCCGAGCGCCATGAGGCCTCGTTCCTCAAAGAATGCGTTGAGGTGGATAAGTTCCTCCGGGTCGACAAAGGTCAACACGAGTCTCTTTCCGTGGCGGCGCGCGAGCTTGAACACGAATACGGATCCCAGCATCACTCCGGTGAGGTTGAGCAGCAGGCCGATCCAGAATCCGAACACGTAGCTCCCGGCGATGCTGATGAACTGTCCAGGTATGACAGATATGACCACCTGAAGGAACTGGAGGAGCACGAGGCCTGCCCAGGAAAGATGGCCGAATGAGAGTAAAAGCGCCTTTAATCCTTGCGGATTCGAGAACATTTCGCCGAGCGGAGTGAAGAATGGGATGATGAAGAGGATGATGACGACAATCATACCCGCTGCCTGCATGAATTTACGGTTGTGTGCCTCGGCAGTCGAGATGGCGAGGGCAGGATACTTATCACCCTCCAGACGCCGTTCCGGCGGCAAACATTCCCTGATGCCTTTTCTCCAGCGACATACCTTCTGTGCGAGGGTCTTGTCCATCTTCATGACCTTCTGCCTCGCTGAGCGAAGACTGGCGACCGCCTTTGTGATTTTTTCCCCTTTGCTCTTCTTTCCTCGAACCACTTGGTCACCATCTCTTCTTATTGATGCCAAGATAATATCCGATATGGCGGAATCCGACATGTAGGATAATTGACAGCACGAGTCCGGTGATGATGACTGCCACCGGCGGCTGATACATGGGGAGGATGAAGATGAGTCCACCGATGGCGCTGTCTATCTGGTCGAAAGGGAACCATCGCTGGCCCGGTTTTTTACCTACTTGGCGTTTGATCATGCTCTCCACGAGGTCACCGACCATGATACCTATCGAGAAGAGGAAACCGAAGATGAGCACAGGCATGGCGCTGTAGTCGACGAGCGATATGGAAACCAACGTGCCTTGGCCGTGAAGAAGCCCTTGTACGCCTGCCATCAACGTGCCCCCCGCAACTCCGACGAGTATCCCTCGCCATGTCTTGTGGCTGCCGAACACGCGGTGACCCAGGAGCCTCGCACCGCCGTCGACCGGTAGCGCGAGCATCTTGAGGCTATGCTTGAACAGGATAGGCATCGTGTTGGCCACGGCCCCTGGCAATAGCAGGTATAATGTTCCCATGATCAGCGTCAGCAGATCCATATCTTAGACCTCTTTTTCCTATTTCTTTTTCCTATATCTAATTCTTTTTTTTCATGTAAGATCTTTTGTACTAGACGATCTTCTTCAATCTGAAATGGGCCACCATGAGGAAGGAAAGTATGACGAAGAAGAACGGCAGGAGATGTGCATCGAAACCCACGACGTAGAGGAAGGGCACGATGATGCCGTTCGCCGTGATGGGCATGCCTGCGAAAGCGCCGCCTCCACCGGCCGCATTGAACCTGGCGAGACGCAACGCCCCGGCCATGACGAAGATGACATAGATGACCGGTGCGATACCGATAGGGTAAAGTGAATAGGCGAATATCGCCGGTGCCACCCCGAAGGAGACCATGTCTGCGAGGCTGTCGAGATGCTTGCCGAGGACGCCGGGTCCGGTCCACCGTGCCACCTTACCGTCGATCGCGTCGAAGAACACTGCGGCGAGCAGCAGCCCGACGGCGATGTCGAGACGGCGTCCGATCGAGAGCATGATGGCGAGCATTCCGCACGCCGCGTTGAGGAGGGAGAACAGGTCACCCCATCGGACGAGACGCAGAATGAACATGCTCTCTCCGACGCGTCCTTCCTGAGCTTTGGGTCTGGAGGCTTTACGTGAGGCCATCGGTTACCACTTCTTCTTCTCAGCGAGGAGGTAGACAGTGTCGTGAGACGGGGCATTAGAGAGGAATCTCTGCCGGAACTCGTTGTCTTCAAGGGTGCTTCCCTTGTCATTCCGCTCCCGGACCTGTCGCTTCCGTCTGAGCAGGCCGTCACCTTCTTTGTATTCGAGACTCTCAATGGCTTTCAAGAACTCGTCCATGATGGCTTTGGCCTCTGATTGGATTTTCTCCTGATCGATGCTGCCGGATACCATCCTATCACTTGCCTCTCATGCCGCGGACCTTGAGGGCGAAGACCATCTCATCCATTCGTTTGAGGTCCCATTTAATGCTGTCGAATTTCTTCCGGAGCTCTCCCCCGTAGAAATCGAACTGCAGGAGTTCATTATATATGGCGGTGACGAATCGGTGGGTGGCATAGACCTCTTCATAATTGCCGTCGAGGCCTTGGTTGACTGCGCGACGGACCAGTTCGCCTGAGAGGTCGCAGAGTCCGAGCAGGTATGAGTCGAATTCCACGTCGAGCTGCTGGGGGGTGGCAAGATCGCCATCGGTGACGTAACGGAGGTAGAGGAGTGCTTCGACGTATTCTTGGTGCGCTGCCTTCATCGCTCCTTGTGATGCCAATGGGCCTTTCGCTTGCGCACGCATCGTCTTGACTGCCTTGCGGATGTCTTTCTCTTTCTTCTGGGCTGCTGGGATGTCCCGTCGATGCACGGCAGAGATTATCTGCTTAGAGAGATGGATGACGTCTCGGGACGCTTTGATGACCTTCTCCCTGGCTGAATCATGCGCCTGGGCTTGTTTCCGGAGACCGGTGAAAATTCGGCGGTTCACCGACTGGTGTGTGGATGGCGGCATTTTTCATGCAGAGGGCAGGGCATTTAAAAATTTTTTTAAAAAACGAAACCTTTATATAATCACAAATCCCAGAATCAAGCGATGTCCGAGGAGAGTTCATTCCGGGGAGTCGTTCATTTCCTGGAGGAAGTCGGTGTGTATGATGTAGTTCTGCCTTTTCTGCTAGTCTTCACTATCATGTTCGCCATCTTGGAGAAGACCAAGATTCTCGGGACAGAGACGGTCGAAGGCGTCCAATACACCAAGAAAAACCTCAATTCGATGATGGCTTTCGTCTCCGCCTTCCTCGTGATCGCGTCCACCAGGCTAGTGGCCATCATCAACTCCACGGTGGCCAATGCGGTGCTCATCCTCATCATGATCACGCTATTCCTGCTGCTCATGGGGTCGATGTACAAGGAAGGGGAAGAAGTGTTCATCGGCGGAGGTCTCAGATTGGCATTGACCGGCGCAATCGGCATCGCGCTACTCCTCATCGTGTTCAATGCGATAGGTTGGCTCGACGATATAGGCGATTGGTTCGCACGTAACTACACAGCACCGTGGTTCCAGTCTATCATCCTGGTGCTGTTCATCGTCCTTATCATGGCATTCATCGTACGGGACCGTAAGGCCCCTAGCAAGAAAGCAGATAAATAAACCGTATACGTTTATGAGAGAAAAAAAGGTGACCGGAGGCTGATTTTTAATGGCATTGGAATTGCTGAACCTCGAACAGTTTATGATTACCCTTGACGCGTGGGGAGTTCGCGAAGTATTGTTACCTTTCCTCTTGATCTTTACAATCGTCTATGCAGTGATGGCGAAGTCAAAGATCTTAGGTGAGGAAAAAAGGAATATGAACCTTGCCTTGGCCGTCATCATCGGCCTCATGGTGGTGATACCTCACGTCACCAACTGGTATCCCAGCCCTGAGCTGGATCCCATCGAGATCATGAACCGGGCAATCCCGACGGTCTCGATCGTGATTGTGGCCGTAGTGATGCTCTTGTTGCTGATCGGTCTGTTCGGCGGCGAAGTGCATCTGCTGGGTCAGGCGCTCTCTTCGTGGATTACCTTCGTATCTATAGCCATCATCTTCATCATCTTTGGCAACGCGTCTGACTGGTGGAACATCCGTTGGCTGTCAGCAGATTTCCTAGGAGCAGAGACCATCTCGGTCATCATCATCCTGCTGGTCTTCGGTGCCCTGGTGGGCTTCATAGCCGGGGAGAAGAAGGAGAAGAAGCCGATGCAGATATGGGGGGACCTCAAGAAGGTGTTCACCGGCGGCAAATAGGCCGCATCTTTCCTTTTTCATTTTTTCCTTTCCTGAATAGTATCCTGTCCAATGGCAAGCCCGCTCGACGTCGGATTCCTGGAACATTTCTCACCGCTATTCGCGATGATCCTTGTCTGGGTGATGATCTACGGCATCATGTCCTATACCCAGCCGTTCGGGGATAAGAAATCCCTCTACGCCATGTTCGGCTTCATGGTGTCGATATTCATCCTCTTCTCGCCGAATCTCGTGGCCATCATCACCACCATGGTGCCTTGGTACACGGTGATCTTCGTCTTCGTGCTCCTGATGTTGATGTTCTACGGGATGTTCGGTGCAAGGGAAGAGAATTTCCTCCACGTGCTGAAGACGCGGACTGTGGTCGTCAGTTTCATCATGATCATCAGCGTCATCATCCTCATCTCGTCGATCGGCGGGGTCTACTTGGGAGGCAATGAGAATTCCCCTACCGGGACCGACGTCGACCTGGAAGCAGGGACCAAGACCACTGGAGACATCGGAGACACAGGCACGAGCGCGTTCTTCGCCACGCTCTTCCATCCCAAAGTGTTGGGCGCCATCATGATCCTTCTCGTTGGCACATTCGCCATCATCCTTCTATCCGGTCCTGCTAAGGGCGAGATGTGACCCGGCGTACAGCCGCAGAGTCCGCGATGATCATCGGCTTCTCATCTTCGAAGGCTATCCTCCCTTTCACCGTCACTTCATCTCCATCGATGATGCCGATCGGATCTGGCGACCCCTTGAATGCCAGCACCTCCCATCGGCTATCTTTCGTCTCTACTACGAACTTGACGATCTTCTCGCTCTCATCCAAGGACACTATTGTTCCGGAGATCGAGACAGCATCTCCTGAATGATACGTTCCAGCATCAGAATCCGGTTCTTCTAGGAGGGATGTCTCCATGACCACCCAGAGCCAGAGGGTACCGATGATCGCTCCGATGAGGGCGGCGCGGAGTAATGTGCTGTCTTCCATGTCCTCAAGTCAGATCGGTAGTATAATTCCTCTGCTTCCGGGATTCCGGAGACTATCCGAGTGCTCCGGGAGCATCTATCATCCATACGGAATCAGCCGATCCGAAGTCTCAGGTTCCATAAACTATTAATACCTCCAGTAAGGTCCCCCAGACCTTCCCATCGTAAAGTATATAAGGGCCCGATGCGTGGTCCATCCTTTACAGTACCATAATTGGGTGCTGGTGAATCCTATGGCAATCAAGAGGAAGAAGCACGAAGCGGACGACCTCAATTTCAAGGATACGTCAGATCTCACTGTGTCCAAGAAGACGATCGAGCAGGTCATCGGCCAGGAGAACGCAGTCAAGATAGTCCGCAAGGCCGCTGGGCAAAGACGGCACGTCCTGCTCATTGGTGAGCCGGGTACTGGGAAGAGCATGCTCGGCATCGCCCTCGCAGAGCTGTTGCCGCGTGAGAAGCTCGTCGACATCATATCCTTCGCCAATCCTAATGATGAGAACCAGCCCTTGATCCGCACGCTCCCCGCCGGAAAAGGACGCGAGATGGTCACCAAGGCACGGATCGAGGGTATGAGCATGTTCAAGAACCAGAACATCCTCATGTTCGTCGTCGTCATCATCGCCATGATCGCGCCCTGGTGGGTGCGTCGCGAATACCTCGTCGACGGTCCCGTCGCGGCCAACATCATGTTCGCAGCTTTCTTCCTGGGAGGCATCGTCTTCCTAGGCGCCTTCGTCCTCTTCCTGAACTTGGGCAAGAAGATGATGCCGGACAAATCCAAACCTCCAAAGGTCATCGTGGACAATTTCCAGAGGAAACAGGCTCCGTTCCATGACGCGACAGGCGCCCATGCAGGTGCGCTGCTGGGCGACGTCCTCCACGATCCCTTCCAGAGCGGAGGTCTCGGTACGCCAGCGCATGAGCGTGTCGTGGCAGGGATGATCCATAAGGCTCATCTCGGTGTATTGTTCATCGACGAGATAGCGACGCTCGCCCCTGCGACCCAGCAGGAAATGCTCTCAGCTTTGCAGGAGGGGAAGTTCCCTATCACAGGCCAGAGCGAGCGATCGGCAGGTGCCATGGTACGCACAGAAGCGGTCCCCTGCGGTTTCGTCCTCATCGCCGCAGGAAACATTGAGACGATCAAGCATATGCATCCTGCGCTCCGTTCCCGTATCAGAGGATATGGATATGAAGTCTACATGAACGAAACCATGCTCAATACGCCGGAGAACCGGAGGAAAATCGCGGTCTTCGTCGCCCAGGAGGTCCGTAAGGACGGAAAGATACCACATTTCTCGAAAGATGCGGTCCTCATGATGATCAATGAGGCCAAGCGCATGGCCAACCGCAAGGGTCATCTCACCCTCCTTCTGCGTGAGCTCGGCGGTCTGGTCAGGGCAGCCGGCGACCTCGCCCAGGAAGAGAATGCCAAGCTCGTCCAGAGAGACCATATCGAGCGGGCGAAAATCCTGGCACGCTCCCTCGAGAAACAGCTCGCGGACAGGTTCATCGAGCGCAAGCGCGAATACGAAGTCATCAAGCTCACGGGCACGCAGATAGGACGTGTCAATGGCCTCGCCGTCATCGGTACGGGCTCTTCGCTCTCAGGCATCATCTTACCGATAGAGTCCGAAGTCACCGCAGGCGGCCGAGAGAGCCACGTCGTGGCCACAGGCAAGCTTGGCGAGATCGCCAAAGAGGCGGTCAAGAACGTGTCCGCCATCGTCATGAAGTATTTCGGCGAGGACATCAAGGAGACAAGAGACATCTATATCCAGTTCTTGCAGACATATGAAGGTGTCGAAGGCGACTCCGCATCTATCGCGGTGGCCACCGCCATCATCTCGGCGCTCAAGAATGTACCGGTCAAGCAGAATGTGGCCATGACCGGCAGTCTCACCGTGCGAGGAGAGGTGCTTCCCATCGGCGGTGTGTCAGCCAAGGTCGAAGCCGCGATCGCAGCAGGTGTCAAGAAGATCATCGTGCCTGCCTCCAATCTTAGGGATATCGTCATCGATCCTGAGCAGATGAAGGGTGTCGAGATAGTGCCGGTCAAGACCATCGGTCAGGTGCTGCGCGAGGCCATGCAGTGGAAGGGCAAGGAGAAGATTCTCGCTAAGATCACCAGCATGAACGGCAAGTAAGAATTTTTTTTACACTTTTCTTATTTCTTGAATCATCTTTTAACTTTTGCGAGGGATCCGAACGAGAGCTCCTTTCCTTTAGATCGTTTATCGGTGGCGCCGCCGTCGTTGACCACGATGCCGTTGACAAATGTCATCTTGGGCCAACCGCGGACCTTCATTCCGTCATAGGGTGTCCAGCCGCACTTGGTCAGCTGCTCATCATCCCGGATGGTGTGCTCTTCTTTCCTGTCGACGAGCACGATGTCAGCGTCGAATCCCTTCTGGAGGAATCCTTTGCCTTCGATTCCGAAGATCCTCGCAGGATGATGCGCCGACAGATCGACGAGGTGTGGTAGTGTGATCCGTTCTTTGGCGACAGCATCGAGCATGAGCGGCAGCAGGTTCTCTACGCCTGGCACGCCGGATGGCGCGTCAGGGAATCCGACCTCTTTTTCCTCTCTCAGATGTGGTGCATGGTCTGTCGCGACAGTGTCCACGGTGCCGTCTCGGAGCCCGTCCCACAAGGCGGCGACTTGATCCTTGGTACGCAAGGGTGGATTCATCTGCGCCAAGGTGCCGAGACGCTTGTACGCTGATATGTCAAGGAATAGGTGATGGGTGCAGGCCTCCATTGATACATCCTGGCCTCGGGCCTTCGCGAGGGCGACGAGACCGATCTCTGCCTTCGTGGATGCATGGCAGATATGGAGATGCGCCTTCTTGCCTTGATGTCTGGCGAGGATGTCAGACACGGACTTCTCTGCTGCCTCCGGAGATCTGATGAGGGAATGCGTCGACGGGTCAGAGGAATCCGAGTATCTCTTCTTGTTGTCCTGGATGATGCGCTCGTCTTCGGCATGAACACCGACGAGTCGGGCCTTTTCCAGCACGTCGCCGATAAGAGCGTCGTTGTCGGTGAGCATGTCTCCAGTCGAGGAACCGAGGAAGAGCTTGATGCCGGCGATGTTCTTCGCCTGCTCCATGTCGCTTGTGCCTCTGCCTCCCATGCCGAAGTAGAACCCGATGTTGGAGACGGCCTTCTTGGCCAGGTCCCGTTTCTCCAGGAGCGCTTCAACCGTGGTCGTCTGAGGTATTGAGTTGGGCATGTCGATGACGCTGGTGACTCCGCCTTTGACCGCGGCCATGGTACCGGAGAGGAAATCCTCTTTCTTCGTCAGGCCAGGCTCGCGCAGATGGACGTGGGCGTCGATGACTCCTGGCAACGCGACGAGACCGTCAGCATGGACGGTCTGGTCTCCCTCGAGACCATGGCCGACAGATTCGATACGTCCGTCTTCTCCGATGAGGATGTCCTTCTGCACCAGTCGGTCCCCTTCCAGCACGTTCGCGTCCTTGATCAGCGTCGTCATGCTCCATCGGTCGTCATGGAGCTTGATATAGTTTTCGAAAAAGTGGAAAAGCATAAAAGGCAGGGAATCACGAAATCATCCATGGCCATTCCGAAGCATGTTCTGTACAGCGAGCGGCAGCCTTTCACCATCCTCGTCATGATCATGATCACGGTGATCATCGTCGTCCTCTCCACGAGTCTGCTCGTTGAGAGAGGGGTCGATGATACTGAAAGCAATCTCACTTTGGCCGTCATGTCAATCATGTTCGTCGGTATCCTGCTGGTGTTCCGTGAGCTGCGTATCGAGCTGACTGAGACTGAGCTGTGGTTCGGTTTCTGGAAATTCGGGAAACGTGTGCCGCTAGACAGCGTCGAGGAATGCTCAATGCATCCCATAAAATGGGGGAACTACATGGGTATGGGCATCCGGAGGGGGTGGGATGGTTCTTGGTGTTACAATACCCGCTTCGGCCAAGCAATCCGGGTGAAGATCAAGGACAAGAAATCTTTTTACGTGGTCACCGTCGACAAGCCGGAGAAGCTGGTATCGCTCGTCAATGAGCGCATCAAGCGTCGCGCCAAGTGACCGATACGTCATCGGTACGTTGGTAGGGATTTATGCCTGCGTCTTCCGGTGCGGTGCTCATGCCTGCTTTGTGTTGGATGAGCCCTTGCCATGCGATCATCAGGCCATTGTCGACCAGGACCTGGTTCTCCGGGACAAAGAATTTTGCCTTGCGCTCCTCGCACATGATGCGGCACATCTCCTGCAGCCTGGTATTGCAGCCCACTCCACCACCGAGGACCAGCTCGTTCTTGTCGGTGTGTGCCATGGCGCGCTCAGAGACTTCTACCAGCATAGCATACACAGTCTCCTGCAGCGAGTAGCAGAGGTCTTCTTTGCGGTGCTTGCCCGATGTGGCCTTTTGACGCAGGTTGGTCAGGATGCCGCCGAAGGAGACATCCATGCCCTTCACCACATATGGGAGCTTGATGTAGGTCTTCCCTTTGAGAGAGAGCTCGTGGATCTTGGGTCCGCCTGGGAAGCCCAGCCCAAGGATGCGGGCGAAAGAATCGAGGAGGTTGCCGATGCCGATGTCCAGCGTCTCGCCGAAGACACGGTACTTCCTGCCTTCATAGGCGATGATCTGGGTGTTGGCGCCCGATGCGTAGAGCAGCACTGGGTCTTTGGCCTTGGTCAATGCCCGCCCGATCTCGAGGTGGGCGATGCAATGGTTTACGCCGATGAGCGGTTTTCCGGTGAGGAGCGCGAGGCTGCGGGCGAACATCGCTCCGACGCGGAGGGTGTGGCCGATGCCTGGCGCCTGGGAGTAGGAGATGAGGTCGACGTCGGTGAGTCTGATCTTGGCGTCGGAGAGCGCTTGCTGGAGGACATCGCCGCAGCAGGCCACATGATGGCTTGCTGCCTCTGCAGGGATGATGCCGCCTTTCTTGGTGGTATAGGAATCCTTGGCATTGGCCAATATCTTCTTCTTGTCCGTGATGATGCCGACGCCGAAGGTGTGGGCGGTTGACTCGATGCCGAGAGAGATCATTGTCTTCTGATAAGACGTAGGGATATTAAAATATATTGCCTATATTAAAGATACAAATCAATTCTGCCCGAAGAACAAGTCTTCCACCTGGTCAAGCGTCGACGCCTCCTCTGGCGCGCGGTCCTCCCGCAATCCCACGACGCGGGGGAATCGCAAGGCAAAACCGCTGCCATAGGTGGGGCTTTTCTGGATCTCTTCATACCTGATCTCGAGCACCACCTCTGGTCTCACCACGACCTCGCGTCCTTTCTGGGATTGGATGAGTGGCTTGAGCAGGTCGGTGATCCGCTGGAAGGTCAATTCCTCACCCTCCAACTCTTTAATCCCCGTCCCGACCTTGCCGATCTCGAGATATGTTCCGCTATCGTCGACGATAGCGATTGAGAACGACGTCAGCCAACTGGACCGTTTTCCCTCACCCCATTCGGCTCCCACGACGACGACGTCCAAGGTGTCCATGGTGGGTTTGAGTTTGACCATGAATCCCACACGCGACCCGGGTTTATACGGGGCATCGAGCTTCTTCAGCATGAGGCCCTCATTGCCTGCCTTCAACGCTGCCTGATAGAATGATTCGATGCGATCGGCGTCTGTTGCGATGAGCTTCTCTGCGAGGCAAACCTTGCCCGGGACTGCTGTCACCAGTCTCTCTACTGCGGCACGTCGGTCAGAGAAGGGGACGTCAAGCATGCTCTTACCGTCGAGATAGAGCACGTCGAAGATGTTGAGCTCGACCGGCAATGCCTCTGCGAGCGCCTTGATATTGTACTTGCGTCTGATACGTTGGGAGATTTCCTGGAAGGGGCGGTAGGCGCCGGTCTTGGGATCGCGGCCCACCGCCTCGGCGTCGAGGATATATGATTCCGCTTTGACATGGTTCTTGAGCGTAGCCACGACATCAGGGAACTGGGTCGTGACGTCCTCGAGCCGACGGGTGAATATGGTTATCCGTTTGCCGTCATGGTGCACCTGCATACGGAAGCCGTCGTATTTGTATTCGGCCTCCAAAGGCGTGCCGAGCCGCGAGATGCCTTCTTCGACTCCTTTGACCTTCTGTGCGAGCATGACCTTCAGCGGCTTGCATGGCGTGATCGTTACCGCATTGAGGCCCTTGAGCCCCTCCTCCTTGGCGATGCGTGCGACCTCCCCGAAATCATTGGTGAGATCGTAGGCATGCTGTACCGATTCAGTTAATGTGTTGTAAAGATCACGGCCGGTCTTCTCATCGGTCGCGGCGATGAAGTCGGCGTGCTTAAGGTCAGCGTCTAGTAGCGCTGTCGGGTCTGCGACCTCCACCCCATTCCCTTCGGGTGTCTTCTTCCGTTCCTCCTTCAGGTCGGCAGAGCATGATACGCATGTCTTGGCCTTGGTCTGCCATGTCTCGCAGGCAGGGCATCGCATGAAGAGATGCTGCACGGGTGGGAAACTCGCCCATACGATGGCGTCGCGTATAGTGCCGCTGCCGACGCCGGCACGTAGCTCTTCGAGGACGGTGCGTATCACATATTTTGCTTCGATGGGGGTCGCCGATGTGAGCAGTTTCTTGATCAGTCCGGTCTTGTTGTCCACGGTGCCTGCGCCTTGCAGCTCAGCGACCTTGGCGAGCGTCTTGAAGACGTCGTCGACCGTGAGCTTCTGGGAGAATAGTGTGGTCTGTCTCTTTTTCTCAGCATGTTTTTCGGCCACGAGTCCGAGGTCGCCCAGTTTTGACCAGTCCTTCTCGATCGCTGCAGGCGTCATGCCAAACGCGCCGGCTAGCGATTTCACAACAAGTTTTGCCGCGACCCCTGTCTCACGCGGGTCCCACGACGGGAATAGCCGCCCTTGGAGAAGCAGCATGAATATGGGTATCTTTTCTGAAGGCGCATCGCGGAGGAAGGCAGCGATATGCCGGGTCTTCTCCAGCCGTTTGGTCGTGGAACCGACTTTCTCGTAGAGCTCGCAAAGAACAGAATACTGCATGCAAATCACAATACATATATATGAGGCGCGTATAAAAAGGTTTTGCATGGACGCCCTCGATTGCATCCGCACCCGGCGCTCGATCCGCAAATACACTCCCCGTGCTATAGCCATGGATATCGTCGGCCATATTCTCGATGCGGGGAGGATGGCGCCGACCGCAGGCAACCTGCAGAACTACAAGGTCATCTTGGTCAAGAGCAAAGCGAAGCGCGCGGCGATTGCGGATGCCTGCATTGGTCAGGACTGGATGAAGACAGCACCTGTGCACATGGTCTTGGTGGCTGAGCCTCAGCGGGCCAGGCAATTCTATTATGAGCGTGGCGAGAAGGTCTATTCCATCATGAATATCGCGGCGATCGCCGAGAACATGGGCCTCGCTGCATGGGCTCTCGGGCTGGGAACCTGTTTGGTGGGTGCTTTCGACGAGCTCAAGCTTCAGGAAGTGCTGGGTACCCCTGACTATGTCCTTCCGTATCTTGTCCTTACTGTGGGCTATCCAGACGAGAAACCTGAGATCCCTGACCGTTTCAAGTTGTGGGATATGGTCTTCCTCGAGGGCTGGGAGCGTCGCATCGCGAATGTGGGTTTCTCGACGCGTGAGATCTCCCCAACAGTGGCCGCAAAGGTCGGCGAAGTGGTCGCAGAGGCCAGCGAGAAGGCGAACAGCTTCCTTGACAGGATCAGGGACAAGACCCTTGATGCCCATAAGCGTATCCGGAAGCGGATCAGCGACCACCGGGCGAAGAGGAAGAAATAGGAAGATTTGATAGAATTCTTCAGGTATAACAACGCTATTCCAATATATAATTTTGTATATTCATATTTAACGTGGGAAATACTTAAATAGTATCGATTGAATAAAGGAAGAAGTGAAGTGACTTTGCATCTTGGCGGGTGCAAAGTTCGATTGTGTTTGGCACGGTTGGAAGGTTTGGCGACCTTCGATCCAAAATCAACATTGACGAAATTTACCTAAGCAACTTGTTGGCGCAAGTTGGCTGTTTCTAGAAGAGGATATGACGAAGGATGTATTTAAACTTTTCGCTAGCGTGAGCTATATGTTTCCGTAGCGTGAAAAGCCCGATTCGTTCTTCACATGTGCTCTTATGGCGGTTACCCTAATAATCACTGCTTAGCAAAGTGCAAGGGGAAAAACTCGGAGGGGAAAGACATGGACTTTATCGTGGAGAACGCATTGAAGAACACAGATCAGGCAAAATTCGACGGCGTGGCCGTTGGGCAAGCCAATATCAAAGTGATCGGCAGCGGGGGCGCCGGTAACAACATGGTCGATTGGCTCTATAAGAAGGGCATCAAGGGCGCCGAGATTATCGCCTGCAACACCGACCAGCAGCACCTCAATATCACAGAAGCCGACAAGAAGTTCTTGATCGGTAAGGATATCACTAAAGGCCTCGGCTGCGGCGGCTACCCAGAGAAGGGAGCGGAATCAGCCAAGGAGAGCATACAGGAGATCAAAGATTCTGTAAAGGACGCTGATATGGTATTCGTCTGTGCCGGCATGGGTGGCGGGACAGGCACCGGTTCAGCCCCGGTCATCGCGAATGTCGCAAGGGAGAGTAAGGCCATAGTAATCGGTACAGTGACCATGCCCTTCAATATCGAGCGGGCGAGAGTGGACAAAGCAGAATTCGGATTGCAGCAACTCCGACGGGTGTCGGACACAGTGATTGTTATCGACAACAACCGATTGGTCCAGATTGCCGGCAACCTGCCGATCCAGCAGGCGTTCGCTGTGGCGAACGAGCTGGTTGCGACGATGATCAAAGGCATTGTGGAGACCATCGCCATACCCTCATTGGTCAACCTCGACTACGCTGATGTCAAGACCATCATGACGAACGGCGGAGTTGCGGCGATCGGGGTGGGCGCCTCAGATACAGAGAGTAGAGTTGAGGAGGCGGTCAAAGGAGCGCTCACCAACCCCTTATTGGACATTAGCTATGAAGGGGCGACCGGTGCGCTCATCCACGTCACCGGCGGCACAGACATGACTCTTGAGGAGATCTCCCGCGTGGGCGAACTCGTCACAGAGTCGCTCGACGACGACGCGAACGTCATCTGGGGCGCGCGTGTCAGCGATGAGATGAAGGGCAAAATCACCGTGATGACCATCATCACCGGTGTCAAGAGCCCCTGGATACTCGGCAAGGAGGAGCGTGCGGTCGCCCGTGCAGCTCCTGTCGCTGCTCGGAACTACGAGTCCGAGGAGCTGGAGGACGAACTGGGTATCGAGATCGTACAATGATAAACCCCTAGGACTTTGTGCAGTGCGTTTTCTTGCAACGCGTCTGTTCCCCCCAACACACACACGGACGCTTGCAACCCTCTCCCCGGGGGTCATCGGGGACATTTTTTTTTCACACTGCGGACAAAGGCCTTGAAGATCATACCGAACTTCTTGCCTCTACTTTGACACACCCCCAACAACATCAGGGTAGAGGCATTTTTTTCTTTTTTATTTTTCTGGACAAGAGCAAGTTTTTTAATCTCCATCTGACTCATCATCATATATGACTCTCTTCCTTATCGGCATCGGCCTCTTCGACGAGCGCGATATCACGCTGCGGGGCCTCGATGCGATTAAATCTTGCCACAAGGTCTATCTCGAGAGCTATACTTCTATCTTGCAGGTGGGCAACGACCGCTTGGAGAAGCTCTACGGCAAGGAGATAATCCTCGCCGATCGGGCGATCGTCGAACAGAAGGCAGAATCGACGATACTCGCCGACGCCAAGGAGGGCGACGTGGCATTCCTGGTCATCGGCGACCCGTTCTCGGCCACCACCCATGCCGATCTGGTGCAGCGTGCGAAGAAGGCCGGCATCAAGGTCGAGATCATCCATAACGCGTCAATACTCAATGCCGTCGGCGAGGTAGGGCTCGAATTGTATAAGTTCGGCAAGACCACATCAGTTCCCTATCCGCATGAAGGCTTCCGCCCGCGGACGCCATATGACGTCATAAAGGTCAATGCCAGGATAGGTATGCATACCTTGGTGCTTCTCGACCTGCGTCCTGATGAGAACCGTTTCATGAGCGTCGGTGAGGCATTGACCTATATCTCTTCCATCGAAGGTCTGCGGCAGGAGAAGGTGCTCACGGCAAAGACGCCCATCATCGGTTGCGCCCGGCTCGGTAGCCCTGATCCATCGATCGTCTACGGTCCTGCAGGCAAGGTCATCGAGGCCGATCTGGGCAAGCCGCCACATTGCATCATCGTCCCTGGCAAGCTCCACTTCGTAGAAGAGGAGATGCTCGAGCGTTTCGGTCTCGAATAGTGGATGCGTATTCTTCCAGATAAGTTTATATATCATCATTTTCCTGATAATCTTGATGGCCTCAGAAATCGAGGAGCTCAAGAAGCTCGTCCTGGCACAGGGAAAAGAAATCAAGAGATTGAAGAAGCGCGTGGACGCTTTCGAGACCGCCTCTCCTCCACCGGTCGAAGAAGAGCCTGAGCCAGAACCGCAACCGGTCGAGACTCCGGTCAAGACGGCCAAGGAGAATCCGACGAGTCCCTTCAAGGTCTTCGGCATCGTCGGCATCCTTCTGATCCTGCTCGGCGTCGTATACTTCTACAAGTATGCTGTTGACCAGGGATGGATCGGCATCACCGGCCGCGTCGCGCTCGGCATCATCGCAGCGTTCATCCTCTTAGGATTCGGGTTCCTGCTGCATTCGAAGGGCTATACCAAGTTCTCCCAGCTCATCTTCGCAATAGGTCTGGGCGTCGCCTATTTCACCATCTTTGCCACCTATCATTTCACACAGTACCGTGAGGCCTTGGGCATGAGCCTGATGCTCAACACCATCCTATTGCTCATCATCATGCTGGCAGGCACCACCATGGGGATCAAGCTCAACGCGCGCTTTGTCGCCTACGGCTCACTCCTGCTCGGATTCATCGCGGCATTCCTCAGCGGCATCGATGGCGATTCGCTCCATATCCTGATCTATGTGCTGCTCATCGACGTCTTCGTCCTCGTCGTGGCGAAGATCAAGTCATGGTATGTCGGGATACCTGCGCAGGTGCTGACCTTCATCGCCTATTCTATCTGGTTCTTCCAAGGCATCACGAGCCCGAGCAGCATCCTAGCGCAGACCAGCTCGCCGATCTTCATCACGTTCATCTTCCTTTTGCTTTACTATGTGTTCTTCGTCGTGCTCGCCTTCATTCAGTCCTCGGACAACAGGGAGGCCGAATGCGTCGCACTGATGGTCATCAATACTGTTTGCCTCGCATCCTTCGGCCTGGGCATCGTCAACGAATACTTGTCCGAGGCCAACGGTGTCTTCCTCATGATTGCGGCTGCCATCTCATTGATGGTCGGATTCATGTCACAGAAGCAAGGTTTCTCCAAGACCTTCGACATCATGTTCCTGGCGACATTGATCCTCATCGCGATCGCGATTCCGGTGCAGTTCGACTACGCCGTCGTCACCGTGCTATGGGCTTTGATGGCCATAGGCTTGTCATACGCAGGTCTCCGTATCAATCACACCCGCCTCTTCATCGTCGGCTATCTCGGCTACCTCATCGTCATCCTCCGGGTGCTGTTCTTCGACTTCTTCCAGTCGGATGATATGCAGAGATGGATATCGGTCGGCGCAGGATTCTTAGGATTGATTGTGCTGCAGATCATGGTGCTTCGCCTCGCCAACGACGATGCGAAAAAAGACGGCCTGTTCAACTTCTATTCGGTCGTGGGCATCGTCATGGGCATGCTCTGGATATATCGGGAAGTGTATACTGCGTTGGACGCGGGTGTCGGACATGTGACCTCATCCATCCTGCTCGCTCTCTATGGCATCGTCGTCATCTGGTATGGGGTTGCTCTTAGGCGAAAGGTGTTCAACTGGACCGGCACGATCATCTTCGGCCATGTGGTGCTCAAAGTCGTCTTCGTCGACCTCAACGCGATGGAGAACATCATGCGGGTGCTCGCCTTGATCATCGTCGGCGTATTGGCCCTCGTAGGGTCCTTCGTATTCGTCAAGAACAAGGAGAAGCTCAAGGAGTTGTTCTAGATGCGCTACGCGGGATTATTGCTCATCCTTCTCATGCTTCCTCTGGTCCATGCAGGGGCAGAGGACTACAAATTCCTCCGCATCATCGATACCTCTGATATTCGCGAGCCGGCTTGGTTGCCGCTGAGCCCGGAGGTCATGGACAGTTCCGAGAGCGACGGTAAGGATATCCGTGTCTACGGGGGGGATAGACGGCTTCCGTATCATCTGGAATTCACTCCTGGGACCGAACCGCTCGTCATCGATTCTATTAGCGCATCCTCGATACTGGACCCATACCGTGGGACGACCTTTGTGCCGGAGAACATGATGGATGGCTCTGTTGATACCTATTATCAGAATGATTTCGTGCTCGATCCGGACACGACGGTCATTGAGATCCGTTTCGCCGAGATCTCCCGCCTCGAGCGGCTGGATGTCGGATACTTCGACTCCGTCGTCTCTGAGATGGTCGTAGAGGCGTTTATTGATGGTCGTCTCGACCGCGTTGTGTCCTCGGAGACCGGTTCGGTGAAGCTCAACTCCATCTCCAGCAATCTCCTCAGGGTAATCTTGACGCACGAAGGGACGCTGAAGGTACGTGAGATCGACGTAGTGGGTGGTACTTTCGGAAGGCTTCTCTTCGAGCCGGTATCAGACGATACCTTCCTCTACTACGGGCTGGCCAACGATGCTGGCGTGCAGTACGATACCTCTTCGCTTTTCACCACCGCTGACACGCCCGTCCTCCGGGCGAGTCCTGAGATCGGTAATCCTCTGTTCGTGGGAGAAGAGGATGGAGGTATCCATGACAATTGCCCAGGAGTAGATAATCCTTCACAATCTGATCAGGATGCCGATGGTGTCGGCGATGCCTGCGACAACTGCATGTATTCTCAGAACGCGGACCAGTCCGACCGTGATCTCGACGGCGTGGGGGATTCTTGCGATAATTGTCCTGGCAAATCGAACCGTGATCAGCTGGACAGGGATCTCGACCGCATCGGCTGGGTCTGCGATGACGATGACCGTGACGGCGTGACCAACGACGAGGACAATTGCCTGAAAGGCAAGAACACCGATCAGCAAGACGTGGACCGTGACGGCGTCGGTGACGAATGCGAGGACGATGACGGCGACGGCGTGGAGAACTACCGCGACTTGTGTCGCGATGTCTCTGACCCGAACAATTATGACACTGATTTCGACGGCATCGGCGATGCTTGCGACAACTGCCCTGCGGTGAGCAACAGAGACCAAGTCGATGCAGACAGCGATGGCCTAGGAGATGTCTGCGAGGACGCCGACGAGGACGGTGTGATCGATTCCCGTGACAATTGTGAAGCGGTCCATAATCCCGACCAGGTGGATTGGGACAAGGATGGTCTGGGTGATGCCTGCGACAACTGCCCTGAGATGAGGAACAAGGGTCAGGCCGACGTGGATAGGGATGGAGTCGGTGATGTCTGTGACGAGGCTGAGTCCCGGGCGCTCGAGAATCCTATTGTGGTCTGGACCGTCATCATCTTGGCAGCTATCGTGCTGGTCTCCATGGCCTTCTTTCTCCAGAAGAAGGAGCGATAAGGGCTTCTTTGAGCGATACTTTTAAGAATGGAATCAGATCAATGTAGTCATATAACAGCCCCGTAGTGTAGCGGCCAATCATCCATGCCTTTGGCGGCGGACGGTGTCATCGCACCTCCCCGAAGACAGCATGGGACCCCGGTTCGACTCCGGGCGGGGCTATATACTATTTTGTCTCAAACCAGGGTAAGATTTTACGTACCCGATATGTAATAACGAGGGGAATGTGCCCCTGGATCATCTAGAGTTTCGTCTTCTATGATCTGGTTCGTCTTGTCATATTTTTCACATGAATCGTTGCAAACAACAAGGTGAAAACCGCAGTTTAAAGCCCTCCTTATTGGCGGTGAGATAGAAAACGAGATGATGAAACAAGTGGAACAATTCTCAACTCATTATGTCTCGCAGTTCCTCTGCTCCTCTTTATGTTGACAACCGAAAGATATATAAACTTGAGTAAATATGTGTGAACTATGGTAAATATATATAAACTTCAGTTAACATCGCTTCAGCAGGAAATACTAAGGTTGATGTTTGTCAAGTCTGGAAATTTGCTTAATCAAAGGCAAATAGCAAACATCCTGAATGTTACCCAACCCGCGGTAAAGAAGGCGTTGCCTGGATTGGAAAAACTTGAGTTCATAAAGATAAAACAAGACAAGATGACAAAGAGATGGGCTATAGAATTAAACAGAAGCAATTCTAAGGTGATGCAATTAAAAAGGGTTGACAATCTAAAACAGTTCTACGAGTCAGGTTCAGCAGATTACTTGGAGGAGGAATATGCCGGTGGGACAATAATTTTGTTCGGTAGCTATTCTAGGGGAGACGATATCTTCAACTCTGATATAGACATAGCTGTCATTGGCAGGAGAGAAAAAATAATCGAACTATCAAAATTTGAAAAAATGCTTGAAAGGAAGATCAACATCAATTTTTATAAAAGCTTTAAAGATATCCATAAGAACTTATTGGATAACCTCTGCAACGGTATAGTGCTTTCAGGAGGGATTGAATTATGAGAGCAATACGTCCATTTGAAGAATTCATCAAGGAAAATGTGGCGAAGAAACAACAAATAGATGTATCTCGAGCAGAATTTCTTTTCAAGGAAGCAGAAAACAGTTATAACAACCTGCTTGAGAAAATTGACAAGATACGAATGACTGATTCCAACGCCAATGACTTCATAAAATCATGCTACGATATAATAATGGAACTGGTTCGGGCAAAGATGCTTCTTAAAGGATACAATGCATCTGGCTTTGGAGCACATGAAGCTGAAGTAGCGTATATGAGGATTATCGGATTCAGTGAGAACGAAGTTCAGTTTGCAGATCAGCTAAGATACTTTCGGAACGGCATGCTATATTACGGGAAAATCCTGGATGCTGAATATGCGAAAGCGGTGATTACGTTCACGACGAAGTGTTATAATAAATTGAGAGTCTCTTGAAAGGGATTGTTATGGGGAAGGAAGACGACTTATGGGACGAAGGTGGATTTATTGAGTCAATAAGTCCTGCGGAAATTGAAAGCAAAAAAAGGACTATTAAAATGTGTCATTCTGAAGAAATGAACGCCAAATGTAGAAAATGCAATGCAACGATTTCTGCTCATAATAGAGACTGGCATGATGGCATGTGTGATAGATGCTTCAATGCTACACATTACTCTAATGACAAAGAAGAATTGGTTGGGTTAGAGCATAATGACTTTGAAAAAATACTTGGATTTACGCATTATCTTGAGACAAAAGACATAGAAACTTTCAAGAGAATTGATGTTGATCACAATAAACTTGTAGATGCCTTCATTGAGTTCAACAATGGACAAGAAGTCTCTATTGTCTGGTTTAATGATGGGATTATCAAAGGTTTTCCTGAAGTCCCAAAATTTGAGCACGAACTGAGACTTCTTAATGATAACGAAGGTAGATTCTCGCAACCAGAAGAGGAAGAGTTGGCAGACAGTTACGGCTTCTTTACAGACGAATATATGGCTGAATTCATGCAGGGAATAATCTTTTTTTCTGGAAAAGAAGAACCGGTAGTGAACTTTTCAGAATTGCTTACCCAAAAAGGTATAAAACACCATCCCCCTGACACCATTGGATACGTTAAGCGAGAAGGGAACAGACCTAAAAGTAATAGAGTGGCGGAAGCGGATTCTGGGATTGTTCAGACGAAAGAAGACGTAGGGTTCGAGCTTCTGAAGAAGATGGGTTAAGCAGATAAGATGACTCTGATGAATGGTTGTTGGTATAACGCGAGAATGATTGGGAAGTGGATCGGCGGGTGAAGAATTTCCGGGAACTGCTATTTATTTCTGAACTTTCTTCGGGAATGTTTATGAAACCTCATATAGCCTTGTGGTTGTGACCTATCATCTCTCTCAACTTCAAATGGATGTTTTGGGATTATTGAGAGCGGATAGTCGGCTCTCAGTCGCGGTCATTGCCAAATTGTTGGGTGTTTCTGTGGCGAGGGTCTTCAGCGCTGTCCAATTCCTCGAACGAAACGTTATTAAAAAGCACGCGACGCTATTGGACTATTCCCATCTGGGTAATCCGGTCAGAGTGTTTTATGCGATCTCAGATATACAAGTGTCAGGGGATCTGTTCATAGAGGTAAGTCCGTTTATCAACACTCATGCTCTAGCGGCAGAACCTGGCATGCTGTTGATTGAGGCTGTCTTCCCATCGATGGCTCAGATGGATTCATTTGAAGAATGCTTGCATGATCATTCCTATCGCGTCTTTGGTCGCAATATGATTGTGGAAGATATCGTTCGAGAGCAGTCGTTTACTGCTCGTGGAGATGGATATCTTTCGTTCTAGACTACTTGCAACGGATGTTTTTCACCTTCTTGCAGAATATTCCGACTAACTCGGATGTTTCACGGGCTTGTCAGGAGAACTCATTTGTTATTCAACATCCTCTCCATTTCTCATGAGAAAGACGCTCGCTGCATTGTTGACGGTTCCGACCATCCTATATTTCTCGCATAACTTGCCTGCGCAGAGTATAGAAGACGGATTTATCCGTAAAAACCCGTCGACCAAAGAGGTATTGCATGACAAGGTGAAGCACACAGTCAAGTCGTACCATGATCTATTCAATAAGGCCAAGATCTTTGTTGGAAAGGGTGTTGACTGGTTAGGGGAGAAATACGCTGAAGAGATACTTGAGATGCAGATTGAGGATCAGCTTATTTTCTATCTGGCAGATGACGAGATTCGCGATTATGTCAGTGCTCGCGTTTCTGATAAGGGGCTTTCTGCGGAGGTGCAGGAGTTCTTCGAGGATGGCAGGGCAGCAGTTGTCGAGATCACTTATCCTGTGGGGGCTGATGATGCAGCAATCCATCGAAGATACATTTTCGATATTGAAGGTACGACTGTCAAAGGTATTCGGTCTCGAGGAGAAGAATGGGGTGAAAGATGGGGGAACCGTATGCCTGTCGAAGGGTTGTTAGGGACGGTGTTGCTTGAAAGACTAGTGTCTGAACGCTGGTCATTACGTCAGGATTCAATTCAGGACCAGGCGGGGTATCATGAAGTCCGACATGAGCTTTCACCAGATGGGTTCGCCATGCTCCAAGCAATCGTCGGGACGGACTACAATCCTTATGATAATCCTATCATTTTTTCTCCTGATATGACAAGAGCACAGGTCGGTGTACGGCTTTCTGCATTCGACGAGTTCGGTCAGGGGATAAAGGCTGCGGACGCGTTTATCGTTGAACAGTATATCAGACCCGACCAAGAATGGGTGTTTGATCGTACCTTGGTGCAGGCAGAATTCGACAAGGACATGCTCATTGGAACTGAGAGGAATCCCTACCAACATGTCCCTGGGAAGTTCAAATTATTGGATAAGGTCAAAGATCGGAGCAAAGGAATCATCGACTATCTGATGCGATGATGGGGTGCGGAAAATGGAATCGGAAGGAGTGGGAGGTAAGCAGACGTTGGAGAGACTTCTCGTTCGTGAGGCCAGTCATTCGTGGAAAGGTTCTTTCGGTAGAGTTGATGGGGTGATGGTATCGCAAGATGATATACGTGAAGATCCTGAGATACAGACTCTCCTGAAGGAATCGGAAGATACCTACATCTCGGACGCAACATTCGAGCATCAGTCGACTCTTGACTCTGAGTATTTTTCTTCACTGAAAACTGTCAAAGACGAATCCATCTTACTCACTTGGCTGATTTATGATAAACTGACTGAAGGGAAGACTGGAGTCAGGGATAAACTCAGGAAGCTCCGTTTCGTTGTCAGGGAAGGGATGCATCTGAAGAATCAAAACCAGGTCGAAGATCTCTTCGATAGGCTTATTGATAACAGTACAAGATTATCAGGGTTATTGGGTCGAGCGATAGGCCATAGTATGTATGTCCGGGAAGGGCTATACAGACGTCAACAACAACTCATGGTGCGGACAGAGGACAATATCCAGAAGAATGATTCACTCACGGATGACCTATATCGTGATTTGGAGAGATATCTCCATGAGAGCGAGACTAATTCCCGGTTGAAGCGTGGAGACGGCGTTGGATTCAGATCTGCCATTGCGCTCACTCAGAAGAAAAAAATACGTGAAAATCGCATGCTCAAACAGCAGTATATGGCTCATGAAACATATGCTGAACGAGAGCAGCAGGTGATGGGTGCGCTTATCGATTCCTTGGAAAGCGCTACATCTGAGGCTACTATGGCGCTCCGTTATATCCAAAACGTGTCTCAGACTTCCAAAAGCGTTCTTGGAGTGTATCGTGCTATGAAGGCCGATCGGCAGACTGTCCGATTGAGTGGTCGCCAGGTGGAAGAGCTCGCCATGAACATGCTCGGAGCTTATGATGCAGTTAATTCAATCATCGGTAATCCAGTTCTCGTCCATCCTGTTTGGCATAGGGCAGGAGCAACATTCCAATTGCCGGCTGCGACACCCCACCATGCGACTTCATATGAGAAACCTGCAGGGGGTGTGTGATGGGAGATATTAGTGATGATTCAGCATCATTTTCTCTTTTGACTGAGGATATTGCGAAACATAGATTTGAGAGCTTGGAAGACCGTCTCTTGAGGGCAGTGAGCACTATCTCTGAAATGGAAACGATGATCGATGATGATGGTCCTGGTGGCCAGTTCTTCGATGGACAAGAAAAGATGTCCGCGCTGGTTGAAGAGTATGATCATGTATTGGAGAGATTGTATATTGATTGTAGCTGCAGAGTCAATGCATTCGAGGAAGTGATGGAACGTTGTCAAGAAGCTTGGCTTGATGAATCGATGCCAGAACAGTATTTCAACAACATACACCAAGTATGGAAACGGATAAATTTGTATTCCGACGGAGGGTTCCTTTCTGAAGAGATATTAGGGAAGATGAGGGGGTATCTTGGACATCTGTCTGAATATATATCTCGATGGAGAACCTCAATGAATAAGAAAGAGAATCGATTGCTGTATCAGGAAGGCTTTTTATTGGCGGGGCAAGCTCATGTCGAAGCGACAATAACGCGAGACACTGTTGTAGAGATGAGATCATATTTCAAATCGATAAAAGAAATCTATCGGAATCCGTTCCGGTTCACTCTTGGCCTTGCGGAATCGATCAAGGACGCTACAGCCCAATTACAGTATCTGCAGGACGGTCTGGGGAATGGGTTGGCCTGAGCCTATCCCATCCTCATTCTAACCCATGTCCTCACGAAAGGGACCACACTCTGGAGTATCATCAGCGATATCATGGTATCACCTCAGGTGCTTTCCATATCGAACAGGATGAGTTCGTATTCAGTTGTCTCAGCTTCGGCTTTCGCCTCTGCACTGACTTTCATATCGAGTTTCTCGGCAAGGGTCATGCTGGTCACCTCTGGGTTCGTATTGCTTGACCGTCTGGCGCCAAAAAAGAAAATATTACCCAAGGATGAGGGGGGAGGGTACGCCCTTGGGTAAGAAAGGCAAAATGTAATTACTATGTAGGTACAACTACTATTTAAACTTTTCGCTGTTGTGGCCACTAAATAGTTGTAACATTTATAAATGAGGATTGATGGTGTATGCTCTTTATAAATGAAATTGGTGTTCGTCCCTTTTTGTGGATGACTTCTGGATTTGGGCGCCCAAAAGCTATTTAAAGCCCCTTTACAACCGCATCTGAGGAGGGGATGCTCATGCCTGCGCAAGAGATACGTGTAGATGTCGACGACGGGGAGGCTTTCGCGGCCGACGAAGTCAGCGTCGTCCATAATCCATTACGGCTGGTCCTGGATTTCAAGAGTGTCACGCCTCGTCTTGACCTGCGCCAGCAGGGCATGCGCTTGCGTGTACGCCATAATGTCATTCTCATCGAGCCGCATCTGGCCAAGGATTTCCTGACTGCGCTCAAGAAGAACATAGACAATTTCGAGAAGCGGTTCGGTAAGATCAAGCGGCCTGACAGCGTCGAGATCGCCAATAAGGAGAATAAGGCTGCTGCCAAGACGGCTGTAGTGACCGAGAAACAGGATTATTTCGGGTGAACCTATGCGACCGATACCGCTCATGACTGGCGTCTTCCTCGTCGTGGTCGGTCTGTTGCTGCTTTCTTTCTCTTATGTGTATTCGGTGGCGCTGCCTGCGGTCCTGACCTATGTAGGTGTCTTCCTCATCGTCGCTGGCATCTTCGGGCTCGTGGCGGCCTATATCCTGCAGGTCGACTGATCCATCGACGAAACGTTTAAAAACACCTTAGGATTATCAACGGAAATACTTGGGCCCGTAGCTTAGTCTGGTGGAGTGCTCGACTGATAATCGAGTGGTCGCGAGTTCAAATCTCGCCGGGCCCATACATAACTTTTATAAAGGCGATTTGACTCGCCTAAAGTGTTGAGAGGTGGGACGGTCCCTTGGGCTTTCCCATGCTGGAAACAGAGTCAATTCTCATGTTTCCTATTGGATATCAAACTGCAAGGTGATTTCATGGCAAGACTGTATTCAAGGAAGAAGGGTAAGAGCGGAAGCACAAAGCCCCTCAAGAAGTCCCAGCCGTCCTGGCTGCGCTATAAATCTAAGGAGATCGAGCTCCTTGTCACAAAGTTGGCCAAAGAAGGTCAGATGCCTTCGCTGATCGGTCTGCACTTGAGAGATACCTACGGTATCGTCGATATCAAGACGCTGACCGGCAAGAGCATCACTCAGATCCTCGCCGAGAAGAAGCTGTCGCTCAAAGTCCCTGAGGACCTGCGCGCTCTTATCAAGAAAGAGGTGCTCATCAGGAAGCATCTTGAGGACAACCACAAGGATATGACGGGCCTTCGTGGCCTGCAGCTTACGGTGTCCAAGATCAACCGTTTGGTCAAGTACTACAAGCTCAACGAGACGTTACCGCTTGATTGGAGCTATGACCCGAGCAAGGTCAGCATCTTCATCGAGTAGCGAACTGACCTAGAATAGTATTGTTTAAATAGTAGTTCATCTTTGTAGTTTACAGAGGTGAATTTTTATGAGAAAAGCAAGGAAATTAGATGTTGTATGTCCAAATAGGAATTGTGTGGCTTTTGATAAACCTGGTCT
>JBDRHG010000013.1:0-15541 GCA_043817075.1 archaeon | reverse complement strand
TAGACCAGGTTTATCAAAAGCCACACAATTCCTATTTGGACATACAACATCTAATTTCCTTGCTTTTCTCATAAAAATTCACCTCTGTAAACTACAAAGATGAACTACTATTTAAACAATACTATTCTAGGTCAGTTCGAGGAATTCGATTTCTCTTCCAATGTTCCGTGGAACCACCCCTTTATTCAATCGTGTTGCAAAAAGAGATCCGCAAGTAGTGAGCATTGAAACGAGAGGGAGACCAACCGCAGAAGTCCTTGCAGACCATTTAGGCATGGATTATGCAGACATCATGCTGCTCGAGCCACACTCCACCCCCATGCAGCTCGAGGGGGATTGGAATCCGAGTAAACCGACCATCCTATGCGACGATACGATTCTATGGGGAAAGACAGTTTATCGGACACTTGAACAGTTTGTGGAGAAGGGCGGCGATCCCCTGGATTTCTATGTGCTGGTGGATCCTGGCGGTCAGATATTCGGTAGAATATACAATGTCTTTTCATTCCTACAAGCACCAGACCACGCGGTCGACGATGTTGCTGAGTTGATCGTGCAACATAATAAACACCAGAATCCTTTTGACAGGAAATTATCATTAAAGTCTCCGGAATTAGTACTAGATCCGAAAGTTGGTTGGTTAAAAGATCTCTTCGGACTTGAAATCGGAAGAGATTCGTATGGCATCAATTTTTTATGCAACTGGGACGACATTCAATTTGATGAATTTCAAGCATTAGAAAGGCGTGATGATAAATATGAAGTCACACCGCTTGACGTATTGGATTTCGTGACAAAATCTCCAGATGGAAGATACATGCTGCAAAATACCAGTGGCGGCCAAACTGGCCATGAACTTTTAGGTTTAGTTGCCACAGGAGTCTCGAGTATAGAAGCGTGTCATCACCATGAGCTGTACGACGTGGTATCCACGACGAACAAATTTGAACCTGCAGAAGTTAAGAGGATTGTCGACGTGACCCATCCCCACCCATATCTAGACTTTTCAGATATCTGAACTGATATTCTTCAGTGCCACCACCCATCCCTCCAAGGCCTGGTTCTCTTTTTCTGTTCTGTGCATCACCATACCAATCAAAGAATCGCATCATACGCAAGAGACTCGAAATGCTTAAATAGAGTAAAGCCAAGAATAGAAACCAAGGGTAATAAGGAGGTATTAATATGGTAAAAAGGACTGCGGCTCAAAAAGCAGGAGATATTAAGACTGCTTGGAAATTAAAAAGGAGAAAGAAGTACGATAAGAAAGGGCAAGAGGCTCCGAAGGCAAAAAGCAGGACGAAGTTCTGGGTTGCCGGATATAAGAAAGCGGATGGATCCGAAGTGAAAGGACATTGGCGAGCGAATCATCATGCGAATAAGAAAGGCAAATTCGCAAAGGCCGGTGTCGGTTCCAAAAAACAGGCGAAAACGAGAAAGAAATAATTTTTTCTTATTCTTTTAGATTTTATTTGATCCGATAGTTCTGAACTTAAAAGCATAGGATGATAAATATAAGGCAATTCGTCCCTTGATGCCCGGCCCAGAGATCCATCAACATTTCCAAAAAAAGATTCTAGGCGATCCTCACTGGGCCTCATGGTTCCCTGACTATATGGGCTCGATCATCAAAGGTCCGGGATGGCCCGAGGTCCACGACATCGGGCTCGTCAAGTTGTTCTACGACAAAGCAAAAGAGCTCGATGATCCTGAGATGATGATGTTCTCCCGGGCATACGCGCTCCATCTCATGGTCGACCAAGCTGATATGCCGAGGGAGGGATTCTCGTTGGTCCCAATCGAGAAGAATGTCTCAGGATATCTTGCTGGTGAGTTGACGTTGCTCAAGATCTTACAGAAGATCGCAGCGATAAGAACAGCGAACCACGCTGATGTCAAGCAGGATCTTTCCGGCATCATTACCGATTGGGCACTCGAAGTCGGCTACATGAAGAAACACGCCGGGGAATCAATCCTGCTTCTTGACGCATATTCCGATTTCCCCGACTGCCTGAAAAAAGATAATTTTTCGCAAGTGTTAGACGCTGGATTGAATATAGGAGTCGAGACCTTCGACACATTGTATGACACCATGAAAGCAGAGGTGAACTTGATCAGCCTCTATCAAAGCGATATGGATTACCGCATAGTCGCAGACAATATGTTCAGATATTTTCTTGACAACGCCGGCAGGATAAATCCGAAAAGACCAACTAAGGTGAAGAGACTTCATGTGTCCCATCATGACTGGACAAAATGGTATCTGCAGAGGCCAGCGGTCAAAGAGGCTCTGCACAATGCATTGGATCTCGCCATTCATGACATTGATGAACAATATGATAGTGTCGATGGAGTCATCGCACGGATCCAGGAGACAATACCGCCGAATAGACAAGAATTCGATATCATCTTCGACAAGATCGTCGAAGATGATGTGCCCACTCTAGAAAGATATCAACGTATCGGCGGGAAATGATCAGCGCGAGAAATGGCCTTCAGTTTCTCTCTTCTGGACGATCTTTCTGGTCATGTCTCAACTTGATAATTTTTAACAGTTCTGTCTGAAAGATCATAGGCACATACATTGCGATCGCCTGCTTATGCAGATCGGTGCCCCGATCAGTGAGAGGGATCGGTGGTTCCCCACCCATGAGTTTCTGGACAGCCTGATACTGTTCCTTGAGGACGTCGAGGTCCTTTCCGACGATTGAGAATCGGATCGTGTCGTGGAGAGTGGGATCGTAATCGATGGCCTCGAGGTCATATCCCAACTGCTTGATGGCAGGATGGACATGATTGGGAAACTGGGTCTGGGAAAGGGTGTAATGATAGAAATCGCCTTGTTGAGTGAATCCACCCCAGGCAAGGTTGGTCAGATCCGGATTGTCCTGGGACGGACCTATCAAAATGTCTGTTTTCTGTTCAAGTGAACTTGAATAATCCCTGACCACAGTCTTGAGGGGATAGGCCTTGTTCTTCTGGAACACGGCAGTCAATCCATGCAGACCATAATCATCGTAATGGCCCTCCATGATATGCTCTATTTCCGGGAGGACACGCCTGTCTAACTTTATCGTGTATTTATCGACCAGCGAGTCGAACGGACTTTTACCTTGTGGCAGTATAGAGCCCAGCGAACCAAGAATGAGATATAAATCTTGTCACGTTCGCAAGATGAGCGGCTCACCCAGCGCCTCACCGGCCTTCTCCTGCAATTCAGCCATCAGCTCCTTGGGGCTGGCAGCCGATGCCATGCCCTCGATGCGGGCGATCTTTTCCTCCTGCCGGCGACCGTCTTCCTCGAGAAGACGTTGAGTCTCAGAAGCCTCTTCGAGCTGCGTCATGACATCAGAATTCTCTATCTTCGATTCCAACGAGGCGACCTTGGCCTGGACCGAAGCATACTGCTCACGATACCGCAGCAGGACATCCTTGCTCAGGCCTTCGACCTCCCGCAGCACGCGTTCCTTCTTCTTGTCCTTGAGGTCGAGATCACCTTTCTCGATGACAGCGGCCATCTTCTTGAGGATTGTGCAGATCGCCAACTCCTTATCATCACGAAGAGCAGCCAAGGAATCATTGACATAGCCGGACACCAGCCTCTGGTCCATGGTCATGCGCAGGTATTTCTTGAGCGCAGGCTCGATGACAGAGAATGAATGGAATGGTGCACGGTCGAGCGAACGCATATCCTCCTTCGCAGTCTCACAATCGGCGATGAGCTTATGGTAGGAAGCATAATCATCGCCGTCCTTGATCTCCTTGATCCGGGAAGCCGCCCCAGATATGTTCTTCTTGATATCAGTGAGCGAGGATTTTGCGACCTTGAGCGCTGCTATATGTGCCTTGCTCTTCTCCTTGTGTTTCCGGATCTCTGCCATCATCTCCTGCACATTCAACAATGCTGGAATTCCTGACGCATCATAGGCGCCGACGAGGTCCTTCACATGCTTCTCGAGATGACGGATGTCCTGAGCCAGGTCATGGGTGTGCTCGCCGAAGAGCTCTGCGATGATCTGGAAGTTTCGCGCGGTGTCTTTGGTGAACATGGCCAACGCCTTGTCGAAGTCCTCTTTGAACGCGGCCAATTCATCAGCGTCATCAGGTACAGAAAGACGGTCCAAGAATCGGTTCGCCTTATGCTCGTAGGTCTTCTTGTTGCCGTCCATGACATTGACCACTCGGACAGGGATATTCTTCTTCTTGATCTCGGCATCCACCATGTCGCGGAGATGCTGCCGCATCGTCTCCTGGGTCTTGTCGATAGATGCGCGAAGCACAGACATACGGTCGGCCAATGCCTGCTGTTTGTCTTTGAGCCGCGAGACGACAAGAGTATCGAGCTCAACAAGCGAGACCCGTGTAGGTTCTGCCTCCTTTTTTTCAGCGAGTCCACGCAAGAAATTGAAAATGCCCATAAGGCCATGGAAAACAGAGCCATTATAAAAAAGTTTATGGGGAAAAAAGATCATGGATACCCAGTGAAGAAACCTTATATATCAGAATCCCTTCTCACTCTAGATTATGGCAACCAGAGTCCTCATGGTCTATCCGACATACCCTGACACCTATTGGAGTTTCTCCAACATTCTCAAGTTCATCTCGAAGAAGGCGGCCTTCCCGCCGCTGGGCCTCATCACGATCGCGTCCATGCTTCCCGAAAGATGGGAGAAACGTCTGGTCGACACGAATATCCAGGAGCTGACCGATGAGGACATCGGCTGGGCCGACATGGTGATGGTATCGGCAATGATCGTGCAGCAGAAGAGCGCCCAGAGCATCATCGACCGATGCAAGGCCGCAGGGAAGACGGTGGTCGCAGGCGGTCCGGCGTTCACGACCATGCACGAACGGTTCAAGAACGTCGATCATCTCATACTCAACGAGGCGGAGTCGACATTGCCGGTCTTCCTCGATGATCTTGAGAGAGGGGAACCAAAGCCGATGTACACATCGAAGGAAAGGCCCGACATCAACACCACACCCATACCAATGTGGTCCCTGCTCAACATGCGACAGTACGCGAGCATGGCGATACAATATTCCCGCGGCTGCCCTTTCAACTGCGAGTTCTGCGACATCGTCATCATGAACGGCCGCGTGCCCCGGACCAAAGCACCGGACCAGCTGGTCGGAGAGATGCAATCCCTGCATGACGCCGGCTGGCGAGGAAGCGTCTTCATCGTCGACGACAACTTCATCGGAAACAAGACCACTGTCAAGAGGATGCTCCCGTCGATCATCGCCTGGCAGAAGATGCGGAAATACCCATTCTCTTTCCTCACCGAAGCGAGCACCAACCTTGCCGACGACGAGGATCTGATGAAGATGATGAGCGAGGCTAATTTCTCCAAGGTCTTCGTCGGCATCGAGACGCCTGACGTCGACAGCCTCAAAGAATGCGGCAAGTACCAGAACATGAGGAGGGACCTGGCTGAATCGGTCCGCATCATCCAGGGCAACGGCATGCAGGTCATGGCGGGCTTCATCGTGGGATTCGACAACGACAAGGAGACGATCTTCGACAGGCAGGTCCGTTTCATCCAGCAGGTGGGTATCGTCACCGCGATGGTCGGTATGCTCTCCGCTCTTCCTCAGACGCGGCTATGGCACCGTCTCGCTGATGAGAACAGGCTTTTGGGAGAGTTCAGCGGTGAGAACACTGACGGGAGCCTCAATTTCATCCCGAAGATGGGAGCGGAAAAGCTCATTGAAGGATACAAGTCGATCATCAGCACGATCTATACGCCGAAGCAATACTATCGCAGGATACATCAGTTCATCAAGAACTACCGCCCCACTGTCCGTACACGGCTGCGGTGGCAAGACGTCCATGCGCTCACCCGAAGCCTCTGGAGGATCGGGATCGTGTCCCGTTCCAGGTTCAGGTATTGGTGGCTGATCATGCGCACGACGTTCACCAAGATAAAAGCGTTGCCTGTGGCCATTGAGCTCGCGATCCTCGGCCTGCATTTCGAGATGGTGACCCGACAGGTCGTCGCGGCATGATTGCGTGATTGTTTCTAGGCAAATATTGCCAAACATATTAATAGTACTCTTTTCCCCCAGGACCTCATGTTCTCTGTTCGGCATAGCCAGGAAAGGCATAGCGAGACCCTAGCAAAGGAAATCACGGCCTTTATCGGCAAGAAAAGACTGAATACAGAAGAGGACATCATCGTCGCAGTCGGCGATGACAACTTCATCCTCGAGGTGGTCCGCGACGCGAAAAGCCGCCCGGTCCTCGGCGTCTCGTCGGCCGCAAGCTTCTTCGCCGAGGCCAACGGCGCCAACTACAGAGACCGCCTCACCTCTATCTCCAAGGGTAATTTCTCGGTCCAGGAGTCTATCCGTATCGAGGCCCAGATCGGCAACAAGACATCGCCACCAGCGCTCAACGACATCGGCATCTTCCCTAATCGTAGCGCAAAACTCATGCACTACACCCTCATGGTCGACGGGTTCCCCTATCAGCAGGATTCTTCCGACGGCATGGTGATCGCCACACCGGTCGGTTCGACCGGCTACTCTTTATCAGCAGGAGGCCCCACCGTTTTCGAGGGATCGGGCGTCCTCGTCGCGACACCCATCTCCTCCCTGAACAAGCACCCATCCATCGTCGTACCGAAAGACTCGGTCCTCAAGGTCAGCGACATCCGTGCCAAGAGTCCTGTCGTGGTCATCGACGGCGCTATCCGGCTGCCGATGAGCGTCGACACCGTCACCATCCGTCAGCACGACCATCCTGCAAGGATCATCAAGTTCTCCAAGGACCCAGACACGAGAAAACGGCTGAGAAGAAGGAATATCCGCGCCGACACATCCCTATTGAAAGGGCTCTCGCCAGCGTCCAAATTGGTCTATGCCACATTGACGAGAGAACAATCCCTCACCCAGGCCGATATCGTGCAGGCCACCTTCCTGCCGGAAAGGACCGTGAGATACGCGCTCAGCAAACTTCTCGAGAAAGGGCTCATCGAAGCCAGACAGAATCTCCGCGACGCAAGGCAGATGCTCTACGAGACGGTCTAGTTCTATTCATACCGTAGCGCATCCACAGGCTTCTGTTTCGATGCCTGGTAAGCAGGCAAGGTACCGGCGGCGCCACCCACCACGGTGCCGAATGCCAGGCAGCCGAGGATAAGCCACATAGGGAAGACCGGCTGCAGTATCGTATACCCTGCGGCGGCCACCGCGGCACCAGCACCGGATGCGGCGAGGTAACCGAGTCCGATGCCTAAGACCGAACCGACGAAACCCATCACCGCGGACTCAAGAAGGAAGATGGAGAGTATGTCGCCGTTCTTGGCTCCGATCGATTTCATGATGCCTATCTCTTTCGTCCGCTCCAGCACTGAGGTGTACATGGTGTTCATGATATTGACGAATGCGACGATGACCGAGACAAATGCGATGAGGACGAGCACGCCATTGATCACACCGAGCACGGCCGAGAAGCTCTCGATGGCCTGGTCGAAGGTCTGGATGAAGAAATCTTGTTCCCCATCATCGAGCCCTTTGCGTTTGAGCAGTTTCTGTTCCATCCGTTCGGCGACCTCGACAGGATTCTCCCCTGAACCGGCCCGACCGAAGAAGTAGAAGAATTTGTCCTTGCTGTCGGGGAAGATGGCCTCGTAGCCTTCTTGTGTCATGTAGACATTGGCGTCATCAGAGGGATTGCCGATCGATTCATAGAATCCCACCACCTCGAACTTGACGCCGTTGATCAACAGCTTGTCCCCGAGTTTGACCGGATCACGGAATGGCTTGTAGGGAACTTGATAGTTATAGCCGAGCGTGACCTTGAGCCTGTCGCCCGTCTTGAGCGCTCTGCCCTTATCCAGTTTGACGGTGAGCATCTCTTCGATGAGTCGTTTTTCTTTGCCCCAATCCATACCCATGCCAAAAGCGTAGACTTTCCTTTTGTCCTTCTCTATCTCCACGCCTCCGATATAGGACGGCACGATCTCACTGACGCCTTTTACCTTGCTGAGGAAATCGATATCTTCTTGGGTGAAGTGGAATGTGTCGTCGATGCCAGCACCGAATCCTGCGGCCTGACCCATGAGCTTGTCGCGGCCCATGGTCTGGCCTAGATCGTCGACGTAGACCTTTAGCCCTTCTCCGAGTGAGACCAATGCGAATATGGCGGCGATGCCGATGAGTATGGAAAGTATGGTCAGCCAGCTGCGAAGGCCCCTGCTCTTCATCTTCTGGAATGCGTACTTGATGTATTCCGCCTTCATTTGGAGTACCTCAAGGCATCGACAGGATGCATACGCGCCGCCTGGATGGCGGGTGTGATGCCGGCGATGCTGCCGAGCAGGAATGAGAAGAGAAGCGCGCCGACGATGAGCCACCAGTCGAACTGCGCGCGGACGAGGTCAGAGCCCGCCGCACGTCCCAGCGCCGCGAGGCCGCTGGCCATCCCAATGCCCAAGAGTATGCCGACGATGCCGCCGACGACCCCGAGCATGCCGGACTCGACGAAGTAGAGGAAGAAGATGTTGCTATTGCGCGCACCGATGGATTTCATGACGCCGATCTCCTTTATGCGTTCGATCACCGCGGTGTACATGGTATTGGTGATGCCGATGGCACCGACCACGATGGATATCATGGCGATGAAGTAGACGAATGCCTGCACCGCAAAGAGCGTCGAGTTGATGGTGGAGATGGTGTTCTCGGCTGATTCGACAGAGAAGTCCTCCTCGCCGAGATCCACTTTCCGGTTCTTCCGGAGAAGCTTCTCTATCCGTTCCTTGACGACGGGGATGTCGTCGGCAGAGTCCGCGATGACGGCGATGATGTCCGCTTTCTCATGGTCGTCGACGAGGTCCTGCATCGGCCTCTCATTCATCAGGACGATATTGTCGAAGATGAAGCTGCCCTGTTTCTTGAGGATGCCGACGACCTCGAACAGCTTGCCATCGAGCTCTAGACGTTGGCCGATACGGATGGCCTTGCCGAATGTGACCTCTTCTTCGAAATTGGACCCGACCACGATCTTGTTGACGTCGCCGTCCTTGAGCAGACGCCCCTTGGTGACCTCGAGACCGATGACGCGTTCCACTTCCTGGCGTGGTCCGCCGTCAGGCATGCTTGCGGTGTATTGTAAAGAGTGACGGTCGTTGAACTCCATTGGGACAGACCGTATGAGACGTGGGACGGCTTCCTTGACCCCTTTGACGTTTCCTATGTCTTCGGCGTCCTCGAAAGTCAACGGTGTGATGACACCCGTCCCCGGAGGTCCGGCCTGGACGCCGCCGGCCTGCACCTGGAGGAGATCCGGCCCGAACTGGCCGAACTGGCCGATGATGGCCTGACGCAGGCCCTCTCCGAGCCCGATCAGCGCCACCACCGCGGCGATCCCGATGAATATCCCTATCATGGTCAGATAGCTTCGCATCTTGCGCTTGGTCAGCGCGTTGACCGATAGGGAAAAATAGTCTTGGAATTTCATCAGGTACCTCTATGGCGGGATGAGAGGGAAGCGTGCGCTCCCTGTTCATTCCTTGTTCTTGTTCTTCCTCTTGCGCCAGCGTCCGTACAGGAAGAGTCCGATCACGACGACCACCACCACGATGATGATGCCGACCGCAGGGCTCTTCTGCTCCAGGTTGAGCTGCTCTATCTGCTCGGAGGAGTACAGGACGAGATCTATAGTCTCCTGCCTGAAGTACTCATTGTTGTTGGCATCCATGTAGCTATAGCTCAAGGGCAGGGCCACATGGCATTCGTCATCGCAATCCTTGACATAGAGGTCGAAGTCCGCGGTCTCGTAGTCGTCTGAGTCGATGTTTCCGATGTATACCTCAGGGCTCGACAGGATGTCGTAGAGGTCCGACTCGGCGAGTTCGACGTTGAGGAACTTTATCTTGCCCAGACCCATATTGGTGAACTGGACCGTCGAACTCCCTTTCTGACCGGGCTTGATGATGTCGGAGGAGTCCAGGGATACCGACACGCTGGGGACATCTGACACGACCAATGCGATGTATGGGATCGTGGAATAGTTGGCCCCTCTCTCGTCGGAGTAGGTGATGCTCACCGGCACCTTGTAGACCTTGGCTTCAGCGTCGGCATCAGTGATGAGGTTATACTCGACATATTCCTGCATGCCAGGACCGATGGACTCGATGATCTTCTGGGTCGACGATCCGATGGGCGAGAAGGGAAGCTCGATCGTGGAGAACGAAGTGGCCGTCGCTGCCACGGTGACGAGACCGAGATCGACAGAGATGTCCTTGATGCCGGTCGTGGCGAGGTTTTTCAGGAACATCTTGACCGTGGTCTCCTTGCCGGGCGCAACTGTGGAAGGCTCGGTCTCGACCTTCTGGATGTAGAGGATTGCTTGGTGACGCAGGATGGTCAGGTCGAAAGGTTCCAGCCGTATCCATGGTCCGCCGTCCGCACGGTACTGCAGACGGACCTCGCTCGTCCCTTCGACAGCGTCCGATGCGACACGCAACGTGTACTTGACGACAGCGCCTTCCTCGTCCATCTGTCTTCCGCCGAGCGTCCCGATCTGTTGGATAGGCTCTCCCGAATAGATTGAGAAGGGGAACTGTGGCAGTATCTGGACCTCGACGTTGTCTGCCGAGGACGAACCGCGGTTCTCGAATTTATACCTGACGTCGACGGTCTGACCAGGCTCGACAGGATCAGGATCCTGGTTGAGCATGGTGATGATGATCTTTTGGCTCTCCGTGGCCGTGGCGGCCAATGTTCCTGTGGCGAATAGGCCGGTGAGGAGCACCGCGATGACGACGAAGATGAATGCACGCTTTCCCATGATGTTCACCTCTAGTTATTCTTTCCTTTGAGGACTTTGACTATCTGTCCGTCCTTTAGATATTCAATTCTCTCGGCGAAATGCGCCAAGTTATCGTCATGTGTGACCATGATGATCGTCTTGTCTTCCTCCATATGCAGACGTTCGAGGAAGTCCATCATCAGATGGCCGGTCTTGGAATCCAGGTTGCCGGTGGGCTCGTCTGCGAGGATGACTTCGGGGTCATTAGCAAGGGACCTTGCGATCGCTACCCTCTGCTGCTGGCCGCCGGACAGCTCATTGGGTTTGTGGTCCAGCCTTTTGTCCAGCTCGACGAGAGTGAGCAGCTTCCTCGCCCTCGACCGTCTCTCTTCGATGGACTTGTCCTGGAAGGTCATGGGTAGCATGACGTTCTCCAGGGCAGACAGGGTGGGGATGAGATTGAACTGCTGGAATATGAATCCTATACGCCGGCCCCTGATCTGGGCGAGCGCGGATTCCGACAGGTGAGCGATGTCCTGGGTGTCGAGCAGGATCGAACCCTTTGTGGGGATGTCGAGGCAGCCGACCATGTTGACCATGGTGCTCTTGCCGCTTCCGGACGGACCCATGATGGCCACGAATTCGTTGTCGCGTACGGTCAGCGAGACGCCGCGCAACGCCTGCACCTCGACGTCGCCCATCTTGTAGATCTTCCAGACGTCCTGGAGCTGGATGATGGGCTTCCCATGCACATGGGGTTTGCTTCCTCTTACTCGACGTTTCATCTTTTTCCCTCTCGTGATTGTTTCAGAGCAGTTTCTTGAGGTCACGCACCGCTCTGTTGAGCACCGCGTTGATCTCTTTCTTCTTCTTGCTGATGAGTCCCTTCGCATAGAGGTCCATGAAGACCTTCTTGATCGCGACAGTCTCCTCCTGGACGTCCTTTAACGGGTTCTCACCGCGGGAGGACTTGTCAAGAAGGTCAATCGTTCCAGGCGTGAGCTCTTCCAGCCCAGGAAAGAGCATCTTGCATCGCCCCATCAATTCCTCGACCAGGTCTTTATCGGTCAGGCCCTGGGCCTTGAGCTCTTCTTTCCCATGGGGAGTGAGGCTGTAGATGATCTTCCTCCCCGATTTCTTGGTCTTGAGGAGACCGTCGTTGTGCATCGTCTTGAGATGGGGATAGATCGAGCCGAAGCTCGGTTTCCAGCTCCCGGACTGTTCCTCGATACGTTTTGCCAGGCCATAGCCTGACTGGGGGCCTTCCCCGAGACATCTGAGCATGACGTGTTTGAGTTGTCCTTTAGCCATTCGTGCACCCGACTATATCGGTCTCGTCATATCTATAACGTTATATCTATATAAATATATCGATTATGATGGTATCGGGGACGATATGTCGAAATCGATACACATTTCGGAAGGCTGCAAAATCCTTTGAAGGGAACGAAATGTATAAATATCCCCCCGGATTCAAGGATCACAATGAGCCGCCGAAAGTCAGAGAAACAGAGTTTCTGGAACCAGAAGAACATCATGTCGATATTCATCGTGCTGATCATGACGACGAGCGTGATGGCATTCATGTTCTCCGGCTCCACGATCAATCGGACAGAATACAATGGGCATACGATCAAACAGGTCACCTCCAACGAAGGAGAGACGCATTATGAGGTCAAAGGAGAAAGCTATCAATTCAGCTACCCTCCCGAGAGCATGGACAGCCTCGCCATCGACGATGGTGTGATGGTACGTCTCAGCGCGACCGACATGCTATCCGTTACCTATAACGAGACCTCCTCGTTCGTCGAGGACTTCGCCGTGCTACAGCTCACCCTCATCGAGACGCTCGGGGAGAGGAACACCTATGTCGAGGCGGCATTGACAGATGATAACCCTTACGGAGTTCCCGTACGCACTTGCGAGCATGCGACGGTGTCTGTCCCGGTAATCGTCCTCAGCGAAGGCGAGCAGCCCGGCATCACCATTGATGGGGATTGCCTCACGCTCACCGGGAGAGGCCAAGGCGACTTTTTACTTCTCACCGAAGCCATCATGTACGGCATGCTCGGCGTCATCGAGTGATTCCCATGACCAAGAAATCGAAACAGGAGCGTAGCAGGAATGCGCTGTTCATCCTCGTGGCGGCATTCGTGGGCATCATCATCGGCCTCATCCTGGTGACGATATTCTTCTCCCCTGATCCCGAGACCGTCGACGGCATGCTCGACCACATCGACGAGGATTCAGACACGCGCTACATGTACAACGGATTCTCTTTCGTGTTGATCGACGGGCTCTGGTACACAAAGATCAAGAACCCCGTGGACGGCAACGAATATGTGCTACCGTTGCACTTCGGACCAAAGGATGTCCAGGACGTCATGATAGAAGGGGATGTCGAAGGTTTCCTCAGCCAGGTCAAAGCAGGGGCGACAGAAGGCAATATCGGAAGGACATTTGTCACCTTCAACCCGACAGAAGAGAGGCTGGGATACACCGCGCTCGCCAATAGCGAACTCTCAGCATCGTTGATCCAAGTGATGCACTTCAAGGTCTTCCCTGGCTGCGACCGCAATGCCACCGGCTGCGAGGGCGCCACCATCGTGCATTGCGGAGACACCGATAAGCCCGTGATCTACCTCAACGATACGATCAATTATCCTGATGCACCTCAAGGACCGCGGATTGTCGTCGAGGACAATTGCCTGACCGTGTATGGGTCTGAATACGACCTGGTCAAGGCCGTCAACCGTCTGCTGTACAAATGGCACGGCATCATGTGAGTTTACCACTTTCTGATGAATATTGTCGGAAATTATATAAATGAGTCTGGACCCCATTCTTCGGATGACGACGCTGCGCAATGCTTATGAGTCTTTCAGGGCATACGCGGCACCCGTCGGACTATCATTCATCGTGTCTTCCTGTGGAGACGAGCCGGCACCCGGGATCAAGTATGAGGTCTCATTCCGGGACGCGCCGACGAGCAGCATCCCCGGTGCTTAGCAGGGAAAGATCATCCTGACCATCCCGAATGGGACAGAGGGCAGCTCTTCGTATGTCGGGACCGCCTACGACAACTGGGCCGGACATCCAACAGGGATGGCATCTGCTGTTCCTGCAAACCGATGAGAACGCCGGTACCGTCGCGGCGTTGACGCCAAACGGGCTCTCAGCCCACACTGGAGTCGGCGACCACTACATCGACAGCGTGGTGCTGGACATGCAGGCGCTGAAGCGGCTCGACCTGTTCGACGCGGATGGCAACCTCAATCCTGAAGCGCTCGAGCGAGTCGTCAAGAAGGTGCAGGACGAGTATTTCCGCAAGGCATACAAGCACACACATCCAGAGCCGGTAACGGAACAGACTATCGGATAAGAAAAATGGCGATCAAGGATCTGTATCAACGAGTGAAGCACAATGCAAGTGCCCTCAAGGAAAAATTCAACGACGCTTCGAGGTTCGCCTATGTCCATGGGAACAACGCAATGGGCAGAGTCACCGACACGGTTGAGAACGCTGTCGAGCAAAGCCAGGCGATGCTCTATCAGAGTACCCAGACCATGATGGAAGGAATCGCCAACCATAAGAGGAAGATCTTATACAGCGCGATTGGGCTCCAAATCTTCTCAATTGCCTGCCAGCAATCACCTGAACAAGTACAAAACATCATGGACTTGATTGATTTCAATGTGAACATCAACCAAACCGGCGAATTCCAAGGCATGCCCATTTACCATGGAGAGATCGAAGCGTACCTACCTATCGAAGGGTCTGATGCACGGATCCCCCTTGCATTCTTCGACGATCTGACCACACGGATGTTCAATGACAATGCAGAAATATTGTCGAGAGACGATACCCTCATCAAAATCCAAGGGATGGCTTCTGAACCCAGCGGTGTGGTGAAGGGACTCACTACGAACGCGATAAATGAGTGGGCAGAGATTGGTGGCGATCAATATATCGATCGATTCACAGTCTATCCACAGGCAGACACTACGGGGATCATTGATGTGGTAAAAGACTCGACTGACCAAGTGGAGCATGTCAATGTCAATCAGGAACTATTAGAGACGCTGTTAAGGGAAGGCCAAAAAGCCTATGAAGAGGAAATGAAAAAATTCTTACAACCAGACCCCGAGCCCCACAATCCTCTCCCAGCACCTTCACCCCAGAATCCAGATTTAAAAAGAGTCTAGCAAACCACGACCATCTTGCCGTCCTGCGCGGTGACCAGCCGCAATCCCAAGCCAAGTTTCAAGACCGCAGCGATTAAAGCCATATGCTCCTTGCCGCTGCCTGAAGAGAGGTTCATCGCGACCTCTGTGCCGGACACCTTGCCGTCAAGCGCCGCACGCATCTGCTCGAACAATTCATCCATAGATTTACCGGCATCCAACACGATGAGCTCGGCATCCTTGGGGCTCGTGAATTTCTCCTTGCCGAATTCATTGGTCAAAAGAAATATGTTCTCCCATTCCTCGGTATTGATGAGGGCCACGACCTCGGCCCATGTGCCCTTGCCTGTTGACAGGCATGCGATCAGCGTCGTCATGGGATTGAGTATGCCATGCTCCATTTTAAAGCTTCCGCCGAAGTGTATCTCCTTGAGAATAGAGAAAAGCATAAACTATATATAGCGAACTGACCTAGAATAGTATTGTTTAAATAGTAGTTCATCTTTGTAGTTTACAGAGGTGAATTTTTATGAGAAAAGCAAGGAAATTAGATGTTGTATGTCCAAATAGGAATTGTGTGGCTTTTGATAAACCTGGTCT
>JBDRHG010000012.1:0-55165 GCA_043817075.1 archaeon | reverse complement strand
AAATCTTCAGCATACAACACAACTTCATAGAAAAAAAGAAAGGAAAAACACCAGCCATGCTCGAAGGTTTGACAAACAAACCTTTAACATGGAACACCTTTTTTCATAAACAATTAACAACGTTAATCTAGGTCAGTTCGGATTCGATAACGATATATTTTGACCATTTCGGAGTGGTTATTGCCGAAACCATTTTATATGTGCTCCTTTTTCCGTTATCAATGGTCACCGCACCAGTAAGAGTTTTGGATATCTCAGACGACCAATTACCTCTCGATGATAGGATTACATCTGTTCGATACGAATTGAAAAAAGACATTCTTGACGCGTTGCAGAACAGTCCTCTTGATATCATTGTCATCGCAATCGGTGAGCGAGGCAGCGGAAAAGATACCAATGGTGTTGTTGCAGAGCATGCGTACGATGCCTTCCGTGTTTCGAGCGGTGACCTCACTAGCTACCTCTTGAAAAAGAAAGAACTTAACGCTACTTCAGCGTATGATTTTTCTGAGAAAGCGCTTGCGAAAAATCCTATGTTCTATCCTGAGCTTATTCTTGAGACGCTCGCTTCAGGAAACATTCCTACCACATCAACGAGTGGGTATGAGATCGGATTCTGGGCTGGCGCGAGGACGGTACAAGACATCGAGACGGTCAGAGCGTACGTCGATGAACTCGCGAATCGCGGTAAGCAGATGAAATGTGTTGTCATCAATACGGTCGTCGATTCAGATGATGTGCTTGTGGATCATGTCATCGCGCGACGGAAGATGACTGACTTCGCTAAAGATGGTGATCAACTCAGCCGGGAAGAAATTCTTTCGGACATCTTGGCGAACAGGAAAAAGTTTGGCTATGAAGAGACGACCAAACTTGCGGACTACGAGCTTAACAATTCGGCAGACATCGATCCGAGGACATTCATGAAGATGCAGGCAGAATATTTCGAGCCAGTGGGAAAAATGCTTGTTACTGCTCCAGCAGAAATCACTCGGGAAATTCTTTCTCTTTTACGTTCACCGAATTTCCTCATCCATCCGGATAGCGCAAAGCTATATCCGCAGGTGATTGCTCTGGTGGATATTTTCTCAAAAGCGGGCATTCCAATGAGTGCTCAATTGAAATCGCTATACGAGATGGGCCAACATCAGAACTAAAGCACATTCCTTATCTCTTCGATCCGGGTCGCGACCTCGGTGCCTTTCTTCGTCAGGGTCAGCAGTTTCAGCCGTCCCTGTTTCTCGAAATTAACCAGTCCTGCCTTCTCCATCTCTTGCAGGATTTTGACGACATGAGAATATGTGCAGTCGATGAGCTTAGCCAGTGATGAGGCGTAGACCTCCCCTTTGGCCTGGTTCAGTTTCACCAGCATCATGGCGGGTTTCTCCCGGAAAAATACATTGAATATATTTTCGTTAGTCATCTTGTGTCCCTTTCAGATTCACTTGAGAGTACTTGCAACTATAGTTTCTAGATGATATGTGTCTACTTAAATATCTTTCGTTTCCTGCACCGCAAATCATATATACCCCTTGCCAACCGGCCCGAACATGCTCTCTCCCGAGAGGAAAAAAGACCTTCTCTTCCCTTTTCCTGAGGTGCGAAAGACCCAGAATGAGATGCTTGTCCAGGTCGAGAAAGCAGTGAAAGAGGGCCGATGCATCATCGTGCATGCGCCTACCGGTCTGGGCAAGACCGTCTCTGCCCTAGCACCGGCCCTCGCTGCGGCAAAGGACAGCGGAAAGACCGTGTTCTTCCTCACGTCACGCCACACTCAGCATCAGATCGCCATCGAGACGCTGCGTGCCATCAAGGACGCCCACTCGACGACGATAAAGTCTTCTGACATCATCGGCAAACGGCATATGTGCCTGCAGCCTGGCATCGAGGCGTTGGGAAGCAGCGAGTTCGTGGAGTATTGCCGCGCCATTCGGAAGGAAGGGACATGTCCGTTCTATGCCAACACGCGAGACAAAGAGCTCAACCCTTCTCCGACATCTAAGATCGCAGTCGAGTCGTTACACGAGCAGGGTCCGAGTCAGGTCAGCGACATCATGGACCAGGCGGCCGCCTCACAGCTCTGTCCGTATGAGCTCGCGACCATGATGGCCGACGGCGCCGAGGTCATCATCGCCGATTACAACTATGCCTTCAATCCTTCGATACGTGACGGTTTCTTCGCGCGAGCCAACAAGCATTTGACCGACGCCATCCTCATCATCGACGAAGGGCATAATCTGCCCTCACGTATGCGTGAGCTCGCATCGACGAGGCTCACATCATACATCCTCGACCGTGCCAAGAGCGAGGCCAAGAAGAACCGTTTCGATGACGCCATCGAGAAGGTCCGCAATGTGGAGAAGGCGCTCGAGACATTGGCCAAGAATACCGAGCCTGGTGGGGAGACTCTGGTAGAACGTGACCGTTTCATCGAGCTCGTCGCAGGAAAACTCGATGCGTATGAAGAGCTCACTGCAGACCTCACCTTCCTCGGCGATGCGGTGCGGGCCAAGGCGAGGCAGAGCTTCCTCGGTTCAATAGGCGCGTTCCTTGAGGCATGGAAGGGGCCGGACTACGGTTTCGTCCGCATCATCCAGGCTTCCACCTTCCGTGATCACCCTTCATACTCTCTTGCCTACCGTTGTCTCGATCCATCTGTCGTGACCCGTGCCCCTTTGGCTGAGGCACATGCGGCGATCATCATGTCTGGCACCTTGATGCCGACCGAGATGTATGGTGACATCCTCGGCGTCCCGGACGACACCATCTACCGCGAATACGATAACCCGTTCCCTGAAGACAACCGTCTCTCGCTCATCGTGCCCGCGACCACGACGAAATTCTCCATGCGCAGTCCGGAGCAATACGATCAGATCGCTGCGCATTGTGTCAAGATCACTGAGGCTGTGTCGGGCAACGTGCTCGTGTTCTTCCCCAGCTACTCGATTCTCAACGAAGTGCATCAACGGATGGCCAAAACGGGCAAGAAGACGATGTTCTGCGAACGGCAGGGCCTGACCAAGGAGGACAAGTTTGCCCTGCTGGAATCCTTCAAGGGGTACAAGGAGAGCGGTGCTGTGCTGCTCGCCGTCTCGAGCGCCAACTATGCCGAGGGCATCGATCTCCCTGGCGACCTGCTCAAGGGCGTCGTGGTGGTGGGGCTTCCGCTGCAGCGGCCTGACCTCGAGACCAAGAAGCTCATAGAGCATTACGACGAGAAGTTCCAGCGGGGCTGGGACTATGGCTATGTCTTCCCTGCTTTCAATCGGACTCTCCAGAATGCAGGAAGATGCATCCGGAGCGAGACCGACAAGGGTGTCATCATCTTCCTCGACGAGCGGTATGCCTGGCCGACCTATCGGAGGTACTTCCCGCCCGATCATGAGCTGTCAGTGACGCTGCAATATGAGCGGCTGATAGGTGAATTCTTCAAGAAGAACTAGTGTACTTTTTCGTATACTGGGATAAAGAATCGTAACATTTATATATTAGTTATGCTTATAGGCTATTATCATGGTCCAACCGCCAACTCGGGCTCCCTGAATCGTTTTCTACGAAAACCACCCCCTTCGTCAACTCAGGGAGCCGCTTTTTTTAGGGCCATGTATTTTTTTTAACACCAACAGACTTAAGAATGTCATCTGCTTCTGATCCTTCATGGATGTCGACGAGGAAAAGGTTGAGGGGATACTCTGTGGGGCATTCGGCGACGACGAGAACGGTCGTTCCATCGTCCTGGCCCACAGCCGTAAGGTCGCCGAGGTGGCCGTCCGTATCGCCTCGTCCATCCTCGGCTGCGACGTGGCCTTCGTCAAGACGGCTGCTTTGCTCCATGACATCGGACGGTCGAAGGTGCCGCCGGGCAAGGGTGCCTATCGTCATGGCGTCGAGGGTGGCCGGATCCTTCGTGATCTTGGCCTCGAAAATCATGCGCTCGTCGCTGAACGTCATCTTGGCGGCGGGATCTCTGAAGGGGATATCGACCGCCAAGGCCTTGATCTGCCGGTCCGGGACTATCTGCCTCTATCTATCGAGGAGAAGGTGGTGTGTTTTGCCGACAAGATCGTCTCCTATGACAAAGAGGTGCCTCTGGCAGACGTGCTCGACCGCTTCAGCAAGGAGATCGGACCTAGAGTCGCTGATAGGATAAGGGTGCTGCACGACGAGCTTGCCGGGCTTGTCCAGGACGAGCATGTCCTCGGCAGCTGATGTAGCCTTCTTTTCGTCCTCTACTTTCGACCAACGAAAACTATAAATACGTTCTTCCCGAGAATCACTCTATGGCTGACGACTCATCTGGCAGCGATGACGGACCTTCGATCATCGACGGGCAGCCCTGTCCCATGTGCAATGAGAAATCGCTGACGTTGATGGAGGATCATAGCGAGATACCGTATTTCGGCCAAGTCTTCCTGTTCTCTATGAGCTGTTCTGCATGTAAGTACCATAAGGCTGACGTCGAGGCTGCCGAGAAACATGAGGGCGCCAAGTATGAGTTCGAGGTCGATGGCGAAGAGGACCTCAAGGTACGCGTGGTCAAGTCCGGGAATGCGACGATCAAGATACCCCACATCATAACCATCACGCCCGGTGTCGCTTCCAATGGTTTCATCTCCAATATAGAGGGTGTGCTCAACCGGGTCAAGGCCGTCGTGGAGTCGGCCAAGGAGACTGAGGAGGATGCTGATGCCAAGAAGAAGGCCAAGAACATCCTCAAGAAGCTCAGCAAGGTGCTATGGGGTCAGGAGAAGTTGAAGATCATCATCGAGGACCCCACTGGGAATTCTGCCATCATCTCAGACAAGACCAAGAAGAGCAAGATGAAGGGTTAGTTCTGAAACTACTAAAGACCAAATATTCAAATCCTGTCCCTTTTGTACTTTTTTTAATATCTAGAAATTTATCGCTAATTTAGTGATCTGTCTGGCTGGAAATATCGTCGGTAGAATGAGATAAGGGAAAAAAAATAATGTGATGTCCTGGGTTTGCCGTCGGGCTTATTTGGTCAATCCCGCTTCTTGTGCGAGGATTGCCGCTTTGTCGGTCTTCTCCCAGGTGAACTCAGGGTCCTCCCGGCCGAAGTGGCCGTACGCTGACGTCTTCTTGAAGATCGGTCGTTTCAGGTCGAGGGAATCGATGATGCCCCTCGGCGTCAGTTTGAAGTGTTTCTTGACCAGCGCTGAGATCTTCTCCTCGGGGATCTTTGCCGTGCCGAAGGTCTCGACATATACGGAGGTCGGTTCAGCCACACCGATGGCATAGCTCAATTGGACCTCGCATGTCGTGGCGAGTCCTGCGGCCACGATGTTCTTGGCAACGTAACGGGCGGCATACGCAGCAGACCTGTCCACTTTGGATGGGTCCTTGCCGGAGAATGCGCCGCCGCCATGCCTGCCGACACCGCCGTAGGTATCGACGATGATCTTCCTTCCGGTGAGCCCGGAATCGCCCTCGGGTCCGCCGATGACGAACTTTCCCGTCGGATTGACGTAGACCTTGGTCTTCTCGTCGATCAATTTCCCGAGCACCGGGATGATGACTTGTTCCTTGACGTCTTTGCGGATCTTCTCTTGGGTCGCACGCTCCTCGTGCTGTGTCGAGATGACCACTGCGTCGACGCGCACCGGTTTGCCGTCATGGTACTCTACCGTGACCTGGCTCTTGCCGTCGGGGCCGATATAGTCGATTTCCCGGGACCTTCTCACGTCGGCGAGCTTCTGGGTGAGCTTATGGGCGAGCATGATGGGAAGCGGCATGAGCTCAGGAGTCTCTGAGCATGCGAAGCCGTACATCATGCCTTGGTCGCCTGCGCCTTGCTCGTGGTCGCCGCTCTCGTCGACGCCGAGCGCGATGTCTGCGCTCTGGTCATGGATGCTGACGAGCACGCCTGCATCATCGCAGTCGATGCCGTAATCGGGATCGGTGTAGCCGATGTCCTTCAGGGTGCCGCGCACGACCTTCTGGATGTCGACATAGCCTTTGGTGGTGACCTCGCCGGCAACGACGACGAGTCCCGTCGTGGTCAGGCATTCTACCGCCACGCGGGAATTCTTGTCCTGTTTGATCATCTCGTCGAGGATCGCGTCTGAGATGCGGTCACAGACCTTGTCGGGGTGACCTTCGGTCACGGATTCACTGGTAATGAAATTGATTTTCGTTGCCATATGCCTTCCACCTCGTATTTATAGAGAATATGCTGACTAAGGCTCGCAAATTGCAAAATTTTTAAATGTTATTGATAGGATTAGTCGGATGGGAATATTCTCTCATCAATTGCTTACTGCAGCCCTCACGTGTATCTTCTGTGGAATGGGGTAATCGTCTGGTGCAAACGGTGTTTTTAAATATGGGGTCGACGAAATGTAGTCCTCCACTCTGCCACGCACCAGGTTGACATAACGGGTGACATTTTCCCAGGGCAGGTCTGGGGCCTCGTCTGCGGTGTATCCATATATATTGCCGCGCGTCATGTATTCTATCAGGTCAAGCGGTCTTACCCAGTACCGCTGCATGATGCCCTTCGCGTCGATAGGGAATGCATTGTCATCAGCGAGGAAAGCTTTAATCAATCCTCGTTTGGTCCCGTTATCGGTGAACATCAGCTTTCCAGTCCTATCCATGATCTCAAGATCGATCCATTTGAGGGTTGGTTGCCCTATCTCTGCTTCAGATCTCGCGATGACCTCATAAGCCCCATAATCCTTGAGGACCTCGAGGGCGGTCTTGGACAATGCCCGCATCATGAACTCGATGTTGTCCGCTTTTGTGGGGTCCTCGCCGACCTGGGGATCGGCGCTCTTGTGGTAACCGGTATTGGCCCAGAATATGTGGTCGCACCCTTCTCCCATGTCCACTGCTTCTCCTCCGTCATTCCATTCTCCCGCGGTGTTGTAGGCGAACACTGGATCAGTGTTGTAGCCGTTGAGCGCAGGCAGCACTGTTTCGTTCCAGATGATGTCTCTGAGAGAATCCTTCGTCTGGGGTTGTCCCTTGTCGTCCCACTTGTCGTTCTGTTTTGAGACATTGACTTCTCGTATCCTGTACTTACCGCTCTCACGGTCCATCTCTCCTGCGACCTGGACCTTGCCGTCGTATCCTCCTCGGATCTTGCCTTCATCAAACAGGTTGGTGAGATTCTCATTGATTCGGCGAGCGATGACGATTTCGTTGGAGACAAGTTCAGGAGAATCAAGGTTGGCCCCGGCCACGAAGACTCCGCCGTCGCCGAAAACGTCGGGCAGCACACCGCCGCCGTGGGTGTGGCCATTGTCTTCGGCATTGTGTACCAGATCATAGGATTGCGGTGAGATGTTGACTTGTACTCCTGTGTATTGCTTTGAGATTCTCGAATCGGCTTCGTCTGTGGCACTCAATCCAGATAATGAATAACCGATGACATGCGAGGCTTCCTTGACTCTGTCTGTGATCCGTTTCAACACGCCATCCCATCCGCCGTATCTGGTATACTCTGGTCTATTCTCAAGATTGCCGTTGATGGTGATCTGCGGGACATACGCATGCTGAGACGGGTGGCCGTTTTTGGAATCGACCTCTACTCGGGTTGCCGCGATGCCGACCTTGATGTCTCGGCGGATGTTCTCGAGCCCGAGCTCGTCTTGGATATCCTGTACTGCCGCGCTCGCATAGTGGGAAAGCAAGGCTGCCTTCAGATCCGGATGACCGAGACTGACCACTTCTGTCCCGGAGATCGTGCCGAATTCGGATAGCAACAAGCTATCTAGGTTCTGTTCCGCCATCCGCTGAGTCATGCTGAAAAAGATATAAATATTCTCTTGACAGAAAAATTCCGATAAGAATTCTCTACTTGATCAGATACTTGTTCGGATTGATGCGTTCGCCCTTGCAGCAGGGGCATTTCGTCGGCGTCTTGCCGCGCCGTCTGTCCCGGAACACGAAGCTGCATGCCCTGCACGCTGCGGGCTCCACATGGATTTTCTTAGGCCGCACGGCATACCGTAGATGTTGGATGTCCTCGACGACGTCCTTGATGTCCGCATGGAGCATGCTCGCGATCTCCTGCAATGCCATTGGCTGGTCAGAAATCATGCTGACCATCTCTTCTCGTCTTGTCGCGGTGCCGTAGATTTGCATGGTCAACTCTGTCGGGCTACCTGATGGGCGCAGCTCTGGCATTTCAGTATGAAGTATGTGGTGTCGCCTAGCTTCTTCTCAGAAATTTTGACGTATGGCCCGCCACAGCGTTCACATCGGTACGCGGACATGAGGTATTGGTAGATTCCGGAGAATAAAAATGTTATGATTCATTTCTTATGCAGCTCGTGCATGAGTTCGATGAAGAGCGCTGCCGACCAGGCCTGCACAGGAGAGCCCTGGCTCTTCTGGCCAGACGCCGAGGATATCTCGGCATGATGGCCTACGCATCCCATCCAGAGGACCTCGCGGGTTGAGGCCTCGACGATCTTCTCGACTTGTTCTTTGTATTTTTTCGGGTTGAGACGATGCATCGCTAACGCCGCCATGTTGTTGATGAAATACCAGGAGTCGCCGTTATGGTAGCTGGCTGCGTCTTCACCTGTGGTGTCTGGATGAAATGTCTCCGAATCCACGTCGAGGGTGGAGAACCCACCCCAGGAGAGCCAGAGGTGGTGCAGGGAATGGTCGAAAGCCTGTTCCCACTGATTCTGTGGGAAGAGGCGGGGATATAGGTAGTATGCCATGAATATGTTCGGTCGGATCTCTTCGGTCTCGGCAGCGTCTCGTATCCGACCTTTGTTCCAGAACGCCTTTCGTACCTCCTTGAGCAGGTCTGTCTGTTCGGAGAGGTATTGCCCCTTGGTCTTGCTGAAATGGGCGAGCGCGCTGTACATGGTGGCGCGCATGGCCTGCAGTTCGATGAGTGCGCCTTGCCGTTGGATGGAGTCCATCCAGCTCTCCTGTGGTCCGCAAACGTCGAGTCCGTCTTTGGTCTCGAATTTCCGCAGGAGATATATCACGTGGATGAGGCGGTCGAAGAATGATTTCTCTTCGCGCAGCGTCAGCTTTTTCTCGAGGTCGAGCTCATTGAGGCGATGGAATGTCCAGCCGGTGGCGTCTGCCGATTCAGTGACTGTCGCGGGGATGCGATTAGGTATACGGCCGTTGTACGATGCTCTTGATGAGAGTTCAAATAGCATCTTCTTGGAGAACTCTTCTTGTCCTGAAAGCCAGAGCCCTTTCGCGGTGATCGCCGAGTCGCGGGCCCAATGCTGGAAGAACCAGGGCAATCCGGCATAGATGTCGCTTCCGTCCTTGAGGCAGGAGAGCGAGTTTTTGCAATGGTCGTAGGCCAGCATGAGCTCGTCTTGTTCGAGGACGAGGCTTGATTCCCGCATGGAGCTGAGGTCGTTCCTGGTCTTGAACGTGGTGTATGCCTGCCGTGCCTTGGTCAGCGCTTCTCTTTCACCGGGGGCGGCCGCGATCGCCACCTTACTGGTGCGGAGACGGAGAGCCTCATACACCCACCGTTTCCACGGCGTGCTGTTGCGCTCCTTGTCATGATGGTATTCCCGTTCCACCCACTTGTCAGTCACTTGGGAATCGAAATGGTCTGCGTAGAGCACGATATGCATCTTGTATTCGAGACGCCCGTCGGAGTCGTCCTCCTCTCGGGATGTCCGCTTCTCGAATGTGATGGTGATGTGGTCGTCGTGGACCGCGATGTGGTAATGCCTTCCCTTCTCCCTGTTGTCGTAGGGCTTCTTCACATCCATGACAATGTTGAGGTCGGCCTCTTTCTCCAGGAAGCACATGAGTGTTCCCATCCCCTTTGGCATGTACAGCGTCTCCTGGTTGTGGCCTTTGAGACGCTGGACCGAGGTGACGTTGTTGACGATCTCTTCGGTCTCCTCGGGTCCGTCCAGTGCCACGTCCTCGAGGATCTTGAAGACGCCTTGTTCGGTCCGGATATGATACCCGCCGTAGCGGGAGAAAGGTTTGTTAGACAGGAATGTGAATGACCCGTTATTGTCTCCGAGAAGGAAGGTTGGAGAATCGACCTCACGCTGGATTTCCTTGAGGTTGAGGGAATGGGTGACTTTCATCGCCGTCACCGTATCTATGCCTCCTTCAGGGCAAGCGAGTGGGCCTCGAGGTAGCGGCCGATGAGGATTTTCCAGTCGGCCATGGACGCGATCCGTCTCGCCTCGATCTTGTTCTTGACACGGTCCGCTCTGCTCAGCCTGGTGAAGGCCAGTATGGCTTCTGTCAGGTCATAGCATGACTCGTCGTAGCTCTTGCCCGACCGTCGCACTACTGCGAGACCAGGGGTTCCCTCTCTGAGCTCATTCTGGATGTATCGTCCATAGCCTGCCAGGTCGGTCGTGATCGACATGACGCCCAGCGCCGCTGTCTCCAGCGGGGTGTATCCCCACGGCTCATACATGCTGGGGAACACACCGAGATGGGTCCCTTGGATCATCTCGTAGTAGTCGAGGTCCAGCAGTCCGTCAGCGCCGGCGAGGTAGAGTGGATAATAGATGATTTTGACCTTGTCGTCCTTCTTGTTAGTCAATCCCTTCTTGGCGAACTCGTTGAGGAAAGCATCGGTCTCAGGGTGCCAGAGGTCATGGGTACAGACAGGCGGGTCGCCGGTCTTGGCGAGGCGGAGCAGCTTCTTGAGCATCTCTTCTCGTTCCTCGACCGTGAAGATGTCCATCGAATCTTTCCTTGTGAGGATGTGCTCGATGATACGGTTCTCGATCTGGCGGAGACGATCGCTGACGTATTCTTTGATGTCAGTGAAGAATGTCTTGTTCTCAAGGATCTCCGGCTTGACACGTTTGATGGCTGCTGGGACGAAGAAGAATGCGACTACTGGTTTCGCATCGGGGATGGACTTGAGCCGCTCGTTGAGCTTCGCCAGAGAGTCGATGAGCAGATCGAATCCTTTGACGTGGAATTCTGGCCTGCCTACCGTGAACATGATGAGCGCGTCCTCGATCTCCAATGGGTAGTATGGGAGGAAGTAGGCCATGAGGAATTCTTGGATCTTCATCTTGGTGGTCCGGTGGTTGATGGAGAGCTCTTCGAATGTGGGGAACTTCTCGATGTCAAGACCGTTCGGGAGTAAGACATCGGGTTTCTTGCCGAGGAAGTGTTCTGCCTCGAGCCCGGTGATCTCTGATACGGTGGTGAACGCTCCGGCGTGCTTGGCAGCCGCCATTTCGGTCAGGTGCTTGGGGTGGATGCCATAGCGGTAGGCTTCCTTGACCGGGTCGATGTCATTGAGATGGTCGTATATGTCGATGTTCTTGCCTGACAGTGTCCGGCCCAGCATGGTGGCATGAGTGGTGAAGACGGTTCCAACGCGGATTTGTCTGCTCTTGAGGTACAGCAGACCGCCGGCGCTCATCCATTCGTGGAATTGTGCGACGATGCGTTTTTCTGGGTGGAGCGCTTTGATGTGTTCGATGAGCTTGCCCACGCAATAGCTCCACACGATAGGCTCGTCGAAGTCGTAGTAATCTGAGTTGAGGCTGTCGATGCCGAACTTGTCCCATAGTTCGGTCTTGATCATGTCCTTGTTCTTGGTGTAGCCTGAGAAATCCAGGAGTATCGCGGTGGGTTTGCCCTTGATCAGCCAGGTGCCGAAATGGACATTGATGCCTTCCTGCTCAAGGGATCGGCATATCGGCTTCAGGTCTGGTGGTGCAGCGCGTTCCTCGAAACAGGACTTGGCCTTCTCGTAGAAATATGGTCCGACGAGCATGTAGTCGTCGCCGTAGATCTCGATGAGAGGATGGGCCTTGGATGAGACGACGGTGTATATGCCGCCGACCTTGTTGCACACTTCCCACGACGCCTCAATCAGGAGGTCTGGTCGTTCTTGCTGTCCATTGTCATGATTATCGTCGCTGATAGTCCCACCTCTCCGTCGGTAATACTAGTAATGGGTCGGGTATAAAAAGTTTTAACACCACTGGGGAGTATAATCTTGGTCGAACACCTGTTGTTTCACTACTTTCAAAGACAGAAAAGATTTATATATTAGTATATCAATTTGTATATTGGCTTCTTTTGAATGGGAAGCTATCAGGTGAACACATGCCATCAAGTCCAACACGGATAGGGAAATCGGTCGCGCTGCCGGTCATCAAGAGAGAGATGGACCAATGGGTCAAACATCTCCGGAACGAGATCCGTGTGGTCGGTGATCAGACCGATGATGTCGAAGACGAATTGTCCAAGCAAGGTGAGGAGCTGCGCTGCAATTATGAGATGATCAACGAGCTCCAGGGACGGATGGATCGCATCGAGCAGGCCATCGAACGCATGTCTTCTCTGCTGGTTTCTGGCGGCACCGGTTCGGGTGTCAGTCTGCTACAGCCACTATCATCCCGTAAGTAGTGTTTTCATCCTTTCTTTCGTCGAGAAACCGGTCGTTTCTATGTCGAAGTGAAAAAGAAAATATTTAAAAAGATTGAATTCCATGGGGGATTGGGCTGTATACTTTGTATAGACTTAGAACCGATTATGGGTAGAGTTCATTCGATAGTCAGTAGAATACCTGACTATCCTGACTACCCCAGGAATGGACTGACTGAGACATGAAAATACTGATGTTCGGCTGGGAATTCCCTCCATTCAACACCGGAGGGTTGGGGACCGCCTGTCTCGGGCTGACGAGAGGACTGGCAGCGAACGGAGCCAGGGTCACCTTCGTCATGCCTAAGGGCGAGTGTAGAGATACTAGTGACTATAGTGTCGTGGTCCCCGGCGACAAGCGGTACATCAAGATCAAGAAGGTCGATTCTCTTCTCAGAGCCTACGCTTCTCCTGAGCAATACACGCATGAGTACCACCAGGTCCGCGCAGCCGGAAAGATGGACATGGACAAGCTCTATGGCAAGGACCTCTTCTCCGAGGTATTCCGGTTCGCACAGTACGCTCCTGACATCGCACGCAGCCATGACCATGATGTCATCCACGCACATGACTGGATGACGTATGCCGCCGGCATCAACGCCAAGAAAGCATCAGGCAAGCCGCTGGTCGTCCATGTCCATGCGACAGAATTCGACCGTACCGGCGACAATCCCAACCGATATGTGTATGACGCAGAACGCCATGGGATGCACGCAGCAGACCTTATCATCGCGGTGAGCAACTACACCAAAGACAAGATCGTCACCCATTACGGCATCCCTGAAGAGAAAGTTAAAGTCGTGCATAATGCTGTCTCCCATAGCTCTGTCATCAATACCAATCCTAAGAAGAAACCGTTCAAGGTCGTGCTCTTCCTTGGACGCATCACGATCCAGAAAGGACCGGATTATTTCTTGTATGCAGCCCACAAGGTCCTTTCACATTTTCCTGACGTACGCTTCGTGATGGCCGGGTCCGGCGACATGGAATCCCGGCTCATCAACGAGGCCGCAAGGCTCGGTATAGGGGACAAGGTCCTCTTTACCGGGTTCTTGTCAGGGAAGAAATTGTCTGAGATGTACAGGCTCGCCGACCTGTATGTGATGCCATCGGTGTCAGAACCGTTCGGCATCGCACCCCTCGAGGCGCTTAAGCACGGTACTCCTGTGCTCATCTCGAAGCAGAGCGGAGTCTCTGAGGTATTGCAGAACTGCCTGACCACCGATTTCTGGGACATCGACCATATGTCTGCCCAGATCATCGCGGCACTCTCCTACCCGTCCCTGCACAATTGCTTGACGACGAACGGGGTGCACGAGGTCGGCAACATGCGGTGGTCCGACTCAGCCAGAAGATGCATCGACGTGTACAACCAGGCCATCTCGTCTCCAGGAGGTCTCTGAATGGTCAAGGTCTGCATCTATTTCCAGGTCCATCAACCCAGACGCATGAAGCGTTTCTCGGTCTTCGACATCGGCAAGGACAAGGACTATTTCCTTGACGAACACAATAAGGAGATCATGGAGCGCGTCGCCAAGAAATGCTACCTGCCCGGCAACAAGGTGCTCCTCAAGCTCATCAAGGAGACCAAGGGGGCCTTCAAGGTCGCGTTCTCCATCACCGGCACTGCCATCGAACAGTTCAAGAGGTATGCGCCTGAGGTGCTCGAGAGCTTCAAGGAGCTGGCGAAATGCCCCGAAGTCGAATTCCTCGGCGAGACCTATTTCCACTCATTGGCGTGGTTGTATTCCAAGAAGGAATTCGAGGAGCAGGTGCTCATGCACAAGAGGCTCATGAAGGAGACCTTCGGCCGCGTACCGACCATCTTCCGTAACACCGAGCTCATCTACACCAATGCATTGGCAGATGATGTCGGCAGGCTGGGCTTCAAGGGCATCCTCGCTGAGGGAGCGGATCATCTCCTCGGGTGGCGTAGTCCGAATTATATCTACCAAACGAATAATGAGAAACCGATCAAGCTCCTGCTCAAGAACTACCGGCTTTCGGATGACATCGCCTTCCGTTTCTCCAACCATGGCTGGAACGAATACCCGCTCACTGCGGACAAGTACACCAAATGGGTCAATGCGGTCAACGGCAACGGCACCAACATCAACCTCTTCATGGATTACGAGACCATCGGAGAACATCAATGGGCTTCGACCGGCATATTCCGGTTCTTCTCAGAGTGGCCCCGCCAGGTGCTGTCGAATCCGGACAACAGCTTCGTGCTGCCCAGCGATCTCGCCAAGATGGATGCGACGGATAGCGTCGATGTGCCTGGGCTCGTCAGTTGGGCGGATCTGGAACGTGACCTGTCAGCCTGGTTGGGCAACGAGATGCAGCAGTCGGCGCTCAAGGAGATCTACGCCATCGAGGAGATGGTCATCAAGTCCAAGGACGATAAGCTCATCAAGCAATGGCGGGAGCTGCAGACCAGTGATCACTTCTACTACATGTGTACCAAGTATTTCGCTGATGGCGACGTGCACAAATATTTCAATCCCTATGATAGCCCGTATGAGTCCTTCATCGCGTTCATGAATATCCTCAACGACATCATCCTGCGTCTCAAAGAACAGCAGATACGGGATGAGGTCGCGCACGAGGCGTTGGTGAAGGGAGGTCCCTTCGTCAGTCACTCGCCATCCACGCTTCTTGATGGAGGTGGGAGCAATGGTTGATCCCCAGATAGAGAGAGAGGGCTATGGACTCCACATGAGACGGGCTGGTATGCGTTTCGTCATTGGCATGGTAGTAGGCATCGTGATTGGTTTCGTCGTGTTCCGGCTCATGTTCTAGGTTTTACCCATGACCATCAATTTGGATGAGATAAAGGCGCTGCGTAAGCGGCTGGGATTCACCCAGTCCGAGCTGGCCAAGAGGAGTGGTGTGTCTCAGAGCCTTGTCGCCAAGATCGAGGCGGGGAAGATTGATCCGACCTATTCTAAAGCGCTCCAGATCATGGACACCTTGCAGTCTTTGATGAATCAGGATCAGGTATCGGTAGGGAGGGTGATGAATTCCCGCGTCATTTCCGTCACTCCTCGCACGAATGTCAAGAACATTATCACCATCATGAAGCGGCATTCATTCTCTCAGATGCCTGTCATCGATAAGGGTGTCCTTGTGGGTGTCGTCTCCGAGATGAGCATCCTCGATGCCATCATGGAAGGCAAGCATCACAGCAATGCGCAGGATGTCATGGGTGAGGCGCCGCCCACCCTCGCCAAGTCGGCACTGGCCGATGTCGCGTATGATCTCCTTAAATTCTATCCGATGGTTTTGGTGCAGGAGAAGGGTGTCCTCTGTGGCCTTGTGACCCGTGCCGACATCATCCGCAAGATGGTCAAGTGAGCTTTGCCAATCCGGATGCCTTGCCGAAATCCAGTATCTCTCTTCCTGCGACGTAGACAGAGAATCGCGCGAACCCTTTCTTGAGATACGGTGAGAACACCTTGCCGGTGAAAAGGTCCTGTCCTTCGGTGATGGGATGGAATGACGGCAAGACCAGCAATCTCGATTTCTTGTGCTTTCCCCAGAGGAAGCATTTGTATTTCTCTGTGCGTCCGCCTTGGCTCAAGGTGACCGCGGGATGCTGGTGGCCGATGATGATGATCGGTGCGTCGCTTTCCAGTATGCGGTCGCCATGGCAGATGAAGACGTCTCCGACAGTGAAGGACTCCATGATCTCGACGTCTGCACGGCGTGCGATGGGATCGAGGATAGTATCATGGTTTCCCTTGACCAGGACCAATCTTTTGCATCGCTCGCTGAGGAAGTCGAGCAAATGCAAGGTGTCTCGCCATTCGGTGTCGCTGATTGTGCCGAACTCGTCCTTGACGTCTCCGGAGATGACGATGGTCTCTGGTCGAGCTACTTCGATCATGGCCTCGAGGCGGTCGAGCATGTCCTTGAGCTGGAATCGCGGGAGCAGCACGCCTTGCTTTTGAAGCGATTCCTCATAGCCGACATGGGTGTCGGAGATCACCATGGTCTTGCTGTCCACGATGACGCCGAGGTCGAGGAGTGTGATGCCTGGATGGATTTCGAGAGACTGGGGAAGGGGTGCTTTCTCTGCCATCTTGGATCACGCATGAGAATATGGGCCCTGCCAAACTCACTTCAGGTCACAGCACCCCAGAAGGTTGCTCGGGAAGCTTAAAGGGCAGGGCGAGTCTCAATAATGGCGGGGAGTATTAAAGTGTTGCTGTTATCCTTTCAGCGCCTTCCCCTTCTTGAGCGATATCTTCGCCAGCACCATCTGGTGCATCCTTCTCAGGAACTCAGCCTTGTCCTCGATGCGGAGCATGTCGGTGTGCGCCTGAAGGATGAGGTTGAAGGAGAAAGGACTCGGTATCGAGGTCTCGATCTGGACGACTTTTATCCTCCCTGACTCGATATTGGACAGCACTTCTTTGGTGTGCGAGATGTCCATGAGATCCTCGAGGACCTCGCGTTTCGCTTCGCGTATGATGGAGAAGTTGCGGTCTATCCTCCGCAGAGCGTTGATCAGGATCTGCGACGACACCTGTTGTCTTCCTACGCGTTTCTGTCGGCCGCGGTAATTGCGTAATATCATGAGCGATCGTGTGGCGCAGTGGCGGAAACGTCGTTTCAATATCTCGGTATGCTCGAGTGCCATGTCCATGACAAGGTCGAGCTTCTCTGCTTTGAGTATCTTGAATGCCTCATTGGCGCGGAAGGGTCGGTCAGACGCGAGGAAGAAGCCGTTGTCCGTGATGCCGATCTCGAGGTCGCGGTGCTCGACTCGGGCGACGACATAGGCCACGGCTCTTGACAGGCAGTCGTTGACGCGGCGGCCGAACAATGTGTGGAACACGGCATAGTGCCTCTTCTCTTCGCGGTAATGTTCCATGATGATGCGTTTGTCATGCGGGATCTTGATGTAGGTGAATTGTTGCTCGAAGTATTGGTATATCGCGTCCCTTCCATTGGTGTCAACGTACAGGAATTCATCGATGAATGATTTGATCTCTTCTTCTGATTCGCCACGTGCGAACTGTTCATGGATGAGCCGACGGAACCGTCCGATGGAGAGCGCCAGATCATATGTAAGCGGAAGCATCTCTGAGAACCATGAGGGGATGGTGGGTGGCCGGCCGACGGACGACACCACTTGAGCCACCATGCCGCGGGAGAAACGGAACTCGTAGGTCGCGCCGCCGAGCACGAAGACATCTCCTCTGTGCAGCCGTTCGAGGAATCCTTCATCGATGGTGCCGATCATATGCTCGCCGATCTTGACCATCACTTTCGTCTCGTCCGGGATGGTGCCGATATTGGTCATGTAGATCACGCGTGCGAGCTTTCCCCGTCGTCCTATCATGCCGGTCTCTTCGTCATGCCAGATCTTTGCGTATATGTGTCGGGATTCCAGCGATGAGAACCTGCCGGCGAGGTAATCGATGATCTGCCGGAACGCGTGATGGTCGAGGGTGTTGTAGGGATAGCTCTGTCGTATCATGGCGTAGAGGTCTTCTATGTGCATGCGTTCGAAGATCGCGATGCCGTATATCTGCTGGGCGAGCACATCGAGGGCGTTGGTCGGGATGGATACGCGATCGATCTTCCTTTCGATGGCGCTCTTGAGGAGGCATGCGCACTCCACGAGGTCATCGCGGTCGGACACGATGATGCGGGCCTTGACCGTCTCGTGGAGCTGATGTCCTGCGCGGCCTGCCCGCTGCAGGAAGCGGGCGATGCTCTTTGGGGAGCCTAGGCAGATGACGAGATCGATATAGCCGATATCGATGCCTAACTCAAGTGAGGTCGAGGATACGATGCATTTGAGTTGCCCCTTTCGGAGCCGCTCCTCGATGGAGAAGCGGAGCTCTTTGGATAGGGAACCATGGTGCGCGCCGATGTTCTCGGTGTAGTGCGTGGGGAATCTCTCCTTGAGGGTGTCGACCACGCGTTCGGTCGCGGCGCGGGTATTGGTGAAGATGAGCGTCGTGCGGTGTCCCTGGACAAGCTTGTCGATGAGCGTGTACATGGCCTCATTGCTCTCTTCGAATGTCGTGTTGATGATGTCTGCTACAGGGCAGAGCACTTTGAGGTCCATGTCCTTGATGAATTGCACGTCGATGATGGTGCATGGACGCGGTGTGGTGTCGGCCTCTGAGCCCACGAGGAAGCGTGCGATCTTCCCTAGCGGCGCGACCGTCGCCGAAAGTCCGATTCGGCAGACGTAGCCGGACAACCGTTGCAGGCGTTCGAGGGTGATTGCCATATGGGTGCCGCGTTTGTTCTCGGCCAAAGCATGGATCTCGTCGATGATCATCCATTCCACTTCGCGGAGGTGGCCGGAGAATTTAGGTGAGGTCAGCATGATGGCCAGGGATTCGGGCGTGGTGATGAGAATGTGGGGCGGGTGTTTTAGCATGCGAGATTTCTCTGCGGTCGTGGTGTCGCCGGTGCGCACGCCGATGCGGATGGGTAGCGGCTTGCCTGCGAGTTCTTCCATCTCCTTGAGGGGTTCCTTGAGGTTCTTTTCGATGTCATTGGAGAGCGCACGTAGCGGGCTGACATAGACACAGTAGACATGGTCCTCGAGTATGCCTTTCTCATGGGAGTCGATGAGCTCGTTGAGGATGGAGAGGAAGCCGGTCAGCGTCTTGGTCGCGCCTGTGGGTGCCGAGACCAGCACGTTCTTTCGGGAATGTATCTCCATGACGCCGAAGAGCTGGGGCAGCGAGAATTCCTTGAAGCGGGAGAAGAACCATCTCTTGACGAGCGGATGGAGTATGTTGATGAGGTCGGCGGGCGTATTCGGGGTCTCCTTCCTGGTGATGCTAGGATAGTCTTCTTCCGTCGTCATTGGTGTCGTGATAACTGCTGGCCGTTTAAAATGGTTATGAAGGACTTTATTTTTTCACACTCTCGAGTGATAATGTTTATGAGTGGATTCTGGTTCTTGGTCGGATTCCTCGATGAGACTGACCAAATCCTCGATCATGATGATGGCGATGCTTGCCCTGTTCCAGGGTCTGCAGATTTCTTGCTCCACCGAGACCAAAGCTGAAGAACAGATGCGGATGGCGACGGAAGCAAGGGACGATTACAAGACCAAGGTGGCATACGGGGAGACAGTTTTTTCGCTAGGGCCGTATGGGTTGCTTTCTGAAAAAGAAGCGGGAGATCTGTGGCCAGCGGGTAAAATCCCTTTGGATGTTGGATTGTGCATTGAGAATGGATTTGATTATTATATCGGCTCAGTGAATGAGCTAGGTGATTGGTTCGACTATTCTAAATATCATAAGAGAGATGACCTTCGGAGGTGGGGGGAATTCAATCATATTCGGCAAGGGAGTGCTCCTGTCATCGATGCTGATGGAAATAAAAGATTTTCAGTGCGCCAGATGGGATGGTACGCGAAGAAATAGGGTTGACCGACCCGATAACCTTAAAAACAGATGATGATTCATCTTCTATGGTTTAACTTCTCTGATTGGACAGAGCCTGGTCTTGCATGCTGGGCACTGGTCGGCCATGATAGGGTATGAGTAGAAACCTTTTTAAAGGGGTTAATGTTTGCCAGAAAGACCAACGAGACATTCCACAGGTGACCGCACAAAATGGCTACTGTTCATGATGCATCTCCCGATGAGCTGATTCCGGCCCTCGCTAAAGAGTTGAAAGGCCTCAAGCCCGTCACTCCGCCCTATTGGGCGACCTATGTCAAGACCGGCCTCCATAAGGAAAGGCCCCCAGTCGATCCTGATTGGTGGTTCGTCCGGGCCGCAGCAGTCCTCCGCAAGGTGTATATCCTTGGACCTATCGGCGTGGGTAAGCTCCGCAGCAAGTATGGCGGCAAGCAGAACCGCGGCGTCAAGCCAGGCAAGACTGTGAAGGGTTCTGGCAGCATCATCCGCGCTGTCCTACAGCAGCTCACTGAGGCTGGCCTCGTCGAAGAAGGCAAGGCCGGTACCAGGAAGGGCCGCATCGTCACGAAGAAAGGTCAGGGTCTGGTCGATAAGACTGCAGGACAGATCGTCAAGGCTGCTCCCAAGCCCGAACCTGAGCCCAAGAAACCCACTCCTAAGCCTAAGGCTGAGCCCAAGGAGAAATCTGAGGATAAGCCTAAGGATAAGTCCAAAGAGCAGCCTGAGGATAAATCTAAGGCCGAATCTAAGGGTAAGCCTAAGGTTGAGCCCAAGGAGAAATCCGCGGATAAGCCGGCTGAAGAGCCCAAGTCTGCTGAGAAGGAGACTCCTGAGAAGGAAGAGAAGGAGTAGACCTATGGACAAGATCGATGAGATCCGGGCACGAAAGCTCCAGGAGATCGTCGAACAACAGACACAGCAGAACGCTGCGCAGGCTGAGAACGACGCTCAGTTCGCCCAAGAGGTCGCGAATCTCGAGGCGCAGATCAAACGCATGATGACAAAGGATGCCGTCCAACGGTACGGCACCCTCAAGACGGCACATCCTGAGAAGGCCGTCAAGGTTTTGGTCATTATCGGCCGCATGGTCGAGAAGGGCCAGCTCACAGTGATCGATGACGAGGCATTGAAAGCGCTCCTCCGACAGATGGAGGCGCCCCGCCGAGACATCAGCATACGACGCAAATGAGGAAACAAGATGGCACGATACACCCATCCAAGCAGGAAACAGCGTATCGCTAAGAAGATGCGCCAGACACGCTGGGCGCCCTTCTGGACGGTGCCCAAGATCTATGGCAGGGCACGGCGTGTGCATCCTGGCCGACATACTACGATCAAGAGAAACTGGCGCCGCACTAAGGCGAAGATGTGATGAGCATGGCTGATATCACCCGAACCTACAATATTCCGCTCAGGAAGGAATTCCAGAAGTCTCCGCTCTACAGGAGGGCGAAGAAGGCCGTCACTGCGGTCCGAGGATTCCTGATCAAGCATATGAAGACAGAGACGGTCAAAATAGGCCCCAAGCTCAATGACCTTGTCTGGAAGCATGGCATACGCAATCCTCCGCACCATATCAAAGTCGTCGTGATCAAGGGCGACGATGGTGTGGCCAGGGCTGAGCTCGAAGGTTTCGAGTACCCTAAGCCTATCGGCGACAAGAAGAAATCTGACGACAAGAAGAGGACTGCCAAGCCTGCTGAGAAGAAGGAGATCCCCAAGGTCGAGGAAAGGTCCAAGACGGAGGACAAGCCTAAGGTCGAGGAAAAAGCTCCTGCCAAGCCTGCTGAGGTCAAGAAGCCTGAGGTAACGGTCGTTGAGAAGAAGCCTGAAGCAAAACCTGCTGAGAAACCGGTCGAGAAGAAGGCCCCTGCTCCTGCCAAACCTAAGGCAGAGTGAATATTTCTCCTTATTTTTCTTTGATCATCCTGACGCATATGATTTCAGCATAGAACACTTTCTTCTTGTGCCAGGACTGTGTATTCTTCAGCGGCAAGGAGTATTGCCATGCATGCGTGATCTGATAGCCGTTGGATGTGGCGAATGCGTCCAGGAAACCTCTTGTTGTGGCCTTGTGTATGCTGTAGATCACCGGCGCGCAGCGGATGGCGGTCTTGAGGAAGGCCTTGTCTGCATGACGCTGCTTGGTTCCGAAAGGAGGGTTCTGGATGACAGTGTCCACCTCGCTTTCCAGCGTCGTGACATCCGCTTCTTTGACGGTGATGGGCAGTTTCTTATCGGGATCTGCCTGGGCGAGATTGGAGGTGGCGTCGCTGATTGCGCTAGAATCAATATCGACCATCACGACAGAGGATGCGCCGAGGAAGGAGGCGCCGATGCCCAGCGATCCAGGACCGCATCCGAGATCCAGTATACGTTTACCGTCGATATCACCCAGCTCAAAGGCATGCCAAAGCACGTCGGCTGCGATCTCGGAGTCGGTGGCGTATTGCTCGCTCTTCACCGAGGGACTGGAGAAGCCTTGGAGCTTTGATAGCTCGATGGCGAGTCCTGATCTGGAAAGACGCATGCTTTGATGTGTATCGGACAGCTACTTAATGGTTTCCCTGAGCAGGCAAGAGAACCTGTATATTATTTTCCATACCCATTCTGTCGTCGACGGTGAGATGGTGGCAATGTAGGTATTGTGCTATGGAAAAGGTTTTAAAGGAGGAAGTCAAGACATATCTTTCTGAGGTTGGGGGGTGAATTGTGAAATGCATCATGTAGTCAGATGGCTTAGAAAGATTACTCGAAGAGATCGTCACGACGTAAGCGATGCAGTCAATTCTCTGGAGAATATCCGCAAGGAATTCGATGAGCACCTTTCTTCTATCAATGAGAATACGAATGAGATCCAGACTTCGTATGAATATCTCTCTGATCTCGATGTCAAGATGAATAAGCTCCATGAGCGTATCGAGCAGATCTCGCTTCTCCTCAATGTGCACCAGAACACCAAGGATGAATATATCACTCTGCCTCTCACAGAGGCTGAGCAGGAAGTGTTCTTGCATCTGTACGCGATGACTGAATCCGGACCGGTCTCAGTCTCACTTTTGGCCAGGAAATGCGGTCAGACGCTCACTACGATGGTCGGTTTCCTCAATAATATATTGCGGAAGGGCGTTCCTGTGGTGCAGCATCGTTCTCCAGAGGATCTCAAGGTGTCCTTGGACGATGTGTTCAGGCAGACTCAGGCCCGGAAGAATGTGGTCGGGATCAATGAAAACGTCGCCACGCGCATCGTAATACGGGGATGAACCTTTTACTTTTTCTTCAATTGAGGTCGAATAACGAGTCGGGGAGCGATTTGACAAGGGCTTTTCGATAATCTGCGATTTGAGTCAGGTATTCCTCGAACCGCTGACATTTCATGAGGAGCTCTTCTGATGAGAGTATTGAGTCCAGGACTCCTACGCGTTTCTCTGATCCGATGAACATCTTGGTGTTGGTAAGGAAAATCGGATCGTTTATGAGCGTTCTACTCACTTTTATGGGTTTTGCGACTGATAATCCATAGAGGATGATGACATAGCCAGCTAGCATCTTGGTCTGGTCATCGAGGCTCTTGATTTGGACGGGTATTGGTGCCTTGTCATCAATTTCGACCGCTAGTTTGCCATTCGCTGATTCGAGGGCGTCTACATATCTCGAGTATTGGAGGACAGATTGTCCAAGATCCATGTTGTACTGACTGGCCAGCCGTGTGGCATCTGGATTGTTCAGATGTGCTATTGTTGTCATGGCCTCTAATCCTGAGGAATCTGCCGCTCCCATGGATATGGCTAATCAAATATCTGGATAAAATGATTTCTATTGATAGATGAACTCTCACTTTTCGATATGAATGCCTTACGTTATGGTGGTTTTACCGATTATTTTCGGTATTATGGGCTAATTTAGGATGTCATCGTTCAGGTGCTATGATATTTTAATTAAGTTATGATGTCGACATTACTCGTCAAAAACTATTTTGTAATTGTGTCGGGTGTATTCGGCAAGATACTTTAATTTGGCCTCTTTTATTACAATATGGCAAATAATTAAGCCTTCGAAAACAGCGAATAGATATCGAGCAAAATAAACAAGGTTCAGTCTTCTTTAGAATCGCTGGATTCGGCTTCTGGAGCCCGTTTCTGAGCCATACTGATCTTCTCGTTCTTGATGACGCGTTGCAGCTCCGTGAGGTATTTCGCCGTGAAATCGAGGTTGTTATTTATCCGTTGGCGGGCCTTCTCGAACGCGGTCTCGAGGGTGTTTCCGTTCAATTTGTAACCGATGACCACTTTGCTGTTTTGATCGATATAGCTCGTCTTGATGATGAAATTGAGATTGAGCCAGCGCTTGAGATAGTCGTACATGGTCTGGCGGGTGATTCCGGCTAATATGGCCATCTCTTCTACGGTCATCACTGCCTGAGCAGGGTTCTTCTCCCTTGTCGAGGTCTTCATACGCTCATACAGCTGGATCAGGATCTGGTTGATCTTCTCTGTCGAGCCCGTCTTCCTCGGCATGAGACCTATCCGGTACACGATGACGTTCGAGAGCTCCTCTGAGTCGGGGCTCAGGCCTGGTTCCACGTCGGTGAGAATGATCTTGTTCTGGCGCATAGCGGGGATTGTGTATACCTGGATATAAAAATGTTTGCATTATGCCGACAGCTGTCGGAGACTGTTCGGATTTTGGTAATAGGCCTTGGGACTTGAGGGGAGTTTCAAACTGGTGTAAGGTTCTGGATATTGGTGGATTTGATCCGTGTTTGGGATGTCTCTGGATGTGTTCAGATATCTATTATGTTGTGCGAGGCCATCGAAGGGTTATTTTAATGCGCTGATGGGGGCCTTAACAAGAGATTTTCAGGGTTTTTAGGGGATCTCGAAATAAGCGAAAAACGTCAAGAATTGCTATACTGGTCTATGCTGTCGGGATTTTCCCGTAACTGAGCCACGAAACCCCCTCTTTATGCGACTTTTACCCTATCCTTGCCTGTGAGGTGGGGTTCTACGGTCAAACCCCCTTGAACTATATTGTCGGGATGATGCCTTACTGGGGTGGCACCATGCCGACCTGTCAGGTATGATGGCTGAATCTGCCATTTATCGGCTATTATTGTATTCGGCATGATGCCGAAAATCACGAAAACTGGGCGATCTGAGAAAAACGAGCCGTATCCAGGTGGGACTGGGTCTGGTTTGGTAATTGAACGAAGATTCTGGATGATTTTAGCGATTTTGATGGGAAATTTTAAGCGATACTTAGAATATTTAGTGTCTTTTTTCTAGTGGGCTGGGACATTTCAAGGTAGGGGTGGAATCGTCGGGGAATTGCAGAAGAAATCGGCTGTGTCGAATGGATGTGGTGTATGGGCTTATCTATGTATCTTCTCGCCTTCGAGCTCGCCTATTCTCTGCTCCAGCCTGCGGATCCTGGCCCGCATCTCTTGACGCTCGCCCTCGAGGAAAGCGACCCATTCGGTCATGTTCTCCTTGAGTGCGCCGAGCTCATTCCTCGTCGACAGATTGTCAGCTTTCGCCCGCTTGAACGATGCGATGATCTTTTTCCTGAAGTCGAAGAATTGTATCATAATCACTACTCTTTAGAAACAAACTATATAATTATTTGTATTGTGTAGACTATGAAATAGTCTTTTAGTATTGATTGAATTCTTTAGTCGTAATGGTGTGGTGTGAAGATGTCTTCATAATATGTGTGTTGCAGTACTCAATGCCCGGTTTATTATCTACAATATGGCAAATAATTGATTAATAAAGAAACCAACAGAAAAAGTGAGGATAAAAAAGAAAACCTGCCTATAACCCCTTCTATCGGCAAGCGATAATCCAAAAGAGAAGACGGACTGCCTATCCGACGTAGCTCATCTTCTTCTGGTCAGAGAGCTCCTGCGCTTCCTGGCTCTTGGAGAGTATGCCCTTGAGCTTGTCCTCGAACTGCGCAGCGGATTTCAACAGCGGCTTGGGATCGACTTTGAGGCCCAGATACTTATCCAAGGCTTCGATGATCTTGGCAGCAGCCTTTGAGTCTGGCAGATTTGAATGTGTCTCAGCGAAGAATGCTGTGACCGGGAAAGGTGAAGACAGCATGACAGATGCGGTCGCTCCGATGATGATACCTTCCTGCAGCGGAGAAAATCCCATCTTCTCGACCTCTTTCTTCTTATTGGCATAGAAGAACACCTTGGGGTCGGCATCTTCAGCCAATTCGGGGTTGCCTACGCCCTCCAGACAGATGATCTCCTTTGCGGTGAGCTGCTCGGCGACGCTTGTGATCACCTTGGAGAGCTGCCATTCGAGCCCCTGGGCAGCAGTCACGACATGGAAGATGACAATATTGTGCTCTTTAGAATAGAATATCCCTATGGGATCGATCAGCTCGCCGTTGTGGACGGCCACCATGGCAGGCATGTCATCCATGAGCACGGTGCCGATGCGTTCGGTCTTGAGGTGGTCGATGAGATATTCGGTGGAGATCGTGCCGACAAGGCCGAATCCTGGAAATCCCTCGATGATGCGTGGCGATTTCGGTTTCTTTGTCAAGGTTATCTTCATATTGGTTCACCCCGGAAAATCATACTGTTCTTGTTGCTGAGGCATCTGCTCTGTCGGAGGTTGGGACGAGAAGTCTTCCCCTGATCCGAAATCGTCTTTCTTACCGCCGGAGAAGCTGTCATCTCCGTCGTTTTGGGCCTCTGGCATGAATTTGCGGAAAAGCAGTTCGATTCCGACGATGATGCAGAAGAGGAGGAAAAGGTCGAGGAGCACCATCCAGCTCAACGTGAGGGATCCATACCCCCAGAGGATGGCTATGGTCGACAAGTAGTAGATGGCTGATGGGCTGGCGAGCAGGAATACCACCTTGGCCTTGAATGTGTGCTTGAAGGATATGATGGTGATGAACAGCCCATAGGAGAGGATGATGACGAGAGCGGAGAAACGCGGCCAGGTGAATGCGGTCATCTGGTTCTCGAAGATATGCCGCATGACAGACACGCCGATCCAGAACATGGATATGCCGTTGCCCAGAGCCGTGTTCCAGCCCAACTCCTCTCTCTTATGCATGTCGAAATAGACTTCCATGATGATCCAGAGGATAAGGATGGGCGCCAGAAGCCAGAATACAGAGAGATCCTTGAATGGTGCGGCGAGGATGTGTTTGAAGGCCTCCCACATCTCTAGCCAGAAGCTCATTGCGCACTATCCTCCATCCATGATGAAAAGGAAAAAGAAATGATCACAGCTCCATGGCGAACGCTGCGATGACGAGGAAGAGGCCTTCCACGACGAAGATGACGTGGTAGATGATCGGTGTGATGAACGCGAGCTCGAACCAGTCAGGTCCGACGCCGAACTTGGCCAACACCTGGAGCATACCTACGACGAAGAGCAATGCAGCGACCAGGAATGACATCCATCCGATTGAGTTTGAGTTGGTGATCTCTATGATGGAATTCATCACGAGATAGATACCCATGATGGCGACCACATACGCGAAGATCTCGACCCCGATCTGCTCAAGCGAGAACCACTTCGGCCCGATCTTCAACCTGGCGAGAAGGGGAAGGAGCCCGAAGAGTGTGAGCATTGCGCCGATGAGAAATGAAATCCAGTCCCTGCCCTGCATCATCCTGCATACACCTCTTTTAATGGTTTGATAACTAGTTGGTTACACGGGGCTGGAGTATAAAAAGGTTTCGGAAGGTGGATAGGGCGATCGATCTCTGTCTTCACCTGAGTTCGTTCTTCACTTCCGTGGTCAGGCTCCAGATCTGCTTGATGAAAGTCTCGACGTTCTCCAGGTGGTGTTCGAGGTTCTTGGAATCCTTGATGACTTCGGCGATGTCCTTCTTCCCAAGGATCTCAGGGATGTAATTCTCCTTGAGGAATTCTAGATGTTTGTCCCTATTCTCCCGGATGATGAGGACGAATTGCCTGAGCATGATGTAGTCGAACATGATGACCCGATACAGTTTCTCGAGGAAGAGCCTGATATGGGTGGCTAGGTCCCTGACATCCTTGAATTCTTCAAGGATCTTTACCTTGAGTCCCTCTCCGTTCTTCTCGAGCTCCTCGACGCTAGCGTTATGTTTCTTGAGTTTCAGATCAATTCCACTCATGATTTTATTCGCTTCCTCTTCGAGCTTCTCTATATCGTGCTCGTCTTTTTCGGCGAGTTTGCTGTCGATTCGTTGGCGTTTGGTGGACCAGCGCATGTATATTTTCTGGAAGAGTCCGAGTTTCTCGTTTTTCATCAGTAGTTCCATGCCCTGGACCTCATGATCAAGATCGTTTTGCTGCATGATGCCGTGGAGCTGTTTTCTCAGCCAATCGAGGTCGTCGTAGATCTTATGGATGACTGGCCGAATCTGTTTCTTGAACTCATCATCATTCTCTACTTCCTTGGCCTCAATTTGGGTGTAGAGCTTCCTGAGGTGTTCATTATCCTTCGATTTCTTCATACGCTCGAGGGTCTGCTCGACGTCTCTGATGAGGTGTTCCACATGTTTGGTGTCCTGGTTATGGACTTTTAGCGTGTGGTATAACGAATGGAGGATCTTGTTCAACAGGAGCAATTCCCGCATACATACTTTATAGCCGTAGCTCGTGCCTTTCTCGAAATCGACGAGCACCTTATGTTCATCAGCAGGAATCTTGTCGATTTCATGCTGCTCTGCATCCTTGATGACCTTGATTTCGTCCTTCAGGATATGGACTTGATCATGATATTCTTGGTTCTCATCAAACGCCATGAATATCGCGAGACCTGCGCTGTTGACATCTTTCGAGTGACCTACGCCACCCAGATTAAACCCAGTAACCTCAGCCATATTCTTCACCTCTGATTATTATAGTTCGAACTTGATGCTATATCCCTACCATCTTACGTTTATATGTCTTTCCGAAATCCGTCGTGGATGGGCTACGACCGACTGGTTACGATTCTTTCAATTTCTCCTGGAAAATCTCTTTCATCTTGTGGTTCTCGATCAGTGAGATGAGGAACTTATCCTTTGCATGGTCAAATCCCCTTGTATCATCATCCTCTGCGAACAGACGCATTACTATTGTGTGGATGTCGGAAGCTAATTCCTCAAGATAAATCTTTTGATGTGACTGGATTGAATTCAGTCGTTTACCCCAGAATGATTCCGTATCTGATATGAGGCTATTGACCTGATGCTCGACGAGCGCTTGGAGGAAGATGATGTCTCCTTTCTTCGGTTTGGACTCGACATCACCAATATAACTCGTCACATATACCCCAAGATTATTGAGGGCATGGAAGAATCCTGTGTACCATTCCACACATTCCTCAGATCCTTTGTGGATCGATATTTCGTATGGGCCGAATCCCGCTTTCCTAATATTTTTACGCTTGTCCTTCATTGATTTGATCGCTTCAGTGACATGATTTTGAATCCCATTTATCACCTCAGTCAGCATCTTCGCGTCGACCGTCTTTCGGTTAAAGCCACGAACGCCTGTACCCAGCGTCTTCAACTGCGCAAGTGTCTGAAAATTTGCCTTAGAAAAATCTCCAATCAACGCTTCATACGTTCCATTCTGGATTTTTCCAAGGACGGTGGCACCTTTGGCCGTGAGATCGCTCACTATCTCCGTCCCCTCGGAATCCAGTCTGGTGCTCACCGTATCGTACAGCGCATCCATAGCCTTGACTGCGAACTCCTTCCTGTCGTCGAAATAGGTCAAGGTGGAGTCCAGCAGCATCCGGATATGCTGGCGTTGCTTCTCATCTTGGAAAAGGAGCTCAAATCTGCGCAGCAACCATGAGGCGAGCCAGGGATTCCTGAGGTCTTTCTCGAGATATATGGCGAAATCCATACCCGGTTCGGTTCCCTTTATATATTGGAACAGGTCGGTCTGGAACTGCCTGTCCGGGTCGACCAAAGCGGTGAATTCGACGCGTTTGAAGTCGGCAAGCCGCATATGCTTGGTGCTCACCACAGGTTTGGCAAGGATCTGTTTCTCGAACAGTTCACTAGGGGGTTCGATCTTGGCGACGATGGCCGGCCGTAACACGGTATTGATTGTTGCCCCGACACCAGGACTCTCTCCGTGCGGAAAATCGCATTGGTCAGCCGACCATTGGGTTGGTTTTCCCCATTCGAGGAAAGCATCGCCATAGAGCTTCAGCAGCCTGTCCTCAATCTTCAATACCTGTTCTTTATTGATGGTGCCCATCTTCTTCTCCTACTCCCATTCCTTGTGCGCCGCTTCGAGGTCTTGTACTACTTTCAGGATGGCCGGTTTCATGAGGTCGGCAGTCTCTTCGGTGATCGGGATATGGTGCAGTCCTGGCAGCCACGAGTCGAGCTGCAATGTGATCTGTCTCCAGATATCTCTTGCGGATGAACTGGCACCCTCGGGGGAATCTGCCCTTAGCAGTTCTAGCGCATCGATCGCATCTCCGAAGGATCTCTCTGATTCCCATCCTCTCTCATGTTCCTTCTCTTCATCTGCCCTTAGAGTTTGCATGTGTTTCGCCGCAGACTCAGCCATCTCATGGCGTAGGTCAGTGAGATGCACAGCCGTCCTGGTGTGCACGACTGCCTTATGGACCACTTTACCATGCTGCCAGATGGATGGGAGCACGCATTCAGTGACGACGACCTGAGCGTGCATCTTGCGGTCATTCTTGAAATGGATGAATGGCATCTTGGTTTCATCAGCCGGTTTGGGAAATCCATCAGCGATTTCGAACTCTTTGTCCCAACCATGCATAGGCAATGGATACTCTTTGGGGAAGGACCGTGAGAGGAAACCGAAGATGCGTTCGACCTCGACGATCTTGAGGAGGTGATTCTCGATCTGAGAATCTAGAGTTTCATCGTTCTCAAGCAGGCCCCGCGCATGCGTGACCAGTGATATCCCTTTGACAAGTACTTCCTTATTCTCGAGTTCCTTACGTAGCTCAGGCCCGGAAAGCTCTTTTTCGTTCAGTCTGCTCCGTATCCAGACCGCCGGATCCTTGATTTTGACGCCCGCATATTTTTTATCCACGAATTGCAGGTCACCTACAGCATCCATGAGCCGTGCCCAGGACAAGGCATTCGTTTGTTCTACCATCTTGGACCGGGCTTCGGTGAGCGCTTCACTCAAAAGCTCTAATCCACCTCTCAGCTCTTTTGTATCATGGTCAAGATCGCTCACCATCGCCTGGAACTCCCCGCTCTGCAAGGTGATGATGGCTGGTTCTCCTCCTAAGCTCGCCGCATAAGCTTGCAGTTGCTGGAAGGAGAGGTGCTTGAACCGATCTGAGACGGCTGGAGGGATGACGGGAATGAGCTTCATCAGATTATTCTGGATGTGATTTATTCGAGGAGCCAGACCGAGATCAAGCAGCAATACTCGTCGCGCGACCATCTCAGGCAAGGTGATGGAATCGTCCTCTTCAGAGATGCGCTCTAGCTCTGTCGTGATGCGAGTGATCATGCCCTGTGTGAAGGTGATCCAATGAATGTCCCTCTCTATCCGTTCGACCTCTCGGATATGGTCGCACTGGGAAATGACAGGTCCTATCTGTTGTCCCTCTTCTTGGAGGACCGCTTTGAGCTGAGTGTAATCATGGTGGACCCTGCCTGCCTCCTGCTTGAGCAGTCGGGCCGTCTCCGGATGGTACGTGTGCTCTTCATCTTTTTGACTCTGTGCATGATACTTAAAAATACTCAACTTGAACGTTTCAATGTGGTTGATGGTCAGGATGCTTGTCCCTGTCTTGTCAATCATATGCGTGATGATTTTGCCGGTATCTTCCACAGACTTGACAGTTTTCTCCACGTACTCATGCAGATGGCGTACCATGCTCATCAACGCCTGACCGTCCCTGCCGAAGGCCTCTGCGATCTGCCGTTCTCGAGCGTCCAGCGTGCCTCCCTGCGCTAAACGTCCGAACGTCATGTCGAGCGGTCCATGGTCCGCTTCTTGCTCTCGTATCCTGCTGATGGTGTCGACCATCTCCTGGAAATCGGACTGGTCTCCACGATGAGGGAAGAGCGTCTCTTTGGGCAATGATGCGTTGATGGTCTTGAGCAGTTCGTCGATCTTTCCGAGATGCTCTTTCCTGTGTTGGAGAGCGGAGATGATTCCTTTGGTTGTCTCATCAAGGAAGTCGTCGCGGTATCGGAATATCGCTGAGAGTTCCAGGATGGCATGGTCCCGCTCAAGGTCATGGAGTCTCTCGACTCGGGGCTTGATATGTGCCCATTCAACGAAGATATGCTTCTTCATATAGACATAGAGGTCTTTGGGGAAAGGATTCTTGGGATTCTCGACGAAGCCGGCGAGGTTCTTGAAATTGGTCTTGCTCTTCTCGAGCAGGGCGAGGATGCCGAACAAGGTCTCTTGTTTGAAGAACTTACCCTTCCGGATCGCACGCAACCAATATTCAACACGTTCTGACCAGTGTTCCATCGAGACAGGGGTCTCGTTCAACGCATGCATGAGCTTGTCTACCTGCATCGCGTCCGCATATTGCGCCCCATACATGGAGATTATCTTGTCGAACCAGGTGGCATCTAGCTCAAGAGGCATTTGTCCGTTCTTGCCCTCGAGACCTTGCTTCTCTAACTCGATGCGTTGCTTGACCTTCTCGACCGCTTCGAGGACGGCATGGGTATCTGCCCATTGTGCAGGCGTTTTCATCTCTGCTTTCTGGAGAGCCTGGAAAGCATCGATTACTGTCTGGCCTTCATACTCATTAATCAATGATGCTTTCTTGCCAGTATCGTCTTCAGTCGTCTTCCAGGTCTCTAACACTTCCTCTTTGATGGAAAACAGGATGTAGCCGGACACGAAGGCGATCTCAGCAGGCATTGCGTCATTCTGCTTGCCCTTCCACGGACTGATCCGTAATCTCCCGGTGTTCTTGACGATGGCATCCTGGATCTTCAACCATTGTCCGTCGCTCAACTTTTCGATGTCATCTTTCGAGGCCAGGTTGATATTCTGGCTCTTCCAGAACGTCTTGAGCCCAGGATAGTCGGAAAGATCGCTGAGGGCTTTGATATCTCCTTTCTTCTTGCCTATGATGCCTCGGATATAGATGAACACCCTGCGCATGACAAGCTCTGTCCTCATGTTCTGCAATTCCCCTTCAGGTACGTTCTCAACGCCTGCATCCTTGGCGATGGTGGCCAGCAATGCCCGAGTCATGTTGAGCCGATCCGTCCACTGGCTCAGGCCTTTTATCATGTCGTCGGCGATGTCGCCTGCGATCTTGAGCTGCACATCGTCAAGCCGATCGAGACGGATGGCGCAGAGATCAAGTAGGTCGATGACTTTCTTATCGATATCTTTGTTATCGGCGCCCAGGAATGCCACCAAAAGCCCTCTGCCCTGCCCATAGCTGAAGGCATGGATTGTATTCTTGACCCATTTGGTGACTTTAATATCGATCTTGTCCGGATCCGCTACGCCGTGCGCCAAAGGCAGGAGCAATCGAGACAATGTCCGTGCACGGCTGTCAGTCCCTTCATTACGGCCTCCTGCCTGGTCAGGTGCGATCTCAGTGAGCGTCTCGATGATCTTCCATGATTTGACCGTCTCTATCTCTAGGAGTTCTAATCTGGTTACTTCCTTCTCTTTTGCGATTTGCACCTTCCGCTCTCTTTCTTTCATGACGACCTCAAGGCTCTTGATGCTCTGCGTCGCAGCGATGGCCTGTGCAGTGAGTTCCCTCTCTGCTTCGGTCTTCTTGGCCTCATGAACAATATTCAGTGCAGCCCTAAGGAGAGCGAGCAGTCCCACTACCTTGGTAGGGAACGTCTTCAAATCCGGTTTTTTTGCTCGTGCCATACGCTCAGTTCACTTCCTGAATCCTTTGATGACGTCCATCTCAATATTGATGCGATCGATTTGTTCGGTGACACTGGTCAGTCGCTTCCATTGAGCGATGAAGGCCTGTTTCTTCACCTGCCGCCATTTGCTGACCACTGTCCTGCTCACGCTTGTCCGGTCCACCGCGCCCTTGCCGTGGAAGGCCCACGCAAGGAATGCCTCCCAGTCTTTGTCATCGCCTTTTCGCGAGATTTTTATGACTCTGCCCTTATCAGTGATTTTTACGTCATCCTTGGGCAATGGCATGCTATTGAGCAGGTGGCGGAGCAGCACGTGGCGTGTATAGCATTTCTCCATCTGGGCATTGATGGATTGCTGGTGCTTGATCAGCGTGTTCTGCACGGGTTCCACTCTCTTCCACTCCGGCGTCTTACCCAAGGCCGTAGAATCATGTTCTGCGATTGTGATGAACGCTTCGATTGCATTGGCCATTCCTGTATAGCCTTTATCTTGGGCCTGCACCGCTTTTTTGAATTCCTCGATGATATCTCCACCCTGATGGGCGAGCAGGATAGTGGCTTTCGCCTTCCTGACCTTATCTCTCGAGGTCTTGAGCACAGCCTTCGCCTCGCGCACTCTTTGGTGTTCCTTGTCGAGCGTGGATATGAGTTCATCGATGAGCCCATTCCCTGCGGTGCTTACCTCCGTGCCAAGCAAATCAGCCATGATACGGGAGAAAAGACTGAGCGTGCGTGCATAGCTCTTATTCCTTTTAAGATCGGTCAAGAACTTGTCTTCTGTGGATATGACCTTCTGGAAGGCTTGGAACTCCTGTACGCACCCGGTATCTGTCAATCTCCCGTTCGAATCGATCCCTTTGATATCGTAGAGACTGGACATGACCTCTTTCAACACCTCGAGACGGAATTCTTCAGCGAATGGAGTTGCTTTATTGGCAAGGAAGGAGCCGAGCACTTCGACGACTTCTGGTTTCTCGGTCTTGTATGCCCAGAGCGAGAACATCTCCCATCTGGTGATGGTGTTCGACTCTTGCTGGGATATCCACTCTTTGTTCAGCACATCCTTGTCCTTCCCCGAGTCCACAGAGAACAGGGCATCGGTGATCGGCAGCATCATGTGGCCGAGGATCTCTAGGCTCTTTCCCACGAAAAGCGTATATGCTTCCCTGCTGCCGGATGCGAAGAGATCGCGCATCTCCTTGTGCACGTTCGATGCCAGCGCAGTCTGATCGGCCTCTGTCGCGCGCATGAGGCTCTTGGTCCGCTTAGCCCTGTACTCGATGAGTCCCTTCTTGTAGTGCTTGAGGATGTCGATTTTCTCTTTGCATACTGTGTCCAACTGCTTGATGAGCGGCCAGTCTCCCTTCGCCTGCGAGGACACGGCTTTGACCAAGATCTTCTCTTCAGGAGTATCTGGCGTGATTTTTTCTGCAGGAACTTGTTGTCTTAGTATCCCAAGTATCGATGAGACCTGCGACTTTTCTTCCGTTACCTCTATCTGAACAGGACGAATATCCTCTTGGACTCTCTCTGCAGCTATGTTGGTTCTATTGAGCAAATCGGTGAAGTTCGTTAGGGTAGAGTTTGTGGGAGCTTCAGCTACCTGTTTCTTCTTTTCGGGATCGGACTTGCCGAACCGGGCCAATATATCCTTCACGTCGGGTTTTTCTGCCATTGTCTCAAGTGTTCATTCTGGCCTGTTGGCCGACCGCAGTCCAAGCTTCTTCAAGGACCATGAAGTCGCTGAGCAGCCTGACGATGACTTGGGTGAGCTGGTTCCATTCAGTGGTCTTAACGGTCCTGAATCCTGGTAACTGCTCTGTGCTGATCTGCTGTTTCAACTCTTCATTCCCTTGCTCGATCCTATTTTTCTCTTCAGGCAGCTGGACGAGCGCCCAGGCGGCGAACCTGTTCCATACCTCTTGGTCTGTGCCACGTTGTACTTCGGTCGCTTCGAATCCATCATTGATGTCATAGTCGATCCCAGGGATGACCATACGGTTCAGAGAGTTTTTCATGGCTTGATGGAGCTGATACATATTCGTCACGTCTGCCTGGATTCTCTGATAACGCTCTTGCCCTTCAGTCCATACCTTCTGTAAAGCCGCGGTCTGTTCGGTTTGAGTTCCTATTCTTTGCAATTCCTGCATGAGCCATCCTCTGAAAGCCGGGACGTCTGTATCGAGTTGCTCTGATAATTGAGTTACCTGATCCATGGAGGTGATAAGGGTAGTCAAAAGCTCATGGTCTGGGATTCCGTCTGCTGCGGTCTGAGCTTGTGTTCCGGGAGTTGGTCCGGCCGTTGTAACTGTCGGCGTGACATAATTTCTTGCTTCATTCCTCAACGCTTCCATCGCTGCATTGATCCATTCCTGGATCGGCCTTGATTTATTGGCTGCCTCTCCGACAAATCTCATGGTCTGTTCATGCTGGGCCAGGAGGGCGCCGACTTTGGTCTCGAGCTCTTGGCATTTGCTCTTGATGACGCCGCAATGATGTTCTGCCTCAGAAGTTTCCCCAGAACTCAAGGCAGTGGAGGTCAAGATCATGGTCTCTCTGATGTCCTTTTCCAACTGCGATATCGTCGCGACCTTGATCAGCTCTGCTTTCCATCCTGGTAGTTTGACCTTTCGGAGCGCGGTGATGATCTCCGTGAGCTTCTGATTGAGTTCTGCACCGTTTCCTTCATTGACGATGACGGCTTTGGCCACCATCTCCATGTCTTGAGCTTCGTCGCTCGAGGTCACAACGATCAATAACTGAGCCCATTTTTCAGGAGAGTTCTCTGTGCCTTCTGCAGGCGTCATCCGACCATTGTTTAGGATCTTGAAATCCGTAACTGGGAGGCTGATGCCATTGAGCAGGCAACGGGTGGTGTTATGTTGGTCCATGAATGCGCCTACCTGTGTCTGGATGATTTGCAATTTTTCCCCAATGACTACGCGGGCCTGTCCGAAACTTCGTTCGACAGCCTCTACACTATTCCTGGCGTATATGTCCAATTCGGAGGCGAGAGATTCGAGCCGAGCGATGGTTTCCGACTTATCATGGTACAAGCTCACGAGAGTGGCCAGGATCTCGGTCGGTGATCCTATTATCGCATCACGCATTTCAATGTTCATACTTGCCAAATCCGTTTCCCCGAACGAATCAGCAAGGGTATCATCATCATCATTCGTTGATGGCTCCCATCTGACCTCTGAGAAATCGATTGAGAAATCCTCCATCGCTTGAATGAGTGCATCATCATTGTTGGGGTTTGAGAATGAGCTTAATGCAGTATGCTCTCGGGATTTTCGCCAGAGTTGATTGATGCGCTCGACAGCATCGCTACCTTTCTTCTTGAGGGCGAGATCGAGCGATTCTTGATTGAGCTTATTGAGGATCTCCAGTTCGGTGAGGATGTCTTGGACAGGCGTTCCTGGTGATTCTGGCATATCCAGTTCAGGAGCGGTCGATCTTCTTCTGAACTTCTTCACCCATCCGAACCAATTTCTTCTCTCGTTCATGCGTTGATCCTCTTAGGCTCTATGATAGACTGGTGGGACTCTTCCGTCATCTGCTCCATCATCCTGCTCTTCTCCGAAGGTATCCTTCTGGACTTCTTCTTCCCAATTGGTTGTATGCTCATCCAGTTCAGGTGGCGGTACTTCTATCCGATCATTTCCAGCGTTCCTGAAATGCTGTCCTCCTCTCCAGCCCATTCTCCCGCCACTGTCCATGGCTTCCTTGATGAGTTCTTCCAGCCGCGTCGTGAGCTGTCGGAAAGAGTATCTGGCGGGTTCCTCTGCGCCATCTTCATCCACATGCACGAGCACTATGTCTTCCTTGACGATGTGGTTCAGCAGCCCTTCCTGGAGGTGCGACTCGATATGTTCCGGTGCAGGACGTGATTGTTCCCGGATATACTCTACCCCTATGAGGAGCAGATTTCTCGCTATGCGTTCGTCGTTTCCTTGGAAATTGACGCCTTGCAAAAGTTGGTTGACACCGCTTTCGACTCCGTCTTCCGGCCCTTGGGCGAGAGCTATGACGGCCTGGCCCAATTCCCGCGAGGTTCTCCCGCCGCCTGTCACTCCCTCGGTCAGGAGGTGGAGGATGCGTTCGACTAGCGATTGCACATGTCCTAAGAATGCGGTCTTCAGGGTGATGAGGTCCATGATGCCTGGATTCGAGATCCGGTTTCGGCCGGTCAACATCCGGGATATGGTTGCCTCAGCTTCGCCTCGGATGCTTTTCTCACCCTCTGAGGCTGGATCGCTCATCTTCGGCATCTTCTTGATCTTTCTAACCCGGTTTAATCCGGCCATCAGCGCGAACATCGCGACCAATGCGATCAATCCTTTCCAAGAGAACAGGAAGGACCATATCCCTCCACCATCCTCCTCCTGTTTGGTCTTCTGTTCCTCAGGCACCTCATCTGCCATCTTGAACTGGATGGTGTATGTTGGGGACATCCGCTGCCCTTGCTGGATGCTGAATGATCCGTAGGTGAGTTGCTGGCCGAGGTCGAGTTCATCTGGATTTTTAATATTGATTTTGATGGTTTTGAACCTGTCCTCTTTACCGGTTATCTCGATCGTGACTCGGTCTCTCATGGCCGCGGGGACATTGATGATGGGTTCGAAGGCTTCTTCCTTGACATCCATGCTGCCCTGTATGGTGGTTTCGTGTTTTGTCGTCCCGCCTGTCTTGTCGATGATTATCGGGTTGGGCAGCGCTTTATCCAAAGCGAGGTCTCCGGTCTGCTCAGGCGATTTAGCATCATCAGGTCCTTTGAGATTGATGGTGTATACAGGTGATTGCGTCTTGCCTTCCGCGGTGAGGATGAAACCGAACAGCTCTCCCGCGGTCGTCTCGTCCTTCCCGATGGAGACGGTCATCGTCTTGATTTCGTTCACATTTCCCTTGAACGAAAACGATGCCTTGTTGAGGAGGTTCTGGTCAGACCCCTCCTTGTCGACCTTGATGTCGCCGCTCTTGATGCCCTTGCTGCCCAAGACGGTGAAGTCCTTCTTGAACGGTTCCTTGGTCACGTCGATGGCGTCAGTCTTCCATCCTTCGACGGCGAGCTGGTTGGCCCCGGGTTGCTCTGGGGTGTCTTTAAGGCCTTCAAGCTCATCGAGCAGTGCATTCGGATTTGGTTTCGGCGTCGTCCTCCTCTGGCCAGCGACGAATGGGACCATCAGCACGACGATGAGCAGCAACGCTATCGCTGCCCACATCCATTTCCTCTTTCCGCCTGATGTTTCCTTTCTCATGTGACCACTTTCACGTATGGGACGTATTGTTCCTTGTTCAACGCGGCATCGTAATCAGCGATGTTCTTCCCAAGGGCCTTCGCTTTGTTCTGCAAGGTCGTTGACCAGCTGGAAATTGGGCCAGCGCCTGGTGCACCTACAGCTTTAGCCTCATCATCTGCCTTTTTCTTCAGCGCGGCAAGCTCTCTCCCTGCCTCATCGAGAAGGACAGTGTAGTAGCGGTGCAATGCCTCCTGTGATGTCTCGTAATCGGTCTTGCCGTCAGGATCCTTCGCTTCTTTTGCGATCTGCTCATATTCCCGTCTTGTGTCGCCATAACGACCATCCTCGAAGTAATCATTGCCGATCTCAGAATGCACCTGAAGCACCGCATAATAGTACATCTCACGGACCTTGTTGTCGTCAGGGCTCTTCTCATACACCTTCTTGCATTCGGCCAGTTTCTTGCGCGCGTCCTTGATAGGATCGCCGGTATATTGGCCTGTGACCTTGGTCTTTGCCTTGGCGATCTTCTCTTTCGCCCAGTCCGTTGCCCACTGTTTCATCCCTTTGTTGACCAGTTCGTTGCAGGCGTCAGGTGCCAGGTCGGATTTCTCGAACTGTTCCTGGCTCATCTTGTCGGCAGTGCATTCGCATCGAGCTTTTATCGCCTGGTTGGGCGCCGCATCCGCAGGACCGGCCTTGTTTTGGAGTGTCGGGGTATTGATGGTGTCCGTGAACTCCCAGGTGGGTCCGCCCGGGACGACCGTGACCCGTACCATGTTGCCGATGGCTGACTTGAGCTGGGTATTGAGGATGTTTGCCCTGGCGACGTCTTTGCCCACAAGCTCCTTATGCGATCGGTAGGTCGTGACCACAAGAGGTCCGATACAGCTCTGTGCGAAACCCTGGATCTGTACGGGGTCTTTCAGTCCGGTCTCCTCGGTCTCGTAGGCGTTGGGGACCTTCAGCTCGCATTCTCTGGTGTCGAGCGCCCCGTCGCCTGATCCGCGGTCGATCTTCTCGCTTCCGCCTCCGAACCACCCTCCGCCTGAGAATATGCTGCCTCCTCCGAAGATGGATCCGAACCATTCGGACGCTGGATTGTAGCCGAGACCTCCTCCGCTCATCCCTCCCATCGACGCGTTCCAGAACAGGTAGCCGATGAGCCCGGTGAGCAGCAATGCCAGGAGGATGGCGAGGAACTTATTCGGTACGAAGGTCTTGTTCAGGGCGAAGAAGAGGCCGATGAACATGAAGAGGAACAGTATCCATGGGAAGAGGTAATCCATGACGCGATCGACGGCGAGCACTATCGAGAACGCCGACATGAATGCGATGACCGCGGCGATCGCGACGACCGGCCTATGTTGCTCCTTCATCCACATCTTACCACCGATGACGAAGATGGCGAAGAACAGCACGAACAGGGCCATGAAATCTATGGTCTTAGGTGCCATGTCATAACCGCCAGTGAAGAAATTCTCCAAAGTCTGGATCGCTGAGTCCAGGATGTATCCTACATCCGCTTGCGCAGCCACGCCTGACATGAGGAGCACTGCTAGTCCTAGCATGATGCCGATGTTCCGGATGGTGGTAGTCGTTTTCATTGTCCTAGTGGATACGTGCTGTTCTTGATCGTGTGGAGGAGGGTGTCTTCGCCGAAGAGGACGTCGCCGTCTTCGATGAATGCGGTAGTCTCCTTGTCACGCTGACGGAGACGGAGCGCGAATGCCTCCGAACTCAATGTGGTGATCTTGTATTTCTCTGCCGAGACCTCGTGGTGTGTATCGGTGACGAGAAGGATGCGGTCGCCCTTCCTGATCGCCATACGGCCAGCCTGCGAGAGCTGGTCGGCTTCAGGGATGGTCTTGCTGCCGAGAAGGAGGGCCAGTCCGGCGAGATGTCGGGCCGCGGCATTGTCAAGGTCGACCTGGTAGAGGACGCCGCTGCCGAAGCGCTGCGCTTTGATCAAGCCTGCCTCTTCCAGCTTCTTGAAACCCTTATGGAGGCCTGGAGGGCTGATGCCGAGCTTGAGCGCAATCTGGCGGATCGTGTGCGGCGTGGAGAAATGTCTGACTAGGAATGCGATGCCTCGAAGCTCGTATTTGGAGATTGATTCCATTAGCCGAGAGCCATTGGTCACTTTAAGTATATAAATATTGCTATTTATTTAACGATGATTTAGAATTTATTAGATATTTTCGTCTTTTTCTTATATGCTTGCTTAAATTCGGCTAGTGTGTATTCAGTATAGATAAACAAAAGAAAAAATAAAATTAATGGATGTTAACTTTTTTCTTACATTAATTGAAATTGAAATGAGGTAACTTCGCCTTTTTCAGGTTATCAAATGTTTCCACATACTTCTCCGCTGTCTCATCGAACTCATCGATGTAGGTGCCATCATTGAATTCTGTATATGTCTTGAACAATGCATCGTTGAGCTTCTTGATCTTGCCCTCTGATGCATTGCCCCAATCCAACACTCCTTGGTTGAAATCCCACGAGAACTTCCTGGGACCCAGGTCTAATTTGCCGATATTGTTGAAGGTCTTCTTGACATTGTCCAGATAGAATTCTTTGAACAGCACCATGTCATACAAGAACATCGAAACTCCTCTGCTTGACGAGAACACTTTAGGGTTGTCCGGGTGGTTACCGGATGAGGGTTCGTCTGGGTGTGCCCCTTTCACGTCGAGGTTGTTCGCGTCATAATAGAACAATTTGCCTGGGTATCTGAAATCCTCGTCTTTGGTGGTCATCGCAGTCATATCGAAGGATGGCGTCAAGTGTGTTGGCTTCCTCTTGACAGACTGGTAGACCGTCTCGCCCCTTGGGTCGTCAGGATACCTCGCAACCTGACCGCCTGGGCCGGGGAAATATCTCGCGATATTGAATGTCCTGGATTTCTTCTTGATTCTGGTTCCATCCATGAGATGTGGCCTTTCATATGCAGGGACCTTCCATTCCTTATCATGGCATTTTTGGGTCCATGACACATGGTCGTAGATCGTCGGCACGTCATAATACCGGCCGTCCCTGATACAGTCGCGGATCTCGTCCCATTCAGCGTTGATCATATTCGCTGTCGAGATGATGTCCCATTTGACGACAAACATGTCACGATGTGAATCGATTTTCCTCTGAATCAGGGGCGGCTCATGCTGAAAGGTGCTTCCCCGTTGTCCGATCGGAAGCTTGTCCCACCATTCTCGGCGCCATCTATCGACAAGAATCCCTCCTGTATCTGGATTGACCTCGAGGGGCATGCCATTCTCATCAAGCCCTGGACCGGTCTCATCCCCATACCTGCCGAGCTCGATGACTACTGGTGTCTGGCCTGGACGTGCCTGTGATAGATCAACATAGCTTGGCGGTCCATGACCGCGCCATTTGATGTATCCGGTCAGGAAGCCCTCAGGATCGAACACAACAGGACGTAGAGTTTGGTATGAATGTACGAATCTCGTCTCGTTTTCTTTTGGGGCTTGGGCAATGAGAGTGTCCCAAAGCTTCTGGAATTCGTTGTTGGGCGCGAGGAATTTCTCGATGTGGTTGACACGGGACCGCACCCCTACTTCGATAGTATTGATGAGGTGATGGAAGAATGATGTGTAGGTGTTCTGGACCAAGACGGAGAAGAACACGCTCACATTTCCTGAGAGCGTCTCAAGCTGGTTTCCGTCAGTGAAACTGAAGTCGATGCCCCAGTTGGTCCTTCCCCCATAACTATATCCTATGTCGATATGTCCTGAGGTCCTACCGGCCACTATCTCCTTGCGGATCTCATTATAGATATGCGAGGCGAATGTTCCGAGTTCCTTGAACGGGGCCACATAATGGTCTCTCCACCACGTGTCCCTTTTCTCTCCGAAATATCTTACGCGGTCGGTGATATGCCCATCTGCGTACCGTATCGTCCTCGCTTTAGGGATGGGGAGTGTGATGGGGACTGTCAACTTGTACAGAGGATTGGACGCTAGTTCATTGACACTCATCGGGAGCTCAAGGTTGAATGTGTGATATTCCTCGCCCGTCCCTTTGGTCATGAGGACCTTCTCATGGTTGGCGACGTCGTGAGTCGTCCACACCCCTAATTCTGACACCATGTTCATGATCCTGGGTTTGATGACCTCTTCGACAGCGGGGTATCGGATCTTCTTACCTGTACCTTCAAGCCCCCTCAGCTGTTCGATGCGGGCAGATAGGAAATCGATTATCCTTGATTTATTGATCATCTGGGACGTGACAGGGGTGGATTCTCGGGCATGTGTCCATAATCGGCCTCGCTTTGTCCGTCCCCAGTTCCTCAGTGGAGCGGTGAACGTCGTCATCTTCCGGCCTTTCCAGAGCTTATGTTTCCTCTTCTTGATGATCGCATTCCAGAAATGTGACGTCCAGAGAGGGCCTCTGAACATCTGTTCTTGCGGAGTCGGTTTGTCTTTGTTGAAAAATCGTACCATCGTGATTACCTCTTATGTTGCGATCCTAATTTTTTATGCCCGCTGTCCATTGGTGGCTAACATCCAACGTAGCCACTCTGTGTTCCATTTGCCGAGAGTCTTCATCGCATCTTGCCATTTTTCGCTCTGTGGACCTTCAGGTGGGATGGCTGGAGGCTCGATCGCAGCGAATGCTTTTTGGACATCTTCGGCATGTCCGCCGCGCAGGAGCAGTTCGACGTTGAGCTCATTCCCTCTCCTAAGATAGATCATGCCGGCGATGAACACTTGAGCATGATCCTCAAAGTCCTCGAGAAGCTGATGTATCTTCTTCTTGTTCGCCAGCACCTGTGTTTCAACGGATGTCGCATTCATCAGCGCCATTGGTAGGTCGGCCGAGGCGAATTTATCGAGATCGGGCTCTCCGTTCTGGAAGAATTGTTTGACTTTACCCAGAGTGGGTGCGGTCCTCTCTCCGATGGCTATCTGCTCATTGGCAAGATCGGTGATTCCGAAGATCGGTTCGATCACTGTGAAATAGATCTGATCCATCGCTTGTCCTCGTTCGTTGAAGACTTCGCTATGTGTTCTATATTCTTTCCAGCGTTGATCGACCTCCTTATCGAAGGCTTCGATGCGTTTCAGGGCCCATTCCCTGATGCTGTCTCGGACAGGAAGGAATAGCTTGTTGACATGTTTCTCCCATGCTTCAAGTGCGGAGAGGATGTCCTTCTTCATCCTCTTCTTCCCGCTATCCATCGCTTTGAGATGATCGCCGATCCCCTTGAGTTGCTGGTCACGTACCGAGAGGATGTGGCCTTTGAGCTGTTGCATCTCCTCGCTGAGCGCTTGTTGCATCTCTTCTGCGGCGGCCTTGGCTATTTCTGTCTCACGGTGCTCGAGTTCAGATGCGAGCTGCTTGAGGAATGTGACCCATCCAGGTGGGAATATCCTGATATGTCTCTCCCCATACTTGATGCCCTTTGCGGCGTGATGGTCACCATAGGCCTTCTCGAAGGTGCGTGCCCATTTGTCTGCCTTGTGATAGAAGTCGTTCTCGAATCGGCTCCAATCCTTATCATTCAGATAGCTTGTCACCATCGGCAGCAATCCTTTCCATACCTCTGTCTTGGGGTTTCCGTCCTTGTCGAATATGATGTCGCCCTTGCTGTCCCTGGCCGGAGCGTTGAACGTCTCCAGGTTGATGAAATCCAGCTCGGCGAAATAATTGAGCACATGCTTGACCTTGTCGCTGCGCAGCACTTGGGTGAGCTTTTTAAGTCCCATCTTCGACGCATAGGTGTGGAGAGAGAACGCGATTTCGCGTGCTGGTCGTGCGTGGTATCCCTCTGAACCGAGCCCTTGGAGTTTCTCATGGTACCAGGTAAGGCCTCGTGACATCTCGCCGTTTTGTAGAATTTCCTTGAGGATGGCCTGGAGTCTCTCGATGCGTGAGTGGTTCTGTTCTGGACTCTGTTGGTATTGCGCCAGCATACGATTGATCTGCACTTCGAGGTCCCGGAGGCCTGTTGGTCTCTCGAGATCTATACCGCTCATTGCGGTCTCCCATTCATGGTACACAGGCGATTCTGCTGTCGAGCGATCCTCAATCATCGCATGCAACTTATCCAACAGTCCCCTGAGGATCGGATCTTGATCCGCTTTGACCTTCTCTGCGATCTCGTGGATGATGGCTTTCGTCGCCTCGGCGTGCGCCTCATGGCTGGTCTTATGTTTCTCGAGGTTCTTGAGCGTGCGGATACGCTGCCGGATGAAGATGATGGCCTCGCCGACCCTGATCCAATGCTTCACATCATGCTTGAGTTCGCTCTGCACCCAGTAGGCGAAAAGCTCCTGCATGTCAGCCGTGCTCTCCTGTGTTGTCTTCCCTTCTGCCTGGATCTTTTTCCTGCTCAGCCACAATCTCAGACCAGAACCGATCTCGCTGAGGCGGGATACGATGGTGGGCAGGCAGGTCGGGGATAGGCTCTTGTTGATGACAGAGTACACTCCGCTGAACGCAGCAATGTCTGGCCTGCTTCGTCTGATATCAGCCACGTCACCTATCGTGAGGGGATTGACATCGATCATCATTTCCTCGACTTTTTGACGCCGTTCCATCATCTTGTTGTAATGATCCATCACCGTATGGACTGCGAAGATGTACTGCAGCATCGCTCGGCTTTTTGTGGTCGTAGGTTTTTGATTCATTATCCTGTCTCCTTTTTCACGTCAAATTATTTCAGGGTCCTGGGTTAGGACCACCTTGTGGTGTTGTGCTCTGTGCCGTCTTCCCGGATGTTGGCTGGGTGAGGTCGATGCCGAGGTCTTTGGCCACCTGGTCATAGGCCTGGAAGTATTCCTCTTCTCCTTCTCGTGCTGACCAGGGGAAGAGCTTGAGCGCTGCGACCCTGCGGTCGACATCATCGATCTTGTTGGCGATGTAGTCGAAAAGGTATTTGGACTGGCCGAACACAGAGATGCCGGGGTAAGGACAGAGGACATGCCCTCTCTTCTCCTTGGGGAATCTGGCGTCGGTACGGTCGGCCATGGTGAGATCCTGTCTGCCCCAATAGAAGTGGAACCCAGGATTCTTGAGCGCTTCGCGGTCATAGGCTTCGAAACCGGATTTCGGCTCATGCCTTCTCGCGATGTTCTTCTGTTTGGCATAGGCAAAATCGTAGTCCTCTCCCTTCTTGTGGCGTTCTGTGTAGAGCTTGAAATTCCTGCTTCGTGGCATCCACATGCCGGTCTCCATGTTTTCGAGGTAGTTCCACCATTCATCACGGATCCATCGTAGCATCTCGGCCTGATGCCCCTCTAGCAGATGACCGCTCATCTTCCTGACATCTCGCGTGAGGGGGTGGACCGGGAATGCTGACCAATGCTTGAGGTCCCGGATCTTCCTGATGAAGAACCATCGTCGTGTCGTCTTGAACCTTGATGGATCAGGGCAGGGGGCGGTATGTGGAGGCGTGGTCCGTCCTTGCGCCTCAGGATAGTCCATGAATGTGATTCGGTGGAGGTCTGCCATGACCCAACCCCGCATATCCACATCGAACAGACGACCAGGATTCGGATCATTGCCGTGTTGGACCCCTATGCCGACCGTGGCCGAATACGGATTCGGTCCGCTCCATTTCGTCAACATGCGCGGAGTATCCCAGAGCATACCATCCCAGTGCTCGTCCTTGTCGATCTCTCCGATATACACGTCGAATTTGGCGTCGTCCCGTGCGTATTTCCAGCCTCTGGGGAACACTCCCTGCATCTGGTACGCGCTATGGAGCTCCTCAGAGAGGAGACGCAGGTGTGAGAGATACACATATCTCCACATGCGCACCCAGAAGTCCTTCGCCATGTCATTGACCTCGTCGGTGAGCGTATCCATGGAGCTCTTCAGGTTCTCTTTGATCTTTGCGTTCTTGTCTATCTGTTGTCCGACCATACTGTCATGGATGAATCCTTTGTCGACCAACATATCCTTGATGTCCTTGAGGAAGCGTAGGTTGTACCGTGCCATGTCCATATAGGCGACCTTGGCAGTGACTTCAGGGATTCTTGCTAGACGCTTCTTCTTCCCCATCTCATCATAATACTGGAAATATTTGTCTAGCATCGCTCCATGGGTGCCTCCGACCGTCGGGCTGAAGTCCAGTTCCTTGAGGATCATATCTGGATCAGGTTCCCAGGGCGTGCCCCATTTGAAGTATTCCATCTCCTTCTGTGCGATGTCATATGTCCTGGTGCCTGAGACGATGCCGTCGTAATGGCCTTTCTTTGTCTGATAGCCCGACCATATGCGGTCGGCCTTGCCGCTCTGCTCAAACACATGATATGCCTTTGAGAAGATGACCTCGTAACGGAGCATCCAGTTCATATGAGCGAGCAGTTCGTAGCGGATATCCCAGAGCGATGTGGATATCTGGCCGTCGAAACCCCGTTCTTCCAACGGGAACCATTTGACGAAGAACGCCAGTTTAGGTGCTCGCGAGTGAACCTTGATCGCCCAGTCCTTGACCGCTTGCTTGAGGACATCGCCTCCTGCGACGCCGTAGCTTGATACGAAACCTTTCTTTCCGCTGAACAGTCGGGTGGTGAACCTGATGATGAAGATGAGGGTCGCGATGAGGATGACCATCTTGATGATGCCCCATCCTGAAAGCCCGTCACCTATCAGTGTCAGGTTGCCCGTGATGGCCAGCACAGCAGTGTCTATCTGGGTCATGTTCTTGGGTTACCTGCTTGATTACTTTTTTGATTTACGGCAAGATTGGTTTGCATCTCATTGCCGGTGCTCGGCGAATACGGATCGCCCATCCACTTCGGTGTCCATACGCTGGCGATCGCCATCTCGGAGTCCGTCGCCGGTCTGTCGATGGGGCTCTCGATGAACCACACGCCCATGACATCGCCTGGGAATGCGAAGTTCGCGATGTTGGTCAGGAAGAGGTAGAAGATCACGACCATGATGACTTTGCCCATCCATGCCCCTTTCTTCGCTCCGTCGCTCTTGGGATTATTCCAGTAGATATATATCGTCGTGGCTATGAACATATAGAGCAGGAGGTTGATCACCCATTTGTTCGGCAGCCCGCTGATCGCTATCATGATCGCAGTGAAGCCGGCGAACAGTTTAATAAGTACGCTTTTTTCCTCGAGGGTCTTGAACAGCACCTTCTTGTAGAAGAAGAAGATGATGCCGTAGCCTGCGAGCACGATGATGAGGAACCTGCCGCGCGCGATGCCGAATCCTCGCTTGGGATTGTCCTGCGTGGTCAGGTATGAGTAGCGCTCCTCTTTGGGTGTGTTCTCCTCGATGCGTTTATAGCTCAAATCGGAGTAGCATCGTGTGCCGCCGCCGAGGGTGGACGGCGCTTTTGTGATGAGGTTCTTGACATAGGCTTCGGCTTCGGTCTCCAGCTTCTCGAGATTGCCTTCGGCAGTCTGGACATTGTTGTAGAACGTAACTTGCATCCCTATCCTCTTGGCTAATTCGGTCTCCACTTCGTCCTTGCTCGCTACGCTGGTCATGCTTTTCTTGCCATTGTACCACTTGCCGTTGAGCAGTGAGTATTCCTTTCCGTTGTTGGCGATGAACACGGTGCGCTCAGAGGTCTTCTCCTTGATGCCCCATCGTCCGAGATCATAGCAGTCCCCGTCGCCGAGCAGGAACATGCGCGGTCCACGTATCATCTCGAAGTCCCACCACATCTGGTAGCTCTCGCCCTTGTCCTTCTCCCAATGGTAGTCGGTCCCCATGTAAGGCATGTATGCGGCGAAGCCAGCGATGAAGAGTATGACCAGCACGATGCCTGCGGCTCCGACCTCTTTCATCTTGGCGTCGAGGAGACGGTCGAGCACGACGAACTTCAATGTGAACAAGAACGCCGCCGAGCTGATGAAATTGCCCCAGACCTTCCATTGCATGAGGTCTTGCCAGAGGATGGAGGACCAGAGATAGCCGTCCTTGACGAGGAGGAATGCGACTAGTGCCGCGCCTAGCGCCGATGTGATGCCGATGAGCGATATGAGTTCCTTGCCAGGTTTCTGTTTCTGGGTCACCGTGAAACCGGCCTGCAGGAGTGCGAGTATGGTGAATGCGACTAGGAAGTTGACGCCTTTGACCAACCATTCGCTCTTGGGCATCTTGATATCAGGCATCTTGAGCTCGAGAGCGACTGCCACGGTCGCTGAGAGGGTCAGCGCGAGAAGCAGGGCGAGCATGATCCTGTTCCTGACATGGTTGGGGATGCTCACGGTCTCACCCCCGTCCTGCGTACTGCCATCCTGTTGGCCATGGCGCGGTTCGCCATCCTGTATCCCTTGCCCTCTCTGCGCACCATGCCGACCTCGACCAATCTTGCGAGCAAGCTCTTCGTCACGGGTGCCGAATGGAAGATGGCCCGCGCGACATCAGAGAGACGGCTATCGTCCTTCTGGCAGAGGACATGCAGGATGGAGCGCAGCATGGTCGCGCCCCTCGCCATGGCAAGGCCTTCAGTCAGGGATGCTTCAAGGCGCAAGCTCGCCCGGGAATCCGCTGCGGCCATCGCGGTCTTGCATGCCACGACAGAATCCTGTTCTTCTCCTGAGTCTTCGAGGAGGAGGGCCAATGTCTGTGGATGGCCGCCGGTCAATGCATGCAACTCTTCGCAGGCCTTCTTGTCCTTGACGCCGAACGCCCTGCAGAGCTCTACAGTCTGGCCGACAGAGAATCCACGGACCTCGAGGAGCTCGAACCCCTCGAGATGTTGCGTCGTCAGGTGGCCGTATGGGGTCGTGCCCATGACCGAGAAACGACGCGCTTCCAGGTCGAGGATCGAGAAGATGTCCTTGATCTGGGAGAAATTGTTCATCTCCAGGAGACGATGGATGTCCTCCAAGACGATGAGCGGCCGTTTCTTACCTGGCTTTGCCGCGGCGTCGACGATGCCAATCGCGTTCTGTATCAGCAATTGCTGGTCGGGCTTGACCTTCTCGAGCTCGTTGGCGATGCTCTTGAGCAGGCTGATGGCCTGTACAGGCAACGCTTTCGGAGGTCGCGAGAAATCATGTACTGTCGGTTCGATATCGGCGTAGCCCAGCTCCCGGAGAACGAGGGTTGAGAACTCCAAAGCGAAGTTCTCGGGGTTGAGGGAGGTGGTCTGCAGCGGGATCCAGATGGTCGAGGAGAAGTCGTCGCGTGCCCTGTCGATCATCTCTCGAAGAATGAGGCGTTTTCCTATGCCCCGCTGGCCATGGATGAGCGTCCTTCCGAACCGGTGCCGGAGCAAGAACTCTACTTCAGAATCTCTACTGACTCGTCGACGAAGTTCGGGCACGCTCATCATTTATACCGAATGGTATATATCTTGGATGGACTAGTATTTAATCTTTGCCATTAGTCTATTCTGAATGGGATATATGCCAAGTTGTCTTAGTTCTATATAAGATTTGTGATTGACCATTCAACATATATACAGTATGGACTAGTATTTAATTGTTTCGTTCCTCTATGATTTTTATTTTTGCCATATGGTAAATAATTGGTCCAAAAAATTAGGGTGTCACCGGCGCGGCGTTATCGACCGTCTGATCTATCGATTCATACTTTGTCGGCATCTCTGCGAGTCCGAAATAGTAGTTTGCGATCCTCGCACCTGCTGCTTTCACAGCATCGAATGCGGCGTAGATAATCGGGGCACGGGCAAGATTGACGAACAACCCAAGAAGTCCTCCGTAGACGGAATTATCATTGGGATTGCTAGCTGACTCTGTCTCATTAAGATTATTTTCTAATGGAGAGGGTTCAACCATTGTCTTCACCGAATGGTGACAACACTACTATAAAAATCTTTCGTTTCAAGTATAAGGGTGGAGAAACCTACTGGATCTCGACAGGCTTGCCGAGCGACTGGCCAGGCATGCCCTTCTCAAAAGTCACACGGACAGCGCCGCTGTTCCCATGGGAATCCTTGACTTCGCCAGTGATGGCCTTGCCTGATTCTGTGGTATACACCACATTCTTACCGACGAGCTTAGAGGCTTCCTCGATGGTCTTGACACCTTCAGCCTCGATGACCATGTGGTGATCGGTCTGATGATGCCTCGCTGATCGGAAGTTTACGATGACGCCTTTCATGACGCTGAGAAATCAAGGTGGCTTTAAAAAGGTATCGCTTCCCACTAGCTGCCTTTACCTTTGTATCGGCCACGGCCCTCGACAGTCTCCAGCTTGCTGATGACTGTTTCAGGTTCTTTTACATGTTTCTTATAGCCTTTGAGCGCAGCTTTGAACGCGTCTTCCCAGATGGTGTGGTGTTTCGCCTCCAGGGCCTCTTTGAGCACATGGAGATCGACTGCCAAGTCTTCGATCCGGGTCGAGAAGAATGATAATCCGAAATCGATGAAGAAGACTTTGCCATTATGCAGAATCATATTGCTCGTCGTAAGGTCGCCGTGGATGATGCCCTGGTTGTGCATCTCCGCCACTTTCTGTCCGATCTCTGTACAGATCTTCTTTATGTCTTGTTTCTCGAGACATACTGCGAGCCGCTCGCCGGTGATCTCTTCCATCTCGATGGTCATCGCCTTGTCGTCGGACTTGATGAGCTTGGGCACGAAACCAGTCGGAGCAAGCCTCTCGAGCACCTTGGCCTCCCGTCTCGTCCTGCTCTTCCTGAGGGTGCTATCGATCTCCTCGACACGATACCCTTTAGTGACGCGCTCCTTGACGATATGTTCGCCGAGCCTGATGACGGCTTCGGCGCCGCGTGCGATCTCTTTCATGATGGGGTTTATGGGTGGTCAGTATTTAAAAGTGTTGGGGTACAGTTTTAGTCGAATGTAACTTTTAAGTGGTAAATATCGAAAGCATTAAGAATGTAATGGCATGAACTCTAATAGATGCTCACCCAAAAAGAGAAGCGTTTCCTATCTGACATTCATTCGTATTCAGACAAACCAATATCCTTTTCTGAGCTGACTAAGCGCACCAGTCATGTTGATGGGCTTCATATCGACGAAAATCATCGGAATTATGATACGCTAGCCGTACCTATCGAACTATCAGATAAACTTTTTGTGCAAAGGAGGATTGCCGTCGCAGCACAAGAGCTATACGGATTGCCCTCAGATACGTCTGTGAAATTGCAAGGTATCTATGAGATGGCTAATTGCACAACGAATCCTATCAGGGCCGATGTCACAATTGCTGGAGGTCTCGAAAAAACCTTCTACATCAAGGAATTCAATCTGGGGAGGGTCTATGGTAAATCCCTCTACAATATCCTTCAAGATGGGAAATACCTCAACTTCACCGTGACCGACGATGCGGTGATTGCGGAAGGGGTGCCGGGTGTCTTGTTGGATGACTACGCGGACCAATCTACCACAAGAAAAAAGAAATTGGACGAGAACAAATTACGTCTTGAGCTGTTCCTCCACTTGATTCTTCTCGGAGATATTGTCTCCAATGATAGGAATGTGACTGTGGATGAAGCAAATAATCTCCATGTTCTTGATTTCGATCAGACCTTGAAGGAAAGCGAATATACCTATTTCTGCATGGATCATTTTGACGAAGGCCCGAAAGCCTATAAAGCGATTGTAGCAGATGAGAGTGCAAGATTAGCAAGAACAATAAACCGAGAGATGCCTAGGTTGACACAAATTCTTGAAGCTCTGACCGAGAGAAACTTGCAGCAATCATATGCCATACTTCTTGGTCATTACAATATTGCTGACGTTATCATGCAAAGAGCAGAAAAATTGGTTAAAAACGGCAGCGCTTCAAAATGACGTTAAGGATAGCCCCGCCCGGCATGTGAAACAACAACAATATTTCTGAATCCACTCTATCCTGCAAGCAAATGATACTTGTCCACATTTTTAAAATTTTTTCTCATTTGTGGACAAATTTTACCTGATCAATCATGATCTCAAATAACTTATTGCAGTAACCTTTGTAATCCTTCAGGTTATGCATATCAATAGCTTCGTAGTATTGCTGTCTATTTTTCACAGGGATAAAAAGCTTGGGGTATTTGTGTTGAATCAAGACCCAATTCATCAAGGCTCTTCCAGTTCTTCCATTTCCGTCCTCAAATGGATGGACCTCAACGAACTTACCGTGGATGAGGCATGCCATTACAAAAGGGTGGAGCTTATGTCTGTTTTCATAATAGTACCCTATCATCCCTTTAAGCAATTTTGGTACGTCTTTCTCATCTGGTGGGATAAAATCTGTCCCTTCAATCTTAACAGGAAAGAATCTAATTCTTCCAGGATAAACTACGCCTGTATTTTTTGTAAGAATCTCATTAAGTTTTTCTATGAACGCAATTGATAGCTTTCCTTTGAAAGTTTTTACATAATCCAAAGCTTCTCTTCCGTTTATCGCTTCATTGTAGTCCTTAGGAGGCGCACCTGATGGGATTTGCTTCTCCTTAATAATCAGATAAGTATCTCTTAAAGTCAGCCTGTTTCCCTCGATGGCATTAGAGTTGTAAGTGAATCTTATTACGAAATCGTCTTCTTCCTTATCAATGACTGTCTTTGGAAGTTCCTTGAGATGATTATTAAAGACTTCCTTGAAATCATCAACGATTTCCAGTTTGTCTGCGTCAATATAATCTTCATTATATACCTTGTACTGCTCAAGCCTCAGCTCCTTTAGCTTCTTAGCGATAATATCCTTAGTAGGCTTTTCGGTCCCCAATTTTATCCGGATCTTCTTCCATTTGTTTTTATCGATCCTGATAGTTTTACCTAGATAATAGAAGACCTTCTTTCCTGATTTGATCTTGTCTACATATGCCACAGTATAATGTATTGTCCACAAAGTATATAAATGTTTCTATTTTGTGGACAATACTTTTGTATCTTCTGATGCTAGTTCATTTTCGGAAATACAAAACAAAAAAACCAGAAGAAAAAAATGGAGAGACACAAGACGAGAAACCAGAAATCTAGCCCTGGTTTCCGTCAAAAAAGTAGATAGCCCCGCCCGGAGCAAGGTTCTTTCTGTCGCATTTTGAAGGAACATTATTTTTTAGTCTTTGTTCCTCCTCCATTTTTCCATTCTTCAAACGTTTTTATTGGGTTTTTGCTGAGTTCTTCAAACTCTAACTGTAATCGTTGTTTGCTTCTTTGTAAATCTTCAACAATTTCTTGTTTTCTTGGATGTTTACTTTGCATGACCTCGGCAATTTGAGCTTGAATACTGTTGATTGTGTCTTGTAAATATTGTAAAGTATCTTTGTGAATTTGCCTGTTTGCTCTTACAACCTTGTTTTGAGCTTTCTTCGTGTTCTTTTCTGTGAGTTCAAGCTTGTTATTGAAAAAAGGCAACTTGTAGCGTTGAGACAGAAATTGAAATTTTCCATCATCATATTCTGGTGCTTTATCATATCGCTTCAACGCATCCTTATCAAAGCTGATAAACACCACATCTTTTACTTGTTCTCCTTGCATATCGTACAGAAAGGTGTCTTTTGCAGGCAAAAAATACATTTCTTGATTGTGCTTTGGTTTGAGCTCGTCAAGTAATGGTTGTGGAAAGCTCTTAATACCTAAAACTCCTCCCGCACCACCCATTCTTGCTATTCTCTTGCAAAAAACCTTAGTGTACTGGCTGTTTTTGGTAAAGTGCTCAAAATCCTCAGACAAGCACAGACGCTGCAAGTGAATAATCTTACCATCTATGCCCCAAAAGCCTAAAAGGTCGCCAGGAAGCCATCCAGTGGCATCTAATAAGGGTTTAGGCAGTCTAAAAGCCCAATACTTGCCTTGTTGCTTAATATTGCTCTTATATGTATACACAATGTATATTAGAAGTAACTACAAATATAAAAATGTTGCTATTTCTGATATGTGCCTGATTGCAATTTTCTATTGCTTTTTGACTGAGATAATGCTTCATGATTCCAAAGAAGTTTTTTCTCAAGATCTTTCGTCGTTTCACCAGAAAGCATGATTTGAGGTATAGAAATAACCTTTAATTCGGGATGGAGTTGAGAGTATAACACGTATTCTGAAGACAATCTTTGTATATGTGGTGCACAATTACTAGGTATCATAAAAAAAGTATTATATCTGAATCTAAGATTATCATATTTTGAGGTTAGTTCATCCATTGTTGAATAATAATCTCGAGCTTCTTCTTTTTTAGCACCAATATTAAGTATTATGTTAGTTCCTACTTCAAAATACGTATTTCTATCCTTTGCAGATTCGAACTGACCTAGAATAGTATTGTTTAAATAGTAGTTCATCTTTGTAGTTTACAGAGGTGAATTTTTATGAGAAAAGCAAGGAAATTAGATGTTGTATGTCCAAATAGGAATTGTGTGGCTTTTGATAAACCTGGTCTAC
>JBDRHG010000011.1:0-40007 GCA_043817075.1 archaeon | reverse complement strand
CGGTTTTTTAGTGATGCAGGGCTCGGCTCCGGTATGGTACCGAGCGATCAAATCAGTAGAACGACAAGCAGGACAAGCAGGCTGACTACGAAGAGAGAGAGGTTCAGCGTCTGAAGGACAGGGCTCGTCTGGCTCATGATGGCAAAAGGGGGTTGAGAGGGTTTATAAAGGTTGCGGTGGGAAGAACCGATTACCTTCTTCGAAATACCGGAAGAAATCCGGTGTTCTGATGATAAATATTAAATACGCCTATTGTTTTACTTATAGTAGGATGGTTGAAGAAGTATCGATAGTACATATGCTGCAAAAGAACCACAGAACCAATGAGTGGTATAATTCGTCAGTTGATAGTCTTAAAAGGAAATTCAACAATGAGTTTATCGCGATTGAGAACGAGTCAGTGATTGAACACGCAGAGGATATGAAAACGCTTTTTGCTAAGCTTCGGTCTCAGGGTTTGGATCCAAGCGGTATGGTCATCAAGTTTGTAAGCAAAATGAAAGCGATTTTATCGAAATGAAGGTGAGACTTCCCCTTATAATATCGGAGAATCGATTAATTCTTTCAAGCTTCGTCAGTTGTGATAGACTGAGGATAAGGAAGCAATATGTCGAATTTGTGGTTGATACAGGAAGTCCATATTCCTTCATCAGTTATGGGGATGCATTGAAGTTTCAGATTCCATTGTCTCAATACACAAAAAGTGAGGCATTACAGTTTGGCGGATCGACGTATAATAGAGTACAACTACCTCACCTTGATCTATATGTGTTCAAAGAAGGATGGAAAGCCGCAGAGGAATTATCGGAAGAGTATCTCCTTAGGATGAATATCGAAATAAATGCTCTGAAAACCACAAAGAAGGGAAAGGAGAAAGAACGACTAGCACAAATGATGCCTTCGATAATCGGGATGGACTTTCTTGAAAAACATAAGATGGGACTTTTTGTAAACCCTTCTGAAAAAATCGCGTATCTGGAAATGGATGTGTAGAAGGAAATGAGTAAAAAGAACCTATTAGAAGCTCCTGAAAAAGGAGAGTTAACATATGATTATAGACAAGATATTCTTACATTTAAAGTCAAAGACCGAGATTATAAGATGTCTATTGAGTTTCAGAATTTTATATTTGATTTTAATGCTGAGGATTTCATTACGGGAATACGAATTTTTGACGTTTCTAAAGTTTCAGGGTTGAATAAATTAGTCTTCAATAACTTAGTTCATGGTGCATTTAATGCTTCCATTAAAGATAATGTTATTTCGGTCAGACTTAATTTCGTTGGAAAGATGAGAAATAAATACATTCCACTTTTCTCAAAGGAAGAGAAGTTCACGCAACAGATTTCCGCGTCTATCGATCCGAAGCATCCGATGCAAGATTCTGAGGTCTCTGTTCCTGAGATTGTTGTCTCTTAGGAAAATATACGGAATTCTTCCGAGTCATGTGTATAATTTCCGAAGATAATTAGCGAATACAAAAAAAGGACGAGAGATCTCAGAGAAAATGCACAAGATGGAGATCATATGAAACGCCCATTCAATCTGGAGGAAGAAAAAAGAGCTTTAGTATTAGCTAGATTTCGCACTCTGAATCCAAATGCAAAATTACGGTTAGGAGAACATGGAGAGATTTCAGTAAGCGAACTGCTCAACCATGTCGATAAACGTGATGATTTCGGAAAGAAGATTGTCGAAGTCCAGATGCACATGCTAAAAACGCTCGCAGGTGCAAGATGAATGGTGGAAGTTTTTCTGATTACGCGTCCTAGGCATGATGAACGAGTAGAATATCTCCACTTTTTCTCAAAAAGAATTTACAGGAAAGTCAGGGATGATCAAGGGATCCATTTAACCAATCTCGAAGGGAGTAAAGCAACTCGAAAACACTTTGAAATACATGTAGACAAAGATTAATGAGAATTATTCTGTGTAGTATCATCAAGTGATGTGAAATAGGGTGTAGGTCGACACGCCTTGGCATGTCTGAACTGGAATTGTTGGGCTAGATCCGACGCAGAAACCACGGTCTTGATGTATCCCTCTTGCTGACCCCAGAGAACGAAGAACTTCTCGAACTGGAAATCGTCACCTTCGCTGGCGCCCATAGACTCGGTGTAGGTTTGGAAAGGATCCGCGATGGCCAGGCCTTTCTTCGTGAGTTGACCTTCCGTTTTTAGCCAGGACCATATCTCAGCCACCAATAATCTAAGTCTGTTCGCCATCCTGAAGGATGTGGTTTTAAATGAGTATATTAATGTTCACATGTTCTGCTCTGAGAAGTCCCATTATTACTTAAGTACCATTTCAAAACAGCTAGCCAGGGCGGCGCTATTTACCATTTTGACGGAAACCAGGGCTAGATTTCTAGTTTCTCGTCTTCTTTTTCGTCTACTGATCTTGTTGTTCGTCTACTCATATATGTCACCTGAATCGCTGCAAACAACAAGGTGAAACCCGCAGTTTTAAGCTGTCCTTATTGGCGGTGAGCCAAGAGAAAGAATGATGAAACAAGTAGAACAATTCCCTAAAGTTATTCTAGTCTCTTCTTTAAGACCTGGTTCATTTGAATAGTATATACTTTTTATCTCCTATTTTTTGACATGTTAATATTGTATGATTATTTGAAATTAACGTTTCCATTAATTCTTTCCCTATATGAATTGTATACGATCTAGGTTTACCATCATGATCTCTAGTTCTTAAAGGACAACTAATTTCCCTATCTTCAATTTTTATCTTAATATCACAGTCCTCAATCGGGAAATATTTCTTATTATTTACTCCTATACGTAAATTCCCTTGATTCATATCATTAGTTGTTATTTTATTATTTCTTTCACATGTATCTGGAATATAAAATTGTTCGTTCATTTAATTCATCTCATTTTGTCAAATAAGCAAAAGGTCTTTGCCCATGTTTTTCTCTAAATTTGTTAATCATTTCTAATTCTATTATTTTATATGTGCTGAGACACTCCCTGAAACTACTTCTCCAAGTTTTGGAGGTACTGCATTACCCACTTGCATCCAAGCAGGGGATCCATATTCACTACCTTTTCCGCGTTCACCTGCTATATAATAATTATCTGGTATACCTTGGATTCTTTTTATTTCAGACAAACTTAATCGTCTATTATTCCAATGAAAAGGTCCAACACTGTTCCAAGGTTGGGCTTGAATTGTAGTTGATGGTTCTTCAGGATGAAGTTTGAGCAAGAATGTCCAAAACTTCGACCTATCTTTAAACAATGGCGTTGGATATTTTGCTTCTTGAGTAAAAAAAATATAATTCTTTCCAGGAGGTACATCATTAATCAAATGTCCATATTTTCCTCCAATACCTATTGCAGCATCATGAACTATCTTATCATCGAGATCACCGATAACATCGCGAACTGCGACGTATGGCGTATCTACAGTACCATGTGTTGGAACTGGGAACTCAAAATCTGTTTTTTTTCGAAATCCTACAATAAACAATCGTTTTCTTTTTTGAGCAACACCATAGTCTGCTGCATTTAAAACCTTATAATGAACATGGTATTTTAACTTTGATTTGAAATGCGTCATTAATTTTTTAAAATCTTTACCTTTATTGGATGACATTAATCCTGCAACGTTTTCCATAATGAATGCTTTTGGTCTAAGTTCTTTTACAATACGAGCAAACTCGAATATCATTAAACCTCTTGCATCTTTAGTTCCTTTTCGTTTACCTTCATTTGATCGAGAAAATGGTTGACAGCTTGGCCCACCTGCAATGAGATCTATATCTTTTTTACTTAATTTTGTAGCTTTTAAGATATCTTTTCCAGATATTGATACAATATCTTCTGAAATAACTGGAGTTCTCTTCCAGTTTTTTTTTAAAGAATCAACACAATAAGGATCATTATCAATATGAACAATTACTTTATATCCTGCAGCCGTTAAGCCTAGGTCTAATCCACCTAATCCAGAAAATAAACTCACAGCATTTAATTTATTTGACATCTTCTAATTCTTATTTAAATGGTTTATAATTCTTTTGTTAGCATTCGGAAAATCCACTGGTAAAGGAACATTTGTAAGTCCTGTTGCATCATAACTAAACAATAACCATTGACCTACATTAAATGAAAGTGTTCTTTTAATCATGTCTTCAGATGCACCAAATGCTTTACCAATTACTTCACGATCATATGCTCTTGGCAATTTAGACAATAAAAATGTGTGTGGTTGAGCTAGTATTGAAGTATCTAAATATGCAACTCTTTGTGTTGAAATGCATAACCCTAATCCAAATTTTCGTCCTCTTCTTGCAAGTAGGGTACATCCTGCTTTTGAGGCAGCATAACTATCATTACTTCCTTTTTGAGGAATAAACTCATCTGCTTCATCATATACAAAAAGTACGTGTGGATATATTTGCCCACTTATTCTTCTTGAAGCAAAAGAATATTGAACTAACGAATTAGAAAAATCTCTCAGATCATCATCTCTACTGCTTTGTACAATAATTAGCGCAGGTTTATCTCGATTGTTTAGAATTGAATATATCCTAGACAATGAAAGAGTGGATGATTCTGGAAGTGGTTCTTTCTTCTTTTCATTTATATAATTTTCAAGAAGATCTTGCATTCTCACCAAACAACCTTTTGCTGTTGCATTCATGGTAATTGATCTATTAGCATTTGTTTTTGGCTGTTGTCCAGGTAATGCTTGCTGAGATGATGTATTTTGAGGATTAGTGTAATCTATTAATTTATTTTGAAGTATTCCTTGGTCAACATCGGCTTTAAGATTTATTATCATATCATCAGATACAGGATCTACTCCAGAACCTTGGAGATTGACTGACAACATCTTTCTTATATGGATATCATTAGATCCGACATTACCAGTAACGCAACTATCCATTTCTGCTCTCAAATCACTAATTGTGGGATTTGTTGATCCTGTATCGAATAATTTTATCTTATCATTTTGTAGTATATTTTTAACAAGTTTAACATATTTTTTTCTATAAGGAACAACTTCTTTAGGTAATAATAATGTTCTCACTATTGCTTCTGATGCTTCATCAATTTTGCTTTTATCTCCTTTTAGAACTTGTTCAGTAAGTCTTGATCCGGGTAAAGAATCCTCCGTTAAACAAAGAATGTGGGCATTATCAACTGAATGTACTAAATCCATCAATAGACCTGAATATTCAGTCATCAAATCAAACAGAACTATCTTGTTTGGTTCGTTGTTTGAAAGTAGAGCATTCATTAATGTGCTTAAGAGATTTGATTTACCTGAACCAGTAAAACCGAAAACTCCAAAATGTGTTTTCAATAAATCCTCAGTACTTATATATACAGGAACATCTTTGTTAAGTATTAAATTGCATGGTTTAATTGTTTTTACATCAGTGTCTATCAGTCCTTTGTTAATTATTGCTTTAATTTGTTCATCCACTAGAATGTGTGCATCCTCACCAACCATAGGAAGACTACTATCAATTTCAAGTTTTGAATTTGTTCCTTCAATTGTGAGTTGTAATCCAGTGCTAATTGCATCTCCTCTTATTTTTGTTGTTTGCTCGATTGGTTCCTCTTGCTCCCAATCTACACGTGCATTTTTAGCTGCTTCAATAACAAATCCTGGAAATGCTCTCTCAGTATCACTTCCTGAAGATCCTAAAGCGTAGTGTTTGGGCAGAGCAGAAGTTAGTTCAAGAATACTAAATTTATTTGATCCGTTGATACCATCATAATTTTTTACAGCAATCAGAGTTCCTTCTCTTACTACTTTCATATAGTTTTTTGTATAGGGAAACCATATTGCATATACATTACCTGAATTTGTAACATCCATTGAAACTACGACTCCTTTAGGTTCATTTTTGAAATATTCCATTGTTATCATCTCCTGAATTTTTCTCTTATATCACGAAAAGTTTTTGATAGTGGTCTTGATCGAAAAGCCCACTCGCTACTTTTTAGTAAACCAAGGACATTTCTTTTTAGGGATTTAGCCCCCCAATCTGCTTGGTGTAATGGATCTGGATATCCAAGGGCCTCTGGAAAGTGATTTCTTACTAATACCCCCATCAAGTACATAGATAATTTTTGTAAACGAGGAATATTCTCGGTTGTATAGAACAATGGATTCATATCACCGAATGCTGTTTTAAGACTGAATTTTTTTGAATCTTTATCATCCCAACCAGGGTATGCTAATCTATCAATAAAAATTGCGTGAGATGTAATATTTTTATCTTCTGATAGGAAGAATTGCATAAGAGATCTTAAAAACATTCTTTCTGGTCTGGTTACTTCTAAACCTCTTGCTGTATGATACCCTTTTACTATCCAATTACCTGTATCCATTTCCTTCTCAGTATGTAAAGTCATAAAACAACTATCAAATTCAACAGTACCCCATGGCGAAAGAATTGATGTGTCAATATTAGGCAACAACTCAATAATTGATCTATCAGTCAGAGGTATGTTATAATCTAGACTTTCGCGGTTTTCCTTATAAATACTTCTTCGAAATGATTAATTCTAGCGGTTTTATCTTCGATTAGGATGATTTCGCGTACGAAATCATCCATTCCTTTGTTTTGGATGTGTGCAACACATTCGCCAATAGTCATCGTCATTCCTCGTGCGTGCATGTACAGTTTGAGGATTGCGTAAGCGAGTGTTGAGAAGATTGCGTGACGAACAATCCCTTCCTTCCGACGAAGGAACAGCTTGCTAAATCCTAGGTTTTGTTTCATGTCGCGATGGTATGTTTCGATGCACCAGCGAATACGGTATTGTCTGATCACTTGCACGGCAGTGTCTGCCGTGTCGGTTGAGATGAGGTGAAAGTGTTTGCTCCAGGTTTTCTTTTGTTCATTGTACTCAGAGGATATGAGAAGTTTTACAGGAGGTATGCTTTTAAGTTTCGCATTACGTGTGCTGATTTTGTATTCTTCCTCGTCGATAAAGTAGTGTTCTGCTTGGTCAAGGTTCATGTTCTGTGAGAATGAGCTTAAACGTTCTTTTTTGCCTCGTTCAATGCTGATGTTTCGGTTGGATTTTATTCCGCACACCACTTTAAGATTATAATGCAAGCATTGTTTGATGAGTTTCTTATCTGAATACCACGAGTCAAACAAAACTCTTGTAATCGGCATTGTTGCGGCAATCTGGTCAACAAGCTCGGTTGCCATCTGAATCTTCGATTCAGAATTCTTGGAATACAATTTTGGAAACAATGGCAATTGCAACATGCTCGTATGAATCATCGCAGTAAAGAATTGATGACCCAACACGTAACCATTGCTTGCATGATCCTTATGGTACTGAGTCTCCTCAACACATTTTCCTTCTCGCTCAACAAGGGTATCATCAAAAAGCAACGAAACATCCTGACCCTTGGTCAGGTACGCTACCTTTTTGAGGTAGCGTTGTTCAAGCAATCCTTGCTTGAACCTAGCGTTTGTAAGCATTCGGCTAATCGCTGAATGATGTTTTTCATCCACTGAAGCCTTACTAATCTGCTTTACCGTCTTTTTGTTGAGCGTGATCAACCCGTTAATGTAGTGTTGCACATGCCTAAAACCACGTTTTGTGAACGCTTTTTTCGCAAAAATTAAATGCTTGTTCAGTTCTTTAAGTTCTGGTAGTATTTGCTTCATTTTTGTTCACCAAAAACTTTAATGATGCAAATACTACTTCCTTTTTTCTATTTATAAACAAAAATCAGAAACTCTAGATCCGTCACAACCATTATAAATGGAAGCGTGTTCCGAATGGCCACAATGGTCAAGATCCATACAAGAAGGAAACGCACGCTCGCAAAGCTCGATCCCGGAAACAGAGAACGCCCAGGCAGGCCCAAGACATTCGCCTCTGAGGTCGCAGCCAGAGATTGGGCCCAGAAGAACAAAATCAAGGACTACACGCTCGAGGACATGACCGAGGCCAGCCCTAAGAGGCATAAGTTCAGGATCGTCGAGAAGAAGTGATTATTTCTCTCCTAAGCGCAGCTTGTATTGGGCATAGGGGACTTTGGTGGCTCCATCTTTTTCTTCCATCCAGTCATGTCCGCTGGGATAATGCTGTTCGACGGAGATGTGGTGAAGCTGATCGCCTTTCTTTATTGTGATCTCCGGCTTACCGTACTGCCTCGTATCAACCTCGACGACAGCCGGATTGTTTTTGACACTGTCCATGTCTAAAGTCATTTTCACTCCCTGCATGAAGGGATGGAGATGGTAGTGGTAGCTATTACTTCCCTCTATGAGTTCATCCATGTTCCATATCCAGAGGTCAGCCCGGCTGGGATTAGGAGGTATCTTGTCGTTTTCAGTATACCATTCTGGTCGATCCACTTCGAGGTTAACCCTCACACCGGCCTCGGCGAGCAACTCATAAGGTCCGGGAAGTTTTTCAACCGGTTCGATGTACTCAAGAAGAGTAGAAGCAAGATCCCGTCCCAGATGGTCTTCAAGGCATTTGATCACAAATTCGAAGTTTGGTCCTCTCTCCGCCCAGTAGGCATTTTCAAGGAGATCATTGCCTCTGTAACTTGCTCCATCACGCTCCATTGACTTCAGAATCAGAGCCCCGTTCCATTCGCCTCCTCCTGATTTGAATTCATTTATCTGTTCAGCCAATCTCACGAACTTGTCGTTTGAACTTGTGTAGTAGCAATGCCCAATGATTGCATCGATGGTTGATAGGTCGACATCCGGAGGAAGAGGATCATCAGTGCTCCCAGTGTCATGAAGTTTATCAACTATCTCGTATGCTCCCGGGACTGACTCCTGCTCAAATTCTCCCCCAACAGTATATGCAGTCCCCCAATTCGCGTGATCAGTAAAAAGTAGCCGAATAGGTTTTTGATTGTTTACCATTCTGACCTACTTATATCGCATCTTCGCGATGAGGTTGTCGTTGAGGTTTTGGTATCTCAGACCATCTTGTATTCCAATGCCTTTCAGAATGGAATCTGCCAGATGGATTCCTGAGCCGCCGCCGAACGAGATGTATTTTTCCCGGATGGCGTTGAAATTCGGCGTCCCAGTCTTATTAAGATAAGCAGGATCGAAATGGCCAGGGATATTGATCACCTGGAGTTCATTCTCACCCTGATCGACTGTTATTTTGATGCTGCCGCCTTGTCGGGAAGCGTATTGCGCCGCGTTGAGGATAATGTTGTGAAGTGGGAGAATGTATTGATGGAACTCCAGGATTTTAAAATCGCGGGGGATGTCGATCTCAACAGGGACTTTGTTCCGGAGATAAAATTGGATTACATCAGCATGGACAATTTTCTCAATATCAGTTTGGATCTGTTTCGAGAGATCCGCCTTTGAGATGTCAATATGATTAAGGTAGCTGTGGATCTGCAAATACGTTTCTTTAAGACTCACTTCAACGTTGATGTGTTTGCTCTCAAGATCCTTGATGTGGTCGATCATAGCTTTGAAGGAGTTCTTTAGTGAATGGACAATCTGGTACAGTGGCATGTTTTTTTCTTCTTGCATGCTGACACTTGAGAGAAGCTCATGATGTGTGATGTTTTCAGTAGGATTTGCAGGATTTTTAAAATCATAGTCATCTAGGTGTTGTTCAATATCCGCATCAAGTTGATGGACGAGAGGTTCTTGCTCATCCAGAAGACGGTTGAAGATCATGCCGGTGACCGCGTCGGCCTTAATCGAGAGATCGGCGATGTCCTCCATAGCTTTCTTCGCCTCCAGGATGACATCGATGTATTCTGGAATGGCTTTATTCTGCCGCGGATTCTCGATCACGTCGCGGAGATTCTCGGCGACAAGCTCTGGGTTTCGCTTGAAGTCCTTCTTGTTCAGCGTCTTCGTGAACGGCAATCCGTCTTCCAGAATGTTCCTTGCCTTCAGCGAGATTGAGCCAAGCTCGAAAATGGTCGGCGTGATTTTCTCAGGATTATGGTATTGCGTGAGCTCATTCTCCATACAATATTTGAGAACCCACTCTCCATTCTTGTATACCGGTTCATTATCAACCATCTGGGTGCCACCCATATGGAGATCCGTGATGACCGCATCGAAGGTCCCGATGAGATTTTTCTCGCCGCCGTTATTCGGTCCGGAACCGAAAGCAGCGACATACTCGTTCATCGCAGATTCTTCATCGTCTTTCAAACCATCAAGAAATTTTATTGCTTCGTCAGCGTCGCTTTTGTAGATGACCTGATACCCGCCGATCTTTTCCTCTAGGGTTCTTTTAATGTGACTGATCCATTCAGGCCTATCCTCGACCAAGAGGATGCGCTTCAGATCATCCTGTGCCTTTACATCGGTAGTCATTTTCAACGATACCCCAACATTGGGACTACAGAAAAGTAGTTAACAAAAAGTTACTTAAAAGACTTTATAGTAAACTTCTTTACGACAGATTTAAATAATCCGCTCCACCCTCTCTCGCCATGGAGAAAGCCATCCTCCAGGAGATCGGTTTGACGGCCAATGAGGCCGATATCTATCTCATACTGCTACGCTACAAGGACCTCTCGGTCAATGACCTCGCGCTCAAGGCCAAGATGCACCGCCAGACCGTCTATGACGCGCTCGACCGCCTCCTGGACAAAGGATTCGTCACCTTCCACAAAGTGGAGCGCTCTCGCCATTACCGCGCGGTCCCGCCGGACCGCATCGACGAATACCTCCATGAGAAACGGGCCAAATTCCAGGCCATCCTCCCCTCGCTCAAGCGAATCGATGAGACCAAGCCCGATGAATTCGCGGTAGAAGAGTTCCAGGCGAGGAACATCGTCAAGATCGTGTATCGCGACATCGTCAAAGAGCTGACGAAAGAGAAGACCGATGGCATCAAGCATCCGGAGGTCGTCATCTTCGGCACCGACGAATCCAAGTTCATCGCAGAGGATGACATCGCACTCCAGAACCAGATGAAGACCTTGAGTGAACTAGGCATGCAGGAACGCATACTCATCCAACGCGGCGACTACAACATGGTCGAAGGTCCGCAGACAAGATACCGATGGATGAGAAGAAGGTATTTCTCGGACGTCCCCACATGGGTCTACCGCGACAGCGTCACCATCGTGTCCTGGGGTAATCCCCATTCCGGCATCACGATACGCAACAAAAGGCTCGCCGACAGCCACCGCAAGATGTTCGACCTCATCTGGGAACAATCGAAGGATCCGCCGAAAAAGAAGAAAAGTTGACCACAGTTCCAGACGGCAGATAGACATTGAATCACTGAGAATCAGGATTCTTGATGCTTTCAGCGATGTCCTTGATCAGTGCTGGCGAGAACTTGTATTCGACCCGCATATCATCGAGCACCGAAGCAACAGAGTAATCTCCTTCCAGCGCGAATTCTGACACAATCGCCGTCAGAAGCACCTCAGCGTCGATCTCCCAGAGATCGGTGGGCGATCTCCTGGACCGTCATCACCTTCATCTCGCGGCCCTCGATCTCCACAGAATGGTCATGGAGCTCATCTTCAGAAGACTCAGAATCCGTAGAGACCGCAGGAGCAACATCCGTCTGACCGCAGCCAGACAACAACACAGACATCAACAGGATAGCGAACATAAACAGCAACTTCACAATATCACCCCAACCATTAGACCCGCACAGTATAATAAAAAACAATACGCACGGAAAATAAACTATGAACGTATCAAAGAAACGGAAAGGACCCAGACATATACCGATATAAGCCAGGTTGCCGATGAGGAACAACGAAGAATCAACGAACGCATATAGGCAAAAAAAAATTGGAGAATTAAAGCAAATCTATTTCATGCTTGTACCAATCCCTGAAGATATGGACAAACACAGCGATCATGCGTTCAGAAACAGCCTTGCCCCTCCCCTGTTGGATTGTATCTCTCACTAGACTGACAAATGCAGGTCCGTTCACGAAATGAAAATTTATATCCGGATGCCCCTCCAAAATACCCTTATCATATGCCTCCTGAACCTTAATTCTGATTTGATCATAAACAGCCTGTGTCCAGTCCAATGTTATTCCAGTTTTAATGGCTCCCGAGAATATGTCAGCCATTCTTTTCTGCATACGTCGAAGAAGCCGTTTTTCATTTACATCCATGATCTTGATGACCTTCTCTCTTTTGACTAATGCCACAAACAGGTCACGAAACACGTCAACATCACTCATCCGATTCAAGACTAAGTCTTCCAGAGTCAGTTCTGACGCTAATTGACTTACCAACTTCCCGTATTTCCTTAGATTTCTGTTCTTTTCAAGTTTTTCCACTACATGCCATGTCGTTTTCAAACCCACATACAGATGGCAAAGTAGCTTGTAGAGGTGCACTACCTTCGATTCATCATACGATAAACAGACTGTTAATCTCTCAACCCTTTTCTTTCGTGTAGAATGTTCTAAGGACTCAAAATTCTTGACCATATCATCTGCACGTGTCTTTGTTCCTCGGATATCAATAATCTCTAAGGTAAGTAATTGCTTCAATCGTCTCAAAGGAGCTTTCCTTTCGCCAAAATTAGTGGGCAATTCTGCGATGATCTTTTTTTTCTCCGGGATAGTATCTTTATATTCCTCCCACTTCTTTAGAATCAGCTCACCATCCAGTATTTCATCCTCTGCAATGCCTTCAACAGAACCAAAAATGCGGTTTATGTAAGTCACAGACTGAACATAGTGACCACCATATTAAAAACATGAGGGTAAAAAGTTCTTTTCGATGAAGATTCTTTTTCGATGAGAAAACGCTAAAAAAAACCAGTGTATAAAGAATCAAGACTTTTTTAAAGCGCGAAGTGATCATCTATTGAACCAATAGAAACGCAACGCGTGGGGCCTTGTGCCGCACTTCTTTTTCCCGGGTTTTGAAAAAAAGCCGTCCCGGAAGGGGCTCGAACCCTTGACCTTACGGTTAACAGCCGTACGCTCTACCTGCTGAGCTACCGGGACACGTGGAGGTTTTGGTGTTGTATATCCATTTAAAAATGTTGCGACCGCATACCGATGAAAAGACCGTATAAAAAATCCCACCTCGTGAATCAAGATGACCGCAACCTTTAAATATACGTGTACACATACACATACACAACATGACGACAAAGACCATCACCATCATGGAAGACGCATACGAATTGCTCCGCCGGGCCAAGCTGCCCAATGAAAGCTTCTCTGACACCATAAGGAGAGAGGTCAGACCGAAGAAGAATATTCTGAGCTTCTGCGGGGCGTTAAGCAAAGAGGAAGGGACGGATCTCAAGACTGCTATTGAGGAGAACAGGAAGCTTAACCGGAGAAGGGACATATGGAAAAAGAGCATGTTTGCCTAGATTCCTGCTTCCTCATCGATGTGCTGACCGGCGATCCGGGCGCCAAGAAGTACCTCGAGAAGGCAGAGGACACGGACCTGTACACCACCGAAATCAGCATCTACGAGGTGGCATTAGGCATTCTCAGGTCAAAGAAGGGCAATCCCTCAAAACGGTTCGACATATTCTTGTCGTTCGTCGAGAACATCAATATTATTCCCTGCATTGGACAGTTCTCTCTTGAAGCGGCTAGATTGAATGCCACACTCTATAAGAAGGGATCACCCATCGACGACATGGACTGTTTCATCTCCGGCATGATGCAATCAGCAGGCGTATCGAAGATCGCCACCAGGAATGCCAAGCATTTCTCCAAGATCCCTGAGATCCAAATCGTTCAATACTGAGGATTCTTCCTGTACTGGAACACCTGCCCGCGAAAGTTTTATAAAAGATTCTTGGTTAGTCACCCTTACAACCATGAAGTGCTCAAGCAAATCCGGATCCCAGAACGGTCTCGGTTTTAGCTGGAGCTCTTTTTTCTATTATTATTTTCAGTGATGCCGGAGCGCGCTGATTTTAAGCGCCGTCTCTGGCACCCCATCGTTCAAACCAAACGACTAGCAAGGAGGCTATGGAAATGGAACAAAAACCCACCAAGGGAAAAGAGATAGAAGAGCTCATCAAAGAGGTGGAGAGCAACAAAAGGCTGAACACCAGCACCGGACAGGTCATGCGCCGCTACCCCGGATTCGTCGAGGACATGATGACATCGTTCGGAGAGTACGCCACCATCGCAGGCATCAGCACCGCGTACGACGAGCTCGAGTTCCCCAGCTTCCAGGACATCATGGTGATGATCAAGGCAGAGAGGATGAGGGCAGAATGATACTTGTCCTCACACCCAATCTTGACGACGTCCGCTACCAGGCCATCCTGGCGCGGATCGAGGAGCTCGGCCTCAAGGCCCACATATCCAAAGGCGTCGAGCGTACCATCATCGGCCTCATCGGCGATGAGCGAAAGATCAACATCGAACATATTCAGGCCCTCGACGGCGTGGAGAAAGTCATGCCTGTGCTCGCCCCCTACAAACTGGTGAGCAGAGAGGCCCACCCAGACTCGACCATCATCGACATCGACGGTGTCAGGATCGGCGGCGAACAGATCGTGGTCATGGCAGGCCCTTGCTCGGTCGAGAGCAGGGAGCAGCTCATGGCGTCAGCAGAGGCTGCCAAGGCGGCCGGCGCCCAGATATTGAGAGGGGGTGCCTTCAAACCGCGGACGTCACCTTATTCTTTCCAGGGCATGGAAGAGGAAGGCCTCAAGCTCCTCGCTGAAGCGAGGGAGAAGACCGGACTCAAGATCATCACCGAGGTCATCGACCCTATAGATGTCGACCTGGTGACCAAATACGCAGACATCCTGCAGATAGGGGCCCGTAGCATGCAGAATTTCAGGCTGCTCAAGAAAGTGGGGAAAATCAGGAAACCGGTCCTCCTCAAGAGAGGCATGAGCGCGACATTGATTGAATTCCTCATGGCGGCAGAATACATCATGTCCGAGGGAAATCACGAGGTCATGCTATGCGAACGAGGCATCCGCACCTTCGTGGAGTACTCCCGCAACACTCTCGACTTGAACGTAGTACCGAAGATTAAAAAACTCTCGCATCTGCCAGTCATTGTCGACCCGAGTCACGGCACCGGAGACCGCGATCTCATCGCGCCGATGTCCAATGCAGCGGTCGCCTGCGGGGCTGATGGGCTCATCATCGAGATCCATCCCAAGCCCGAAGTGGCGGTTTCGGACGGCAAACAGAGCCTGAGACCGGAACAGTTCACCGAGCTCATGCGAGGGCTAAGGCCTATCGTCGAGGCAGTGGGCAAGACATTGGAGGACGAAAGAAAATGATCATCGTGATGCGTAAGGGAGCTAAGAAGAAGAGCGTAGACCACGTTTTGGAGAGCATCACCAAGGTCGGCCTCAAGCCCGTACCGCTCTTCGGCACCGAGAGGACTGTGATTGCGGTCATCGGCGACGAACGCATACTGCATGTGGAATCCCTCTGCGCGATGGAAGACGTCGAGAAGGCCATGCCAGTACTCAAACCGTACAAATTGGTCAGCAGAGAGTCTCACCCCAAGGACACGGTCATCGACGTCGGCGGCGTCAAGGTCGGCGGCAAGAAGGTCGTGGTCATGGCAGGCCCGTGCGCAGTCGAGAGCAGGAAGCAGATCATCGAGACCGCGAGAGGAGTCAAGAGAGCCGGGGCGACCTTCCTCAGGGGCGGCGCATTCAAGCCGCGGACAGGACCGTACGACTTCCAGGGTCTGGGCGAGAAAGGTCTCAAGTACCTCGCCGCGGCAAGGAAAGAGACAGGGCTTCGTATCGTCACCGAGGTCGTCGATCCCCGTCAGGTCGCCATGGTTGCGAAATATGCCGACGTCCTCCAGATAGGCACCAGGAACATGCAGAACTACCTCCTCCTCAAAGAGGCGGGGAAGAGCGGCAAACCAGTGATGCTCAAGCGCGGCATGTGGGCGACCTACAAAGAATTCCTGTTGGCGGCCGAATATATCATGGCAGAGGGCAATCCTAACGTCATCCTCTGCGAACGCGGCATCCGCACATTCGAGACCCACACCCGGAATACCTTGGATCTCAATGCGGTGGCGTCGATCAAGGAGCTATCGCATCTGCCGGTCATCGTCGATCCCAGCCATGGGACAGGAAGGAGAAGTCTAGTGCGCCCTCTATCTCGCGCAGCGATCGCGACAGGTGCGGACGGCATCATCATCGAATCCCATATCGATCCGGAAAATGCGTTGACCGATGCGGACCAGACCATCAGCATCGAAGAGACGAAAAGGCTTATCGTCGAATGCAGAGCGATTGCCAAGGTTGTGGGAAGATCATTATGAGAATCGATACCGGGATACCGATGATTGAAGGGATGGAATGCCCTATCACTGTAGAACCGGAGTGCCGGGCCAAAATAGCGGACATGCTATCACCCCTCAATCCTGGAGCCGTCTTCATCATCACCGACGATACCGTCAAGCAGCTCTACGGCATCGAGATGGAGCGGCAACTGCGGGACGCGGGATTCAGGGCGCATATCATCTCGTTCCCATCAGGGGAAGAGCACAAGCGCATCGATACGGTCATCGGTATCACGAGCCAGCTTCTCAAACACATGGCGGACCGGACGTCAATCATCATCGGTCTCGGCGGAGGCGTCGCGACCGACATCGCAGGGTTCGTCGCGAGCATCTTCATGCGGGGGATCCCGCACATACTCATGCCCACGACACTCCTCGGCCAGGTGGACGCCAGCATCGGTGGCAAGTCCGCCATCGATCTCGACGAAGGCAAGAACCTCATCGGCTCATTCCACTATCCGAGAATTGTGTTGGTCGATCCCGAGGTGCTCGGGACATTGCCCGAGGACGTCTATGCCGACGGCATGGTAGAACTGTCCAAGCATGGCATCGCCCTAGACGCGAAGCATTTCGTCGAGATTGAACAGAACCTTGAAGCCATGCAGCAACGGGATACCGATACGATGACGATGCTGATCGCGCACTCCATCGGCGTGAAGGTAAAGATAGTGGAGGAGGATTTCGCGGAGAGCGGGCCGCGAGCCAGACTGAACTACGGCCATACATTCGCCCATGCTATCGAATTGCTCTCTGACTTCTCTATCACCCATGGACGGGCCGTGGCCGCAGGCATGATCATGGCGGGAGAACTGTCCCATATCATGGGATTCCTCAAAGAAGAGGATAAACTCAGGGCCGAGAAGCTCATAAGATCCCTGCTGCCGCTTCCTAAAGTGCTTTTCAAACCCGAGGAGATCTTGGCGAAGATGCAACATGACAAGAAGACACGAAATGGCAAGAACCGTCTTGTCCTCATCCGCAGGATCGGGGAGAGCTTCATAGAAGAGGATGTGCCACGGCAGGACATCATCAAGGCCATCGAGAGGTATAAACCATGATCTGTGTCCCGGTCGTCGAGCAGAACATCGCCTCGGCCATGAAGCGCATCGCCGCAATGAAGGACGAAACGGATATCGTGGAGCTCCGCATCGATGCGCTATCTGAAAAGGAACAAGAGAACATCAGCGGATTGATAGCGGAAGCCAAACGGAACAGGCTCAAGGTCATCGCGACGGCACGCCATATCGATGCGCAAGGAAAACGGATGATGTCAACAGGTCAGCAGATACATCTGCTCCAGATCGCGACGGCCCATGGAGCCGACTACATCGATATCGAGCTTGAAGCAGGTGACGAGGCCATAAGCAAAGTGATGGCTGCCGCCTCCGACGTCGGATGCAGGATAATCATCTCAACGCATGATTTCTCACGTACCCCTGCGAATCTCGGCAAGGTCCACGACAGGATCGCAGCCCACAAGCCAGATATCGTCAAGATCGCCGTGACTCCGAAAGGGCTCAAGGACGTGGTCCGCCTCACAGAGCTCGCGAAGGCCAATCCAGGCATGATTGCGATCGCCATGGGCGAATATGGCATCCCTCTCCGTATCCTCTACCGACGTTTCGGCATGCCGCTGATGTACTGCGCACCCCCCGGCAACACACATAGAGGGAATGCTCCAGGTCAGCTCGACTCCCGTGAGATGAGAACTCTCTATCGCGTCCAGGACATATCTCGACGGACCCATGTGTTCGGCGTCATCGGCGATCCCGTCGCCCACTCCCAAGGCCGCATCGTCTACAACACCATTTTCAGGATGGAAAAGAAAGATGCGGTCTATGTGCCTATCCTCACAGACTCGCCGCAGGCGGCAATCGCTTTCCTCCACGTCATCCATGCAAAAGGCGTAAGCGTGACCATGCCCCATAAGCAGACCATCATGCGCTATCTGGATGAGGTGGATCCTAGGGCGCGCCGTATCGGAGCTGTCAACAAGATCACCAAGACAACCAAGGGTTTCGTCGGCAGCAACACGGACTGCCCTGGCGCCATCAACGCCCTGATGTCGAAGACCGAACTGGAAGGAAAACATGCAGTCATACTCGGCGCCGGAGGCGCCGCACGTGCGATCGCATTCGGCCTCAAGGAACAAGGCGCAGAGATCACCGTCCTCAACAGGACAGTGTCGAAGGCAAAATCTCTCATCAAGGATGTCGGCCGAGGGAATTGCGGCAGACTCAGTGATCTGAAAAACATCGATCAGGATATCCTCATCAATACGACGTCGATCGGCATGGCGCCTCACGAAGATAGGTGTCCGATAGATGAAAACGGCATACGTCCAGGCACCTTGGTCATGGACGCGGTGTATAGGCCCGAGATGACGCAACTGCTCAAAGCAGCGAAGAAGAAGGGCTGCACTATCGTGTCCGGGGTGGAGATGTATCTGAACCAGGGAGCGCTCCAATATGAGGAATGGACCGGATCGAAAGCTCCTTTGACGCTCATGAGACGGATCATCCGAGGTGAGAAAGGATGATCATCCAAGCGAAATGCTCGACGCTGTCGGGATCGATCTCCATCCCCCCTTCGAAATCACATACTATACGGGCGATACTCATCGCTTCGCTCGCCAAAGGGACGTCCATAATCCAATCCCTACTAAGGTCCGCGGATACAGAGGCCGCGATCAATGCGGCGAGAGCGATCGGCGCGATCGTAGATGACAGAGGGCATGAGCTTCTCATCACTGGCGTCGACGGAGAACCGAAGAAGACTGACGATATCGATGTCCTTAATTCCGGCACGACGCTACGCCTGTTCTGCGGAGCGGCCGCGCTGGGCCATGAAGAGTTCACCATCGATGGTGACGCGTCCATCAGGAAACGGCCTATCGCACCGCTGCTTGAGGCACTCAGACATATCGGAGCATCATGGCATGCGGTCAACAAGGATGACAGATGTCCGATCAAGATGAAAGGCCCTCTATGCGGCGGCAAGACCGAGGTGGTCGGCATCACATCCCAATTCATATCGAGCCTGCTGATCGCCTGCCCGCTCGCATCGAAGGATTCCACCATCACAGTCAAGGACCTCCACGAGCGACCGTATGTGGGCATGACCATGCGATGGCTCGACAGGCAGGGTATCGAATATCAAGAGAAGGGGATGGAGACATTCCATGTGCCTGGAGGTCAACGCTATCATGCATTCTCCGGCAGCATCCCTGCGGATTTCTCGTCTGCTACCTTCCCGATATGTGCTGCCGCTATCACCGGATCAGATATCCTGGTGACGGGGCTCGACATGAAAGACACGCAGGGTGACAAAAAAGTGATCGGATACCTTCGTACCATGGGTGTGAGCATCGAAGAGACAAAGGACGGATTGATGGTCAAGGCAGGGACCTTGCACGGTGCCGAGATCGACCTCAACGACACCCCTGATGCCTTGCCCGCCATGGCTGTCGTGGCCTGCGCCGCAGACAGTCCGACCAGGCTCATCAATGTCGCGCACGCACGCATCAAGGAGACGGATCGGATCACAGCGATGGCGACCGAGCTCAACAAGATGGGCGCCAGGGTCAAGGAACTCGACGACGGGCTGGAGATTTCCCCAGCAACGCTGCATGGAACCAACGTGCACGGCCATCACGACCACCGCATCGTCATGGCGCTCTCGCTCGCCGGCATGATCGCGGACGGGACTACAGAGATCGACACCGCTGAAGCGGTCGACGTCACCTATCCGACATTCATCGACGACCTCGCGACGCTAGGCGCACAGCTCAAGGTGATATCATGACCACCGCCAGACGACCCACATTCATCTGCGGCTTCAAAGCCTGCGGCAAGACCACTGTCGGCAGACTGCTCTCAGAGAGGCTAGGCGTCCCTTGGACAGACATCGACGTCCTCATCACCGGATCGGACGCCTCGGCAAGGAGTCCACGGGAGATATACCGCGAAGACGGCAATGAAGCGTTCCGGGCGGCGGAGAAAGAAGCGTTGAAGAAGGCTCTCGCATGTGAAGGAGTGGTCTCGCTCGGCGGAGGTATATTGGAATCCGAGGAGAACCGACAGGATGTCACCGACCACGGGATGGTCGTGTTCATCGACCTCGATCTAGAAGAGGTGTGGCGTCGGCTCCAGAAGGACGGCCTGCCCGCCTTCATCGACAAGGACGATCCCCGCGCATCTTGCGAACGGATTTACCATGCGCGACAAGGGACGTTCATAGGCATAGCAGACATTCGGATCGAAGCAGAAGGGAAGACACCGGATCAGATAGTCGAGGAGATCATCGCAGCGATAGAAAAGGAGGCATGAGAATGAGCGGCAATACCTTCGGTACCAATTTTCGCATCGTCACATTCGGCGAGAGCCATGGCAAGGCTCTCGGTGTTGTCATCGACGGCATCATGCCCGGTCTGGGGATCACCAGAGCTGATATCCAGGAACAGCTGGACCGTCGCAGACCAGGACAGAGCAAGTTGACGACGGATCGCAAAGAGAAGGACCGGATAGAGATACTCAGCGGCATCTTCGAAGGGAAGACGACCGGATCACCCATCGCGATGATCGTCCGGAACAAGGACCAGGACCCGTCCGCATACGACAACCTCCGCAAACGTCTCCGGCCAGGCCATGCTGACTATACATATCTGGCGAAGTACGGGATCCGCGACCATCGCGGCAGCGGCCGTGCTTCAGGCAGGGAGACCATCGCCCGCGTCGCAGCAGGCGCAGTGGCCAAGGCCTATCTCAAGTTACGGGGCATCACCATCACCGCATATACAACACAGATAGGGAAGATCAAGGCCAAAGACCGGAAACTCTCCATTATCGAGAAGAATCCTGTACGGACACCGGATGCGTCGGCCGCCACCAGGATGAAGGACGCCATCCTCAAAGCCAAGAAGGATGGTGATTCCCTCGGTGGCATCATTGAGGTCAGGTGCGACGGTGTGCCACCAGGATTGGGCGATCCAGTGTTCGACAAGCTCTCGTCCAGGATCGCCGCCGCCCTGATGTCCATACCTGCGACGAAAGGGGTGGAGATCGGCGCAGGATTCGCATCGGCATCGAAGAAAGGATCGCAAAACAATGACATCTGGGAAGCCATCGACGGAAGGATCGCGACCAAGACCAATAATGCAGGCGGCCTGCTGGGGGGGATCTCCAATGGCATGCCTATCATCGCCAGGATGGCGATAAAACCCACATCCTCCATCTCTAAGAAGCAGCGCAGCGTAGACACCACGGGAAAGAAGACCGACCTTTTGATCAAAGGCCGTCACGACCCGTGCATCTGTCCAAGGGTGATCCCTGTCGCCGAATCCATGATGGCCATCGTCCTCGCAGATGCTTTGATGCGACAGGACGCGATTTCCGGGACGGAACCGTCTCTCCAAGAGCTACGTATCCAGATCGACATGATCGACACAGATATCATATCGCTCATCAGCGAGCGGATGAAGGTGTCAGAGAAGGTCGGCAGGATCAAACACGCGAAGGGACTGCCCATCACCGACATCACACGGGAAGAGAAGCATGTCACACAGATCATGAGACTTGCCAAGAAGCAAGGCCTGCCCGACCGCCTCGTCAAAGACATCATCACCATCATCCTCAGGGGTAGCAAAGAACTCCAACGGAGGATTAAATGAAACTGACAGGGAGAACGATGACGGGAGGAAAGATGAGACCGAAGATAAAGCCGAAAACGATAGCAATCATCGGAGGCAGAGGAGGCATGGGCAGCATGTTCGCCGATGCGTTCCGCAAGAAGGGATACACGGTGCTCATCACCGGCAGGAAGACCGCGCTCAAGAGTATCGATGCGGCCGCCCGGGCTGACGTCGTCATCGTCACCGTCCCCATTCGCTCGACGGAAAAGGTCATCGCAGAGATCGGACCGCATATGAAGAAAGATACGCTGCTCACTGATCTCACATCCATCAAAGTCAAGCCTGCGAAAGCCATGCTCAAGGCTTCAGGATGCGAGGTCATCGCTGGACATCCGCTCTTCGCGCCGAAGCCCGGATTCAGGGACCAGCGTTTCATCTTGTGTCCTGTCCGTGGGAAATCGTATGTCAGCTGGTATAGCACATTCCTCAAGTCGCTCGGCGTGACCGTCATCACCATGACACCGAAAGAGCACGACAAGCATATGGCCATCATCCAAGGTATCACGCATCTGTCCAACATCGCCATGGGAGATTCTCTCCGGAAGCTCAACTATGACCTCAAGGGAATTGATCGGCTATCGTCCCCTGTGTACGCAATCAAGACGCATATCATCGGGCGCATCATTGGCCAGGACGCATCATTGTATGCCGATATCGAGATCGATAATCCATCGACCAAGAAGACGGTGCGCACGTTCCGCGACTCGGTCGACCGCCTGGCCAGGATTGTGGAGCGAGGGGACAAACCTGCCTTCGAACGCGCTTTCGAGAAAATAAAGACATATTTTGGTCCTTTCTCGAAGCGATCCATGAAGGTCACCAATGACATCATCGACGGGATGTCGAAGAGGAAAGGACGATGAGGATCGCTCTTCTGGGACCGGAACACAGTTACTGTCATGTGGCAGGCGCACAGGCGTATCCGAAGGAGATATATGTACTCAAGAAACACATCGACGATGTCTTCCGTGCGGTAGACGTTGGCAAGGCAGGTCTGGGGATCGTCCCCATCGAGAACATGCTGCAAGGGAGCGTGCGCGAATCCTATCTCGGCCTGGCAGAGTTCGACGTCAGCATCGTCAAGGAACTCGTCCTTCCGATCCATCATTGCCTCGCGGCGCAGAGGAAGACCTTCTCACGTATCGCGTCCCATCCCCAGGCGCTCGCTCAATGTTCGGCCCTTCTCCGACGCGAGCGAAGTGAAGGGATCGACCAATTGGAGTGCTCCAGCACCTCCCGTGCCATGGAGATCGCCGCAGATGACGCCACCACGGCCGCGATCGGGTCGGTGCAGGCGGCGAAGCATCACTGTCTGCAGATCCTCAAGCAGAACGTCGAGGACAACGCTGACAATACCACAAGGTTCGTCACGATAGCCAAACGCACTCCGAAGAAGACATCTAGGGAAAAGCTCAAGACCACGATGCTGCTCATGCCAAAAGAGGACAAGCCAGGACTGCTCTTCGAGATCCTTGCGGTCTTCAAGATACAGGGTATCAATCTCACCAAGATCGAGTCCATGCCTTCAAGAAGGAAAATGGGTGAATACCATTTCATCATCGACATCGACGGAGGCATCGAAGATGCCCATGTGCGCTCCGCACTTGGCTTCCTTTCCACATTCATCTCTGTCCGTTGCTTCGGCAGCTTCCCGTCCACGAACCTCAAGGGATAAGGGATGAGACCGGAAAGGTTAAAAGCTGCACCTCGCTGGAATCCAACCATGAAAGCCCTTATTCTCGACATCGACGGAGTCATCATCGGTGACAGGCAGGGGATCAATTTCCCCGACCCTGTGCCAGAGGTGGCTGCGGCCCTCAAGGAGCTTTCAGGAAGTGGTGTCGCCGTGCATATGTGCACCGCCCGCCCCGCATTCTCAATCAGTCGCATGGTGCGCGAGATGAGTCTTGATGGTCTGCATATCGCAGACAACGGCGCGGTGATAACCGACCCCAACACAGGCGAGATCCCGATCAAGCATGTGATCCCCCGAGCCGTGGCGACCGCGATCGTGAGGGACCTGAGAGAGACAGATGCTCCGGTCGAGATCTACGAGACCAGCATCAGCTATCTCGACAGGCGCGATACCGGCATCATCACAGACATCCATGCCGGCATACTCGACCAATCACCCGAAATCGTAGACGATCTCACCGAAGTCGCGAAAGGTAAAGAGCTGATCAAGATCATCGCGTTCTGCGACACTATCGAAAAGAAAGAGACCGTCGGCAAGGCATTGCTGCCGTATGCCGAGCATGTCAACCTCGCATGGACACATCATCCCGCGACCGGGGATGTGCAGTACGCGGTGATCACCGCGACCGGAATCACGAAAGCCGCCGGCGCGCAGTATATCGCTGAGAAGACAGGGATACCGCTGGCCGAGACGGTGGGTGTCGGCGACGGGGTCAATGACTGGGACTTCATGCGGCTATGCGGGACCGTCGTCGCCATGGGCAACAGTCAAGAGATGCTCCTGCAGTCGGTCAAAGAGAGAGGGGATACCGGTTTCGTCGCTCCCAGCGTCGATGAGAATGGGATGCTCTGGATCATCGAGAGGTTCTTCCCATCTTAACATCCGCGATTCAGAGAAATTTTTCCGTAGGCAAAATTTGGACGGAGCCTGCAAGGCGGAGTCTCTTAATCGCTATAAAACGAGGAATCTAATCGGGAATAAGGCTAATACTTTAAATATAAACAAACCTTCTAGTATTAAAGGTGATCCGAATGGAATCAAAAAAAGAATTCACAGAAGATGAAGCAAAGGAAGTAGGAGACAATCTTGGAATAAGATGGGAAAAGTTTAATGTTGAGCAATTTAGAAAAGGAATGAATGTCGAATTAGAACATGGCACTAGAAATTCAGAAACAAACGTATCTAATGATGACCCTATTATAACAGGAAAGATAGCATTAGCTCATTTGAATGAATTCCCAGATTATTATAACAGGCTTGAAAAGATGGAAAAAGAAGCTGATGAGTTCTGGGGTAGATGATTATAGTTTCGCTCAATGAACCTCATAACACCCAAGAAAAAAACATTCAATAAGGTCTACAACAATACACACATTAGCTCATTGAAAGTCAACCAAATGAGCGAAATTTAAAACGAAGAAACAAACACAAAAGCAAGCTCATAGACGATACACGGCGTTCTAAATCATACTGACAAACACCGATTTAACGGATAATCTCTCCAGTCACGCTGCGCAGCATGTGCCCGGTGATGCGCACGTCATATGTCTCTCCCAGAGGCAAGCGTTCCTTGATGCCGACGATGAGCGGATAGGTCCCCCACTGCCTGCCGAACGTGGTCTTGCCATCGTGCACTTCCGTACGTATGCCCTTCATCACCGTCCCGATAGGGACCAGACGCTCGAGCATCGGCAGGTCGATCTGTTGCCGTATATCATTGCGCCACCGCCAGTAATGCTTCTTGTTCTTCTTGAGATATTTGAGACCGCCGTTCTCCTTGAGGTATGTGCCTTCGAAGACGACGGCCTGCCGGATATTGATGCGACGGAGCAGCAACCCCTCATCGATGACCTGTTTGAGGTGGCTGATGTTCTCCTCGTGGGTCTTCTTCGTCTCGCCGAGCAGCCCCATGATGATGTTGACGCCGGGCAATAGATTATGCATGCCGTTCTCCCCGCGGGTCGCGCCGTGCTTGTTGATGATGCGTATGGCCTCAAGCGCGCGTGCGGGAGCGGTGTTGAGACGGTTCGCTTTGACCACGTCGACGTCGAAGCTCTCCACGCCGAACGCGGCGATGTTTCCTGGCGTGCAATGACGGACGAGGATCTTGGTGAGCTCATCGGTGACGTTGTTGGGATTTGCGTTATCGATATGCAACGTTTCCGGTTTCATCTTGCTGATGCCGGCGAGCATGGTCTCCATCCGCTTCGGGTCCTTCTTGCCGTAGGCATAGAAGCAGGTGGCCTTGCCAAAGCGGAAATGGGTCGCGCCGTGATCGGCCAGCGCCTTTGCCTCATCGATGATGGGTTCGGGCTCGCGGTCTTCGATGCCGTATTTGAGGGGCTCGGTGCAGAAGGAGCAACGCATGGGACATCCTCGTCCTGACTCAAGCTCCACCATCACCGGATACGGAATCTGGTCGAGTATGCCCGCGCCCTTCTTGGCGAAGGCGTCGACCTTGTCGTAGTCCTCGATGCCCATGAAATTGGGCTCCACCGCATCGAACGTGCCGGGCGGGATGGATTCCTGCATCCTGCCGCCTTCGAGTCGTGTCCCCAGGTTCGCTGCAGGACCGACCAGCATCTTCTGACAAGATAGGCCTGCGGTAAGTCGGTGTATCTCAGAGAAGGTCCCAGGGACGGCCGAGAGATATTTTCCCGGTGTCTGGATGCCACCGGATATCAGCATGGAATTCGTATGCGTAAGGATCTCTCGCGTCTCTTCTGTCGGACGGGTCTTGTTCACCGTCTTGATGTCGGTCTTCTGGGGATCGCGGTTCTTCTTCTTGTCTTGCAGGACTGCGGCACGAAGATCATCGATGGTGAGGTAGATCGGGTCCTTGTCGGCGAGCGCACCGTAGAGATATCGGGGATACGTCCCGAGATAAGGTGGGACGCCGAGCCCTGAAGGCTCGTCTGTGTAGCAATCGAGGATGACCGGACGCATGATAAGAGTGGAGAGCGGGATGAATATAATGGTTTGGTTCGATCAGGAGTGTTTTAACGTTGCCGTGCGCAGGACATATGGGTAAGGAGCTTCGAAATAATCGTCGAGACCATGGTCCGGAACCTCGTTTGGCACCACCACATGAATGACATGAGTCTTCAGTAAGTGATCTTGCTGAATCACAGCATTTAATGATTCGAGTGCAGGACCGGCGAACTCAGGAAGGACCGTTACCTGGTCAGTATGGCTCGTGTAGAACGATAATTGCATCTCACCAGGTTTGACGCTTTTTTCCCATTGGCCTTTGATAAAAATCTGGAAGGGGATGATGAATGGACAATGCGTCACGCCAGCATATTCTTCAAGAATATTTACCGCTTGTTGATGGCTTTTGATGTCGCTCTTGAATGCATATAACCGACCATGCATCCCGTCATCTTCCCCATCAGTGAGGTAGATGAGAGGATGAAGCTTAACGAAGCCTAAATCTGAGATATACTCTTTGACGAATAGGTCCTCTGGATGTACCACTTCCTCGAACCGTTCATCAGGGGATAACTGTTCTGCAAGCGTTTCTAGATTGATAGCGTCGTGGACTAGTGTCATGGTAAGACCTAGCAAATAAGGTAACCGAAAAAAGGATTTATGTCTTTCTTTCCTGGCCAAAACTCGCCGATACCTTTATTAATATAGGCTCATTGGGCCTTTTCGAGTGTTTAAAGACTCCAAAGGTGCTTTTCATGACAGAATCCATCACCGAAAAGAAGCTTCAGGCATTGCAGAGCGGGACTCTGACAGCGGAGCAGAACGCGCGCGCATTCCTCAAGGCCATCAAGGAGAAGGACAAGGACATCAATGCGTTCCTAGAGGTCGATCCTGAAAGGGTCATCGCGGAAGCTAAAGCGCTCGACGCCCTCGAGGTCAAGGCAAAGCAGAAGCTACCGCTCTTCGGATTATGCATAGCAGTCAAAGCTGCTATCAATGTCACGGGATACCACGCCAGCTGCGCCTCGAAGACACTTGAGGATTACACCGCCACATTCGACGCAGATGCGGTACGACACGTCAAGGATGCAGGCGCGATCGTGATCGGAATCGCCAACTGTGATGAGTTCTGCTCCGGATCGACCGGTGAGAACAGCGCGTTCGGTCCCACCCAGAATCCTGCTGCTCCGGGCTTCATCCCCGGTGGCTCTTCATCAGGTCCTGCTGCCGCGGTCGCGGCCGGCTTCTGCGACCTCGCCCTGGGCTCTGACACCGGAGGTTCCATCCGACAGCCGGCATCGCATTGCGGGATCGTCGGCATCAAACCCAGCTATGGACGGGTGTCCCGTTACGGCCTCATCGACCTCTCCATGAGCCTCGACCAGATCGGACCGCTCGCGCCGGATGTAGAAGGTGCGGCCTTGCTGCTCCAGATGATCGGTGGCCCGAGCGAAGCGGACGGAGCCGAGATAGAAGAGCCTATGCCAACACTCATCCCCATCAAGAAGCCGAAGGGCATCACCTTAGGCATCATCAAAGAGCTCGAGGAGCTCTGTGCGGATCACCGCATCTGGGAACGGATGAGAGAGAAGGCCGATGCGTTCGCCAGATCCATCGGCGGCACGGTCAAAGAGATCTCCATGGCGACCATCAAGGCCGCGGTGCAGGCGTACTACCCTATCGTGTATGTGGAATTCTTCTCCGGGACCCGCAAGTTAGACGGTCGTAAATACGGCAAGAAGATAGAGGACACTTGCGGCGTCGAGGTGCTCCGCCGTATCCTAGGAGGACGCGAGATATCCCGAGCAGAGTTCGAAGGCGTCTATTACCGTAAAGCGCTTGCCGCGAAGAGTGCTATCGCAAGAGAGTTTTCTGCCGCGTTCGAAGAAGCGGATGTCATACTCACTCCTGTGACGCCGAAGCTGCCGTACCACATGGGCGAAGGCATCACCGATCCGCGGATCATGTATGCCTTCGACGCATTCACCATCCCTGCAAACCTCGCCGGCATCTGCGGTGGGGTCGTGCCCATGGGAAGGATCGACGATGTCCCGGTCGGCATCCAACTGCTCGGCAAAGCGCTTGACGAACCAAGCGTCGTATCCGCGATGAAAGCGCTCTCCGAGGTGGACTGATGATCTCGCTTCTCGATGCCGCCAAACGGGCATTGCGCACCAATATGGCGCTCAAGAAGACCGAGACCTTGTTGGTCGTGACGAATCCCGAGAAGGAAGAGATCGCTGACGCTTTCATAGAAGCCGGAGAACACATGTGCAAGAGCGCGATCAAGATGGTCTTCCCTGCGACGGAAAGGAGTGGTGAGGAGCCGCCTGTCACCGTCGCAGAGGCCATGCGGCATGCGGATGTGGTCATGGCTCCGACATTAAGATCTCTCTCACATACTAAATCACGGAGGAACGCGGTCACCGCAGGTGCCCGACTGGCATCGATGCCCAACATATCAGCCGAGATGATGCGACGGACATTCGCGGCCGATTACACTGCCATCAAACGACGCACGAACAGGATCGCCGACATGATTGAGGGATCGGACACGATACGATTGACCACGAAGATGGGGACAGACATCACCATGAAGGTCGGCGACCGGGAATGCCACGGCCGCAAGGGCGGACTTTTCGTCGATAAGGGGACATGGGGTAACCTCCCCGAAGGAGAAGCATGCTTCGCGCCGATCGAAGGAACGACCGAAGGACGGTTCGTGGTCGACATCTGCATGCCACCGAACACCAAGCCAATATCAACACCCATCACGATCATCGTCAAGAGAGGGCATGCGATCAAGATAACCGGAGGCAAGGAGGCCGCTCGCGTGCGCAAGATGATCGCGCCACATGGCAAGAAGGCGACCAATATCGCGGAGCTCGGCATCGGCACCAATCCCGAGGCAAGCAGGACCGGCATCACGCTCGAGGACGAGAAGCGGTTCGGCACCGCGCATATCGCGCTGGGCAACAATATGTCCTTCGGAGGAAAGGTGGACGTGCCGGTGCACATCGACGGCGTCTTCGACCGCCCATCTATCTGGATGGATGGCAGAAAGGTCATGGAAGACGGCAGACTCAGGATCTAGAAATACTAAGAGGTGATTTTCATGGACAAAGTGATGTGGCTTGGCCACGACGGATTTGTGATCACAGGCGAGAAGAGAATCTACATCGACCCGTACAATATCCCTGAAGGGATGGATCCGGCGGACATCATCCTTATCACGCATGAGCATTACGATCATTGCTCTATCAAGGACATCATGTCGATCGCGGATTCTCATACAGATATCTTGGTGACGCCAGACTGCCAGAGCAAGCTGAGCGATTTTCCCGGCAACGTGACTCTTGTGGAACCCAACAAAGACTATAATCCACAGGGCATCAAGGTGCGCAGCGTCCGTGCGTACAATACGGACAAGCGTTTCCATCCTAAGGACAACGATTGGGTCGGCTACATCATCGAGATGGACGGCCGCAGGATATACCATGCCGGCGACACCGACCTCATCCCGGAGATGGATCATATCCACAATATCGACATCGCCTTGCTGCCCGTTTCCGGGACATTCGTCATGAATCCTGTTGAGGCAGCGAAGGCGGCTTCCATGATCAAGCCAAGGCTCGCAGTACCCATGCATTGGGGAGAGGTCGTGGGTAACGTGTCCGATGCCGAGGCTTTCGCAAAAGCGTATGGCGGCGAGGTCGAGATCCCCCAGAAGACGACCACCGACGCCGAGTCATCAGCGACAGACCAAGAAGATGAAAGCCATCAAGACTGATTACGGATTCCTTCTCAAAATCGAGTCGGGCGAAGAGGTGATCTCATCGATCACCGGTTTCTGCGAAGAGCAGGGACTGGGCGCCGGTGTGATGCTGGGGCTAGGCGCGGTCAGGGACGCCGAGCTCGCCTATTACAATCCTGAGACGAAAGAGTATGAGACCAGACTGTTCGATGAGCAGATGGAAGTGGTATCGTTCCTCTCCAACATAGCCATGGAAGAGGGTAAGGTGCTCCTGCACCCACATTGCACCCTCGGCAGGAAAGATTTCTCCCTCATCGGCGGGCATCTCATCCGAGCCGAGGCAAAACCGGTGCTCGAGACGCATATCTTCAAGGATTCCACCTCGGTGAAGCGCGCGCTCGATACCGGCATCAATCTCAAGGCATTGGATCTTGACTGATGCCTTGACGTTCTAAACGTTCAGATCTTCCGTCGATAGTGGACCCATACCACGAAGAAGACCGCGAATGCCGCGAAGAACAGCCAGACAACTTTCGGCGCTCCCGAGAACGCCGAGATGACGAATGAGAGCATCGCTGTCGCAGCCCAGATGATCTTCAGGTTGAGCAACGAACGATAGCTGGACCTGTCTCCGTCGCGGGCGATCAATGAGACTCCGCCGATGGCGATGAGTGCCGCGCCGACGAGACGAGCAGTGACATCCTCGACAGCAGTTAGGCCGAGCAGACCGAGGAACCGGTACGGGAAGAGGATGAGAGGGATGCCGACAATCATGTCGACTGCGAAATGGATGATGAACCAGGTCCGCAGTCCAGAAGGTAGCGTGGCACGCGTTCTTTGTTCGGGCATGAGCTCACTTCTTCTGTTTCTTCGAGAGATAAGCGAAGAACGCAGAGACCATGCCGAGGATGACGAGTGCCCAGATGATGGACACGGCGTAGTTCAACGCGTGTCCGGCGAAGATGAGGAACATCAACACGATGACGAAGCTGATGCCGCCGACCGATGCAGGGATCGCGATGAATGTATCCTTCTCTTTACAGGAATCTTTACCCATGATACCACCTCTGTTTGGCAAGCAGAATTGATCGTATAAATACCTTTCTGCCCACTGGTCGATCAGACGAAGAGAAGCAGCAGACTGACCGCCATGATGATCATACCGACGACGAGTCCATAGACCACCAGATGGTGTTCACCATATTCCCGCGCAGTAGGCAGAAGCTCGTCGAACGAGATGAATACCATGATGCCTGCGACGGCTGCATAGAGGATGCCAGATACCGCATCATTCATGAAGGGCATGAGGATGAGGAATCCGATGAGTGCGCCGACCGGCTCTGCCAGGCCAGAGAGGAAGGAGTAGAGGAAGGCTTTCTTCCTGTCGCCGGTGCCGTAGAAGAACGGGACCGAGACGGCGATACCCTCAGGGATGTTGTGGATGGCGATGGCCACGGCGAGCGCGATACCGAGCTTGACATCGGATAGCGTGCCTATGAAGGTGACCATACCCTCAGGGAAGTTGTGCACCGCGATCGCGACCGCAGTGAGGATGCCGACGCGATGGAGCTTGCGGAATCGCTTGGCCTCTTCAGTGTCGTTCATCTCCTCGACCCTGTGCGGCTCGTGCGGATTCTCATAATGCGGAACCAGTTTATCGATGAAGGCTGCGACCAGCATGCCGCCGAAGAAGGATATCACCGCCACCCATGATCCGGCGCTATCGCCGAGGGATGCCATGAGACCTCTGTTGGCCTGCACGAACAGCTCGGTGAAAGAGACATAGATCATGACGCCGGCCGAGAAACCCAATGAGATGGAGAGGAATTTCTTGTTCGTGCGCTTGCAGAAGAAGGCTATCGCGCTGCCGATACCCGTGGCCAGGCCTGCGAAAAGGGTGAGACCGAAAGCGATGAGGATAGTGCTAGTGGCGACCATTTTTAGGATATGTGCTCATCAAATGATGTTTATAAATGCTTCTACATCTCCGAACGGTACGGTTAAAAATGATTATTGGTTCGCCTGGCCAATTCGATGAAGGAGCATCATCAGTGTCCCGGGAAATCAGAATGACTGAACCGCCAAGACCCAAGATCCTGTATATCGATCCGGATAGAGAGAGTTTTGAGCCATACTTAAAAATGGTTTTAGATGATAGTTATGCTCTGACAATAATTGAACAGTTAGAAGAAGCGGAACCCCACCTCGACGCAGATTTGATGATTCTCGAGCCCTATCGGTTCCTCGAGGGCGGCAAACGACAGCCCTTAGAGACCCTTCTCGACGGGTTTAGGAAGGACGGAGGAAAAGTCATCGTGACGACAACAATGCCCCAAGAATTCTATGTAAACACGTACGGATTCCAAGAAGGCAGGCATTATGATAAGTATTGGTCTAAGAGCGATATGGCAAAAATCGTGCCGCAAATCGCTGAGCTCTTGCGAACCTGATTTCTTTAAGAACCTTTATAAATCTATAAAGAACACCCTGCGCCGGTAATAAAAATGATGAGAACCAACACCTGTGGAGAGCTGTCCAAGAAGGACATCGGACAAGAAGCCACGCTCTGCGGCTGGATCCAGTCCAGACGAGACCATGGCGGCATCATCTTCGTGGACCTGCGCGACCGTTACGGCCTGACGCAGGTCGTCTTCGACCCGAATCACAATAGTGACGCCCATGATCTTGCTGATTCTCTCCGGAGGGAGTTCGTCGTCAAAGCCAAAGGAAAAGTCCGATCCAGGGCTGAGGGCATGGTGAATTCCAAGCTTGCCACCGGCGAGATCGAGATGATCACCGACAGCCTAGAGATCCTTTCCAAGTCAGAGACTCCGCCGATCGAGATAGAGGACGGCACGACGGTCAATGAGGATTATAGGCTCAAGTACCGCTATATGGACCTGCGAAGGCCCGAGATGCAGAAAAGGCTCATGCTACGTCATAAGGCGGCCCATGCCGCACGAAGCTACCTGTCCAACGAGAAATTCCTCGAGATCGAGACACCCATGCTCGCCCGCTCCACGCCGGAAGGCGCACGCGACTACCTCGTGCCCAGCCGCGTCCACCCGGGCAAATTCTTCGCCCTGCCACAGAGCCCGCAGCTCTTCAAGCAGCTTTTCATGGTATCTGGGCTCGACCGCTATTTCCAGATCGTCAAGTGCTTCCGCGACGAAGACCTGCGAGCTGACCGGCAGCCTGAATTCACCCAGATCGATATCGAGATGAGCTTCATCACCGAAGAGGATGTCTACTCCATCAACGAGGGCCTCATCAAACATGTCTGGAAGGAGACCAAGGATGTCGACATCGAGACGCCTTTCCCACGTATGTCCTATGCTGAGGCCATGTCTAGCTACGGTTCGGACAAGCCTGACATCAGATTCGATCTGGAGATGGTAGACGTCGGCGATATCGTCAAGGAATCCGATTTTTCAGTCATCAAGAGCGTGCTCGAGAAAGGAGGCGCTGCGTATTGTCTCAACGCTACAGGATGCGCGGGATTCTCTCGCAAGGAGCTCGACGAAATCATCGAGGTCGCGAGGATCCACGGCGCCAAAGGCTTGGCGTACATGAAGTACAACGACCAGCTGGAGTCATCCATCGTCAAGTATTTCCCTGAAGCGGTGCAGAACAGCCTCATCGAACGCATGGGAGCAAAGAAAGGCGACCTCCTATTGCTGGTCTCCGACAATAAGGAGACGACTGCGCAGAACGCGCTCGGTCAGGTCAGGCTGCATCTGGGCAGGAAGCTGGAGCTCATGGACCCTGAGAAGAATTCCTTCATCTGGATCGTCGACTTCCCGCTGCTCGAATGGAACGATGACGAGAAACGGTTCACCGCGATGCATCATCCATTCACGAGCCCCAAGGCTGAGGACATCCCTCTGCTGGACAAGGAGCCGGGCAAGGTCCGTGCTGACGCCTATGACATCACGCTCAACGGCGTCGAACTCGGCGGCGGCTCCATCAGGATCCACGACTCGGAATTGCAGGCCAAGATGTTCACCATCCTCGGCATCTCACCTGAGGAACAGCAGGTCAAGTTCGGCTTCCTGCTCGAGGCCTTCAAGTACGGCGCGCCTCCGCATGGCGGCATCGCCTACGGTTTCGACCGGCTGGTCGCTCTGCTTGCGGGAGTAGATAGCATCCGAGAGGTCATCGCGTTCCCGAAGAACAAGGCCGCGGTCAGCCTGGTCGATGACGCTCCCAATGTGGTGGACGACCAGCAGCTCAAGGAATGCCATATCAGCAAGCTCGAGAAGAAGTCTAAGAGCGACTGAACATAGCTCCTGCATAACGGAGCATCATTTCTCTTTTTTATCATATTTCATAGAATAAGAAAAGAAAGAATCAGACCCGCTGCTCCTCCTGGGGAGGCGGGTACTGCTCTCGTCTTGCCCGATGCTGCAAATCAAGGCCCGCTTGAGAGACGCGGTGATCTGTATCCGATTTCTCAGATCCAATTCGATATGGTCGCATCAGTGATGCGGAACTTATAGGGGGTGTCTTCACCTCCAGCGATATTGGCGGTGAGCGTTGCTTTATTCACGTCGACTCTGATGCTTGTCGTCGGTAGGATAACAGGGACTGTCCCTTGTTCCCAATAGATGATACTGCCAGAGTAATCTGCGTATGTCCTTGTCTCAGAATGCTCGATCACCGAAGCCACTTTATCAAGACGCACCGACAACCGTATTCTGGTGCCGTCACCCTTAGTGGCCTGGATCACGACGAATCCGTTTCCCACTACCGTCGCGTCAACACCTGCACCATATTCACGGAGGGCTGCGCGTACACGCGGAAAAGGAACCGGCGCGGTGACACTGGTGTCATCGCCGATATAGTTCACTGTACCGCCTTTCATCCAATAGCTTTCGGCCCATGTGAATAAACCTGAAGAAACCCCTACGGTCAGTAGTACTATAGCGAGCACGATACTGACAACTATCGCAGCCTTTCTCATATGTTCACCCCTTTTTTACGGAACAGGCCGATCATGCTGCCGTCCAACAGCATATACCACTCCCGCACAAATACGGCTGTGGCCACCACCCCATCCACTAAACTAAAACACAATAATTACGTCCAACTCTACCTCTATTTCTGGGGACGGTCCTATTAATACTTTTCGGTTTGGGCACTTTTTCGTGACAGAATGGGGACAATAACCCGATGAAGCAGAAAACCTATTTAAATGACCCTCAGCTCCCAAGATATACGATGACAGTTCTCACGATTAAGCAAGCTATGGAGAAAGGAGACGGTCAAGTCGCTATCCGCGGATGGGTGTACCGCGAGAGAGGGAGCAAGAATGTGCGCTTCCTCATCATCCGGGACAGCAGTGGTATCGTCCAATGCGTCATCGGCAAGGAGAACCCGCATTTCGCTGAGGCAGAGACCCTGCAGGTCGAGGCATCGGTCGAGGTCGAAGGAACCATCAAGAAGGATGACCGCGCGCCGTCAGGGTATGAGGTGCAGGTCACCACCCTCAAGGTGGTGGGGCTGAGCGACACATTCCCTATCAGCCGCGACCAATCGCCTGAATTGCTCCTGGACAACCGCCATTTATGGCTCCGCTCACGCAAACTCACCTCGGTGATGAAGATCCGCCACACCGTGCTCGGCGCCATCCATGAATTCTTCAGAGGACGAGGGTTCTACGAGTTCACGCCTCCGATCTTCACGCCGAATGCCTGCGAAGGTTCCATGACCTTGTTCAAGGTGAAATATTTCGACCAAGAGCTTTACCTTACGCAGAGCTGGCAGCTCTATGCCGAAGCCGGCATCTTCGCACTAGAGCGCATCTATGACGTATCACCCACATTCCGCGCCGAGAAATCAAAGACCTCCCGCCACCTGGCAGAGTTCTGGATGGCGGAGATGGAGGCGGCATGGATGACCCTTGAGGATGTCGTCCAGATAGCAAAGGAGGAGATCGCATTCATCATCAAGAAGGTGCTCGCAGAGAATGCCGAAGAGCTCAAGATCCTGGAGCGGGATGCTGACAAGCTCAAAGCCATCGTGGAAAAACCGTTCCCCACAATCACGTACACCGAAGCGCTCAAGGTGCTCAAGGAGAAGGCAGGTATGGATGTGCCATGGGGAAAGGATCTACGCACGGTAGAAGAGGAGAAGCTCATGGAGCATTTCGACACGCCGGTCGCTGTCGTCGAATATCCCAAAGACGCCATGGCATTCTACAAGATGGAGAAGAAGATCAGGCCCGGTGTCGAGAAGGATGATGCGCCCGGACCGGTGGCGTTGTGCTTCGACATCCTTGTGCCTGAAGGCTACGGAGAGATCGTCGGCGGATCCCAGCGCGACACCGATATCGAGGCGTTGAGGAAGGGACTGGAGAAAGAGGGAGAGAATATCGATAACTATGCATGGTACCTCGACTTACGGAAATATGGGTCGGTGCCGCATGCAGGCTACGGACTCGGCGTGGAACGAGTCATCACCTGGATCTGCGGACTCGATAACATCAAGGACACGATACCCTTCCCGCGCACCATGCGCAGGATGACGCCGTGAGACCATGAAGCTTCCCCCAATCCTTTCGGCATACAGGGAGACACCAATCGAAACCTTCAATGGCGTCCGGATATCTGACCCGACACCAGCGAATCCAGACGACGACCGGGGACCGGTGTATGAGCTGTACCAAGGCATCCCTGGACAGCAGCTCAGCGTCCTGGTCAGGAAGGAAGGTGTCGTCTTCGGCGATCACTTCCACCGTGGCAAGGATCCATCGAAGGATCCTGAATATTTCTATTTCGTTTCTGGCACCGCAGTGCTCTCCGCATTCGACCGCAAGACAAAGACCCGCATGACCGCAAAGATCGGTCCGCATACATTGGTCGAGATCGATCCTTTCATCTTCCATCGGTTCGAGGCAGAGACTGATGTTGTGTTCATCGAGTACCGCCGTTCGCTCTATGATCCTGCTGATCCTGACGACGGCACCGTGGAAGAATATATCACCGAACCTGAACAAGATCCGAAGACAGGTGAATCGTCATGACCAAGATTGATTGGAGTCGTCTCGAAGCGCCAGGAAAAATCATCGAAGTCAATCCTCAAGGTGACCGCCTGCAGGTGATGCTGGACGATTGCATCTTCTATCCAGGAGGCGGTGGACAACCGTATGATCTCGGGATAATATCCAACGATTCTTTCTCAGGTGATGTTGTCGAAATGATCAAGGAAAACGGAAACGTGACACTCATCATCGCTCCGATAGAGGGGAGCCTACAAGCAGGCGACACCCTGATCCAGAAGGTCGACGAGGCCCGCAGGTCTGAGCTTGCCCGTATGCATTCGGCCGAGCATCTTCTCTTCGGCTGCATCCACGAGACTCTCAAGGAGGTCAACGTGGTCAAGGTGGAGCTAGAGCCGGGCGAAAGCACCCTCTTCATCAAGACGAAGGAGGACGTGGACTGGGAGAGATTGGTCAAGATCGAGGTGTTGGTCAATGAGAAGATAAAGGCAGATCTCCCGCTCACTGAACACATTGTCGCTAGAGACAAGGCACAGGAGACATTCCCTAAAGCACGCATCCGACTGGACCGCATCAAGGCCGAAGAGCTGCGCGTCATCGAGATCGACGGCTTCGACTTCTCGGCATGCGGCGGCACCCATGTGCGTTCCACAGGAGATATCAAGAATGTGCTCATCACCGGTTTCAACGCGATCGGGGCAGACCAATACGAGATAAGGTTCACTCTCGACGTCATGCATGCGCTCTATCAGTTGGCGGGCATCGCGAGACAGGTGTCCGGCGTGCTGGGCATCGAGTATGACCGGGTGATCGAACGGATCACGGGCTTGCTCAAGACCGCAGAACAGCAGAAGGAGAAATTGCGCACGCTTCAATCCCAGGCGTCGGTCGAGCCTGAACGGATCGGCATAGGCGACACCACACTCCTGTTCCATGTATTCTCCGATTACGAGAAGAAACAGCTGATAGAACAAGCCAACCGCCTCAAGGCTGACAAGACCGTCGTATGCCTGCTTAACCAGACCGATAAAGGCACTCAGGTGGTGGTGGTCTGCGGAGACGGGGTCAAGAAGGACGCGCCCGCCATCCTCGCAGAGCTCAACAGCCGGTTCGGCGGGAGGAGCGGCGGCAGAGGAGACTTCGCCATGGGCTCAGTGGAGAAGGACGATATCGAAAGTATCAAGAAGACCATACAGGAGACACTGGGAGGCGATACATCATGACACGCATCACGCTCATCACATCCAATCCGAACAAAGTCAAGGAATTCTCTCAGGTGCTCGAACCCGACATCGGCGTCGATCATGTGGAGTTGGAATACCCTGAGCTACGAAGCGACGACCCTGAGGAGATCGTGAGACTCGCCGCATCCCAGCTTGCTGACAGGATGGGAAAGCCTGTCGTCGCCGAGGATTCAGGATTGTTCATCGACGCCCTGCAGGGTTTCCCAGGCACCTGTACGAAATATGTGTTCCAACGCATCGGCAATGACGGATTGCTCAAGGTGATGGAGAATGTGGATGCAGAGAAACGCCGTTGCTTCTACAAGTCCGCGGTGGGCTACTGCGAGCCTGGCGGCAAAGCGGTCTCGTTCCTGGGTGTCGAGGAGGGTACCATCGCGGAATCCGCCCGCGGAGACCAGGGATGGGGACAAGATCCCATCTTCATCCCGGCTGGCGATAGCAAGACCTACGGGGAGCTCCGCAAGGATGGTGATGTCAATATCTTCCGGCGCAAAGCAGTGGAGAAACTGCGGGAATTCCTCCTTGATAGAGAAGCTCGAGAAACATAGGTTTACTTTTTCTTGCAAAGCGCGAGGAAATTGAAGAATATCTTCAATCCTGTATCACCCATACGTTCTGGGTGGAATTGCAATCCGAAGATGGGCTTGTGCTTGTGGAAGACCGCCTCGATGCGGTCCTTGGTCGAGGTCGCCGCGACCTGCAACGTCGCCGGCACATCACGGAGGTATTTGCTATGGTGTTCGTACACGGGTATCGTGCTCGGCAGACCACGGAAGATGCCTCTCTTGGTCAACAGTCTCACCTTGTTGTCGGTGCTTCGAGCCGGGATGCGAAGCGCGCGGAGCTCTCCGCCGCAGGCCACACCAATGATCTCATGCCCTTCGCAGATCCCGAGGATAGGGACGTCATAGTTGATGAGACAGGAGATGTCCGCGCGGATATCCTTGAGATGGATCTCCTTATCGAGCACCGGCCGTCCACCGGACATGATGACGCCCTTGATGCGCTTGCGCTCCACATCACGGAACAATGCCTTCTGTCCTCGGACGATGTAGGAGGCATTCAATCGGGTCAGTGCAGCCTTGATGAGCGGTACGTTCTTGCTGTGGTTGTCCACGATGAGGATCATCAGATAGAGGTCGTATCAGACCTATTTAAATGTTGTCAGCAGGATCCAGCCATCGAATGACCTCCTCCTGGGCCTAAAGGCCCAGGTATCTCGTGCTCAGACAAGTGCGTGATGTGTTTCCTGGTTCTCAATGTAGTGGGAAACGGTTTGGAAGTCTGCTTGCCCAACAGTGGTGGCACGGCCCCCTGGACTCCAGAAGTGCCCACGCGGATAACGCAACCGTATCTTCTCCTTGTTGCGAAAAATCAGGTATGCTGATCGTCCCTTAAGCAGCATGAATGCGCGGATGTCGGTCATGCCACGCGGTAACTGCACCATGCA
>JBDRHG010000010.1:0-51050 GCA_043817075.1 archaeon | reverse complement strand
GGTAGAATACAGGACTGTGGAAGCCTTTTACCAAAAGCCTTGGGAAAAGAAGGGGGTCTCGCGCATCTGCGCTCAAGCCCCCTCACCCAAGAAGGCTTGCAGAAATCCTGCGGAAGGGGTTCGATTCCCCTCTACCGCCCTTTTTTTCGTGGTGTTTTCTTACTTTTTCGTCATCGACTCGAACCGGCTTTGTGTATTTAAGCGCCTATTTTTTACACAGACTAATCTTTTTTACACAGCATCGTCACAATAGGGTTCTACTTTGTTCTTCTCTATCCAATCTTTCACGCATTGTCAAAGATGCAGATCGTTTATCCCAATGGACTACAACTGCTCTCCCGTGTTTTTCAGCTTGAATTTCCCCCTCAACACATAATGTATTCAGACATTTTTTTATCTTTGCATAGAGTTGAGGTTGACCTTTTTTCCATTCAGAAAATCGCTTTCCATCGATGTCCTTCTCATTGACATCGAATGCTGTCACCATAAGTCCTTTGATGGTGTAGGCGTTCTCTGGGTCTTTCTCTAAGATTTCTCTGACTCGCTTACAAGTTGTGTCCTTTCCAATCTCGCTTACCGGAACCTTAATTGTCATTCCCATCGTCGATGCACCTCCGATACAATCAAAACAATAATGTACAATATTGTTATCACATATAAATATTGTGAATTAGGAACTGATTTTTTTCGCACAAGTTGAAAAATCAATCCATATGTTGTTCTCGAAGGACTCTTGGATCAGGACGCAGAGGTTGTGGCAGAGGAATTTGGTCTTGATCTCGTTGACGTTGGCGGTGAAGTTCTTAGTCAGGCAGTGATCGCCGAAGCGCTGCTTGACCATGTGAAAGGTTGTCTCGACGTTGCTGCGTTTATGGTATTTGCGCATGAACTCTTCTTGGTGGTCGGTGAAGAAGCGGTAGAGACGATTCCACATAGGCTCACCATGGCTATGACTTCGGCTGTTGACCTTGAAAGGAATGTAGGGGTTGAGGCCGAGGCGGTGCAGGAAACCCAGGACCTCCCGGCTCAGATAGGCTTTGTCAGCCACGAAGTTCTCCATATCGAAGTATTTTGTTTTGTCCCCGACGACGGTCTTGACCATCGAGATGTCCGAAACATTCTTCTCCGTGACGTCGACAGCCAAGACGACGTTAGTCTTGGTGCCTACGACCGCATGGGCCTTCCGCCATGTGCGGTGACGCTGACCCTTCCTGGGACTCCACTTGTGAGCGTTCCAGTTCTCAATCCTGCTCGTCGAGAAACCAGTCGCATCAATCGCTCCGGTACGCTCCATCGAAGCAAGCGGCAGGGCAGTGATGAGGATGAGACGGTCAAGGAGCTTGCTGAGGTCTTCATCGTTGAAGAAGTTGTCCAGACTCTTGAAGGAAGGCGCACGACCGATGTAAGAGCCTTGCAGCTCCTTGAGAATCGACACCGCCTTACGCAAATCAGAGCGATAATAGACCTTCAAACACATAGAGAGAATTCTGTTCCTCACCAGGACTTTCGGGCGCCCACGACCCTGGATAGGCTCCTCAACAGCCAAGAACAACAGTTCAGCCAGAAGACGCTTGAACAAACCATCCTCACTCGTCTTCGCAGCATTGTAGGCAGACCAGTCTTGAGAGTATCTACGCTCCTCATGCGGGAAGAAGGCACCAAGCTGCTTCTGATTAAAACGGCAGCTGCCCTTGACTTGCACCTCCTGGAGTAGATCGAAGACTGTCTTTCCCTCGATTGTTGGATGACCATACAGATCGAATTGTTCGTCTTTGATTACTCGCAGCATTTTAGGTTTTTCGTACGATTTTACTAAAGGTAGTGTAGAATCCTTTTTAAAGATTTCGCTACTGTAAAGTAATATCGCACTTAATTATAGAAAAATTTAAATAAAATCGTACACATTACAATAAAAATGGCCGAAATAAACCTCAAAGATTTAGCAAAAAGAATCGGCGCACACCCAGACAGCCAATACCTGCAAAAAACCGTAAACATCATAGGAGACGAAAAACAATACACCATAAGAATACCAAAAAAGTACGCCGAAGCAGCAAGAATCAACCCAAGAAAAGACACTTTCACATTCACACTCGTCCCGAAAAAAGATTCCGCCCCGACGCTCAAAGCAGAACTCAACAAGCAACCATGAGAAAAGCAAACAACACGGAAGTATGCATAACCTGCCTACTCTACCAAACCCAAGGACAGCTCACCGCATATGAGGTCGCAAAAGAACTACAAATAAGCCAACCCACAGCAAAAAAATATCTACAAACACTCACCAAAGAAGGGATCCTAAAAAAACACACATCAAAAAAAACCAAACAACAGATCATCACTTACACATTCGCAGGAAAGGGGAAACTCGCAGAAATCATACGGGAACTGAAACTCAGTCACTGAGAAATTAAATTAGATTTAATCATATCACAACAATTATGAAAATTTTATCAATTTCAAGCAACCTTTTATAAATTTGTGCTAACTCTCCAAGTCATGCTCATTCACGTCGATATGAGTGGTCAACTAAACGAAAAAAAGGCAGTCGGTGTGGCCTGGTATTGTGCTGAAACATCACAACATAGGGGCGTAGCTCTCTCTCCTCAATTTAAAAAAAAGGTTCTTTCATCTGTAAAAGATAACGAGGTATTTCCGAAGATTTATGCCTCGTGCATCTTTTTACTCATCTTGGACTACCTTGATGATATTTCATCCGTAGTTATTTGTAACGATGAACCGTTTACCTTAGTTAAAAATCACCTATCGCTGTTACTTGGTGAAATCACTGACACACCACCCGAGATTCTTTCAAAAACACAATTTCAACGCAATTCTGGAATTACTCGTTTCCGCTCCCCTGCCGATAACTTCGCTAATCATTATCGAAAACGAGGTTTAAAAAGAAGAAAATTATTTCAGGGGAAAAAATTGCATATAAAACAAATAACAGTTTCTGAAATCACAGCATTAATAAAGAAAAAATAAGGGCAGGCATGGTTTTTCCAACCCAATCACACACCGTTAGGTGCTGGCCAGTTCATATTCATGAACTTTTTACGGGACCAACCCACCCGATTTAACTGATCATGTGAAGGATACGTCTAAATCCTTACTAACCTTAGAAGTGTATAACTTATATAAAGTCTTTATTGTAAACCAACATTTATGTTGCTTTTGCTATAGCTATAGAAAAAGATAACGCAACATTTATATATGGCGAGAAAAGAGCGACCGTAGGTCGCTCTTATTGACTTGTTTAAAAAGCTATTTTCTGCTTCTAAATATTCTGTTTAACCAATTTTCAGCTTTTTTTGGTTTTGGTGGGTTGTAAAAGCTTGTATCTCCAGGGATTTCTTTGCAGTGGTCTTTTGGGACGGTTCCTGGTCGCCCAATGGATCCGCTGTACGTCTTCTTAGCCAAGGTAGTCCGGACGTCTGGGTAGTCAGGAATGGGCTTTTCTGCGGCTTCCTGGCTCGTATCGGGGCCTTTGGGCGGTGTGGCCGCGGGTGTCTCCTTCTTCTTTCCGAACGCCTCGGCAATCGCGTCGATGAACGCGTCCCGCTTCTTCTCCTTGTAATCCTCCAATCCCTTGCACTGGTGATCTTCTGGGAGCTGGCAGTGTTTGCAGTGGTGTTGGCCGCAGAACTTGCAAGTGTATGGGAGCATGTCGAGTTTTACGTGACAGTGGGCGCAATACTCAGGCATGGTTAAACCTCTTGATGTAGAGGAAAAGCCAGCGAATACCGAACCATAGAAGTACACCGACAATGGTGACGCCTGCGAGATAACCGATAGCTGCGCTGCCGAAATTTCCGTAAAAACTACTCAACACCTGATAGGCTGTTGAAATGTAGAGGATGTATTGGAAAGAGAAGAATAGTAGGATGAGCAATAGAGCGAAAGCGAGCCATTTCGGGAGGAACTTGAACGTGTTCTGTTTGCTCATGTTTGTGTTGATGAATCAAACAAGCTATTTAAATATTTGGTACTTATTAGGTACAAGTACCCATCATGACATTTATATATACAAAATACGTACCAACACATGGCACGAAAAGGCTACACAACCATAGCCCTACCAAACCGTCTCATTGAAGAAATTGAAAAAATCATCAAGCAATCCAAATACGGCTATATCTCAAAACCCGAATTTGTAAAAGAAGCCGTAAGAGAAAAACTACAAAAACTCGAAAAACCATAATCGACTGAGATGAAGGGGATGGCTAAAAAAGAACCAAATCGAGACACAATTAAAAAATCACCATTAGCTATCTCATCTTTTCAGTATCAGTCATCACTTGGCCAATAATATGCAAAACGGCCTTTCTTAAGGCTTTTTGTGCAAAGCCTTCAGCGTGCTAAAATTGATATACTCCAATGATTCTTTGCATGTATTATGAGTACTTATTGTCAAGTCATTGATGCAACGGTTAAAACTGTGCAGCTATCGATGGAAGGACAATCGTTGGTTGGATTAGTATCAACATTAAGCTTTATTGTCAGTGCGGGTTTTGGATATCTAACATACAGACAAACAAAGAGTTTTGTAAGCGGTTTATTTGTTGGCATCGTATCTGAGGCAATTTTAGGTATAGCAATTTCTGTTATGGTTCAATCCCTAAAATCGACCTGTTAAAGTGGAGGGAGCCAGACTGTAAGCATCCAAAAAACAAACATACCAATAGCTCCATATAAAATACCAATAATTAGCCATTTAACCTTAATATCATCCAAAGTTTCATTCATTCAAAATTCACCCATATCAAAAAAACTTTACAGCTCATTTATAAACAAATTTCTTTTTTACACAAACCGCTTTATTACACAAAGCCACTCGAACCGAAAAATATATAAATCTCTAAACTGATGCAATTGTCAACCGCTTTTAATACTTATTAGCGGGATTATGGTGGGGCAAACAACGATAGTATAATCTGATCTATCGAATCATCACTTGACGGTAGATTAGCCTGTATCCCATTCTATCCCGTTAGTAGGATTTATCCTGCCGGTTCTGGGGGAATCGTCAGGCCCATGTGGGGGGTTAATCTGCAATGAAAAGAGAGGGGATAATCAGAGCTAGCGTTATCTTTGCGATCTCGCTTTTTTTGCTTCTTGTGGCCACGCCGCACTCTTCCCCCGAGAACCTCTCCGCAGATACCCTGACCTTTGAGATCCCCCAACTTTCTGAACGGACTTTCCTGATAAGCATCGCCGGACCGGGCTACCGACCCACCACTCTTTCTCGCGACCCCATCATGTCCGGCTCGCCCGTAAGTTGGCATCAGCTTGTGGAATTCCGTAACAAGAGCCATGAGATCATATATGAGACCGCGTCGATACACGTCGACGCCGACCTGATCCAGACTTCGGATGTGTGGTCGATGCATACCCGTCTCTGGACAGACTACGAGCGGACATACGAGGATGTCGTAGTCAACATCACGATCCCGTTCCCCAACAACATCGTTGTTGTGCCCCACCATGACTACGTGGTTCTAGGGGAACAGGTTCTTCTGGTCCGGGTCGGTGACCTGGACCAGGAGATTTCCTTCTCCATCTTCGGCGACATGCCGGAGAAGGAGAACGGAACAAACACCACAGTTGAGCCTGCCGGGGCTTTCGCCACAGTCGAAGGCCTCGGCACGCTCTCCCTCTCATCCGACAAGGGTATGGTTACGGAATTCTCGATTGATGATGACCTCAACATCAATTTCATCATCGACGGACTCGCCAACGGGAGCGAGGCCAATGTCACACTCGGTCTACCGATCGCTCTGCCTGAAGGTTTTCACCTCTACTTGTGGAAGCAGCTCGGCAACGAGACCATCGAGGTGCCCTACACCGTCTCTGCCCACCGCCGTGCGCTGACCCTGCATCTCCAGGACGGCGTCATCGACAACGACGGCATGGCGGACGGCCGTATAGTGGATCCTCTTGGATTATTCTTGCCGAGGTACTCCGTCGACGTCCAGCGACCTTCGTCTGATACGGCGGCCATCAAGATTGACGGCGACGACCTCGCCATGCAGGTGGACGGCGGAGATCTCGCCACGGTCAATGTGGTCGATCCCGACAACCTCCCCAGCGGCCCGGGCAACGATTTCCCCTACAAGATGCTCAAGTTCAGCGTCGAGAACCTCACCGACGGCACCGCCGACATCACGCTCACCTATCCTGAGCTGCCTTCATCGCCCAAGCTCTGGAAATTCAATCCACACACCCTCGAATGGTATTCTTTCCCCTTCGAGACGGTCAGCAGCGACACCATCCGTCTTACCCTTGTCGACGGCGGCCTGGGCGACGACGACGGCATCGTCAACGGCATCATCCTCGACGACGTCGGCGTGGGTAGCGGATGGTGGAACAGTTCCTGGAAGAACCGTATCGATATCAACATCACCAACAGCGGTACATCCACGCTGACGAATTTCCCTGCGTACATCAGTGTCTCGAACCAAGACGGCATGCAATCCGGTTACGACGATCTTCGCTTCATCAACGGCTCATGTACAACAGGGGACACCATCATACTAGATCATGAGGTCGAGAACTCTACGGCTTCTCTCGCTTCTGTCTGGGTGCGGCTCCCGGAATTGGTCGACGATCCGACCCAAGTATGTCTCTACTATAACAATTCTGCAGCGTCGAATGCGGAGAACGCGACAGGTGTCTGGCGGGAGCAATTTGAGATGGTGTTGCATCTCAGCGAGACATCAGGGATCCATAATGATTCCACCCTCAACGACAACGATGCGACGATCGGCGGAACGCCTGTCCAGGACGCTGCAGGATACGTCGCCGGCGGCATCGGCTTCGAGGACGTGGCTGACGAATGGATAAAGACATCCTCCAACCTGGACACCTCGGGTGCGTTCACCATCGAGTTCTGGGGCAACATCAGCGACGCAGCGACGTTCCAGACCTTGTTCTATCAGGGAACTGGTGCAGCGTATCGGGAATTGATCACCATCGACAGCGGAGGAAGTTACGCTGCCGAGATGATTATGGTCTGGACACATCTGGGAGATACCAGTGTCCAGACCGGCACATTATTTGACTATGACGAATGGCATTTCTACTCCTTGGTCTATGACGAAACGCTTTTCTCTGTGTACAAAGACGGTGCTTTCCAATCCTCTGTAGCCCTGACCTGGAGTTCCACACCGTCCTATTGGCACACTGGCGATCGCGATGACACAGACCAACCGGTCAACGGACCTATGGATGAGTACCGCTTCTCCACGATCAACCGGAGCGTGGACTGGATCAAGCAGAGCTATCAGATGATGGGCAACCAGAGCGGTGTGGTCAATTTCGCATCGCCTCAGTCGGTTTTCGGCGACCTCAACACCACCATCCTTTCCCCAGATCAGAACGGGCAGCTCACCAGAAGCTCGTCCTTCGACTTCAACGGCACGGTCAATTGCACAGTTGGTTCTTGCAGCAATGTCTCGATGTATGTCCAGTACTTTTCGACCACTACACCTCTCAGGACAAACCAAGATGACTCGAACTCCGATTTTGCTGACAACACATCTACGGCCAACATGACCATCACCAGCGGCTCTGTCCGCCTTGCAGCAGACACCACCTCGGTAACTAATTGGTGGGACTCATCTTGGACTAGGCGCGTCGACATCAACGTCACCAATCCGCTCACCTCGACGCTCGTCGACTTCCCGGTAATGCTCAAACTGTCCAAGATGGATGGTATGCAAAATGACTATGAGGATCTCCGTTTCATCAATGGATCATGCGACGATCCAAGCGATGTCCAGCTCCCCTTCGAGATCGACCACTACAACGATAGCAGCGTCGTGGCATGGGTGCGCGTCCCCGAAGTGGCTCCCGGCAACACATCAGTCTGTCTCTACTACGGGAACTCCTACGCCTTGTCTGGTGAGAATACCACCAGTGTCTGGAACAGCCAATACGAGATGGTCTTGCATCTCGAAGAGGATTCAGGGACCCACAGCGATTCAACAGTCAACGGAAATGACGCGTCTATCGGGGGTACGCCCATTCAGGACGCTGATGGGGTCGTGGGAGGTGGCGTCGAGTTCGAGAACGTCGCGGATGAATGGCTGAAAGGCGGCAGCGCGCTCAACACCACCAACACCTTCACCCTTTCCTTCTGGAGCAACCTGGAGGACACAGCCAACTACCAAACCTTGTATTACCAGGGATCGGGCGGAGCCTATCAGGAACTGATCTCAATCGACGGCGCTGGTGCAGACCACATCCGCGTGTGGTCCACTGGCGGCGCTGGAGGGGCCGACACTGGAGCGACCTACGACTACGGGGAATGGCACCATTATTCGCTCGTGTATGACAACACCACCATGGTGGTCTATAAAGACGGACAATTCCAGTCTTCAGCAGCCATGGCCTTCAAGTCGACTCCCTCATATTACGAAATTGGCGAACGCAGCGACACCTCTGATCAACCCCTCGACGGGGTCATAGATGAATACCGTTTCTCCCAGATTAACAGGACAGCTGATTGGATCAACCTGACCTATCTACTCATGGCGAATAACCCAGCTTTCGTCCACAACAGCAGCCCTCAGGAACTGACCATCTACGCAGCAGGAGAGTACGTCTCCGCGACATTCGATCCTGGATCCTCTGAGATTGACTATATCAACATCAGCTGGGATTCGCAATTGCCGGCCAACACGTCGATCACGGTCTACACGCGTACATCAGCAGGCTCCGAAGGAGCGTGGTGGGATGAGGATTGGGGTTTCCGTCAGGACATCAACATCACCGCCTACGAGAACCTCACTGATTTCCCTGTGCGCATCACCTTCAACCTCACCACAGAGTACCAAGAGAGCAAGCTCAACAGCGACTGCAGCGACATCCGATTCGTCACCTTCAATTCCGGGGACCTGAGTTATACCCAAAGGTCATACTGGGTCGAGGATTGTGACGTCACCGGCGGCAACAGCACGCTCTGGGTCCTCATGCCTGCTCTTAATGGCACGTCGCATGCGAGGGTGCAGCTGTATTACGGCAATGCCGGGGCGAGCGACGCCGGAGATCCTGATTCGGTATTCTCCTTCTTCGACGGTTTCGACACCGGCCTCGACACCGGCACCTGGACTGCGACCGGCGCCTACACCGATGGTCCTGGTTGGACAAGGATGACCACAGGCGCGATCTATACCCCCTCGTCAGTCGGTGCCTCGGCTCAGAACATGACCATCGAACTGAAAGGGCATCTGGATACGCAATCAAGCGGATACTCTGGTATCATGGTCTCTGATGACCAGGCCACAGCAGGCAGCAACAGTGGATCCGATGCGTTGAATTATCTCATGACTCCCAATGGCGCCGGAACATCACTCCAGATGTGGGGGGCGGATGGTACGCTTGCCTCCTATAATCTCATCGGCGGCACGAACCTCTATACCAGCGTGGTGACCGGCACCGACTACATCATGGGCTTCTCCTTCAACCGGACCGATGAGATCGTCTATCACCTGGATACTACTGGATATTCCCGTCTCGCGACATCCCACGTCAGCGGGACCTGGGATTATCCATACTACCTGTGGTTCGGCTACTTCACAGGATCGGCAGCTGGCGCTACGGCGGCTGATGATATGAACGTCACCTGGTTCCGCTCGAGGAAATTCGCGCTTCAGGATCCGACACCTGTCATCAGCCAAGAGCTCAACTACAGTGCGGTCATCAACGACACCGCCAACTTCGTCTTCTCGACATGGTTCACTGAGACCAACAGCACCGCGGTCCAGTCCCCTGACAACAGATATCTCCAGTACCGTGTCGTGCTCGAGACCGGCAATGTCTCCACAGCACCGTCGCTCGACGAGATCAGCATCACCTACCAGCTCTCTACGGACGGATGGACTGACGCGCAGTCCTCAGGTACTGCGTTCACCACGACCAATCCTCACCTATGCGGTTTCATGGCAACAGACGCCGACTGCAACACGTCGTTTTCGGTGATCCCTAGAAACGCTGGTAATTACACCATCCGTTTGAAATCGAACTCATCCAACGAATTGGTCCAGCAGTCACTGAGCCAGGAGAGGAACATATCAGTCTACATCTATCCTGTCTTCTCCTCATTCTCTTCCTCAACCAACGTTGTTGAGCGTGAAGGCTCCACCACACTCACCGCGGTCCTGCTCGACGAGACATCAGCACCGCTCTCGAACTACAACGTCACGTTCTGGGATGAGACCGGAAACGGATCAAGGCAATATATCGGACACGCTATCACTGGCGGGACCGGCTCTGCCATCATTGAATATACCGTCACTAATGATTCGATCTATGGGCTTCACACCCTCAATGCGACCTACGCAGGCAGTGATACTGATTTCACAAAACCCGCGGACAAGACTACCACATTCACCGTCACGTCAACACCTGTGATAGCAAACATCACTGCCGATCCCGAGAAGATCGGTTTCTCCTTCCATCTGAACATCACGGCGAATGTCACCGACGATGTCGGCCTGGACAATGTACGTATCAACATCACGAATTCCAGCGGCTACTACTGGATATATGACATGCAGCCGTTCACCGGTGATATCTACCGTCATAACTTCAGCGATTCCTGGCATGTCGATGTCTACACCTACAGGATTATCGCGAATAACTCCGACGGAATCTCCACGACATCTTCATCCAAGAACTTCTATGTCGAAGTCAACGCAAGCGTGGTCTTCTCCACTGACAAACCCGGCTATCGCAGCAACGAGAAAGTCTATGTCAGCAACGTGCCCACCGGAGGCATGTATCCTTCGTGGAAATACCGAAAACCGTTCACAGTCACACCAAAAGCGAACATATCCGAATACCAGTTCCGCATCAATCTGGACAGTAACAATTTCGATTTCTCGTTCGCGAATGAGACGGGCATCGACTTCCGGGTCACCAGCTACAACGAGACATCAGATGTCGAGACCATCTTGCCCTATTGGATAGAAGAATGGGACTCGTCGGGAGAGACGGCAATCGTCTGGACCCGTCTCAACGTATCCGCCGGTCAGAACCTGACGCTCTACATGTACTTCGGAAATCCGACGGCGGCCGACGGCGGCAACGGCTCCGACGTATTCATATTCTACGACGGTTTTGACGGCACAGACATCGACACATCTGTCTGGACTACCACCGGCGCTTACTCTGTCGACGATGGCAGCGTGCGTGTGACCACCGGAAGCGTCTATTCAGACAACACTCTGGCCTTCTCAAACAATACTATCTTCGAAGGGAAGATACGCTGGTATGATTCATCCGGCACCACCTACGGCGGCATGCATGTCATCGATGTGCAAGACATGGCGGGCAGCAACAGCGGAGCTGACGCCAACGTCCTCTATATGAGCGCGTCGGGTGCCAGCACATCGATCAACTATTGGGCCGGCGACGGAACGGTCACCGGCTACAACCTCGGCGCCGGAGCGCTCTTCACCCGTACCAACAATGTCGACTATGTCATCGGCGTGGCTTTCAATGAGTCGAACATCCAGCTCCAGATGGATTACGCTGAAGAGATCACCATCGGCACCTATCATGAGAACGCGTACATGTATCTTGGTTGTTTCAATGGTCTGAACTGCGGCACGACCGACATCCAGGACGTCAACGCGACATGGGTTCGCGTCCGTCAATGGTATCCGGCCGGCTTCGAGCCTAACATCACCATGGGCAGTACTGAGATCCGCACCCGCGGCCTGATCAATACGGGTTCGACCAACATCTCCGGCTATATCCGTATGTTCATTCAGGAATACACGGGTTCGGGATGGGACAACATCGTCCCGACCGTCGTTCCGGGTGAGTACGTCACCTTGCAGGCGCTTGATTCCTACAATCTCTCCAATCTCTGGCAGACAAGCGGTGCATGGAACACCACGACAAGGGATCCGGGCACCTACCGTGTCTACGGGGCGCTCGAAGACGAATTCAACAATATCCTCGTCGACTCCAACGGCACGCAGCTCGTGGGCTACCAGAACTTCACCATCCTCGAGCCTAAACTTGTCGTGGGCGACCTCAAGCATGAGAACCAGCATGCCGTGTCGCTCACCGAATACGAGACCGACGACACCATCGACTGGATCAATATCACCGTCACCCCGTTCAACAACACAGCATACAACGCAAACGTCACGCTCCGTGTCCTCGACGCCTCGTCCGATGCGGTCACCTGGGGTCCGGACAACGAGACCCAGGTCTGCGGCAACCTCGACATCGGCGAGAACTGCACGAATACCTGGGACAACAGCAGTTCAGGCTATAACGTACCGAGCGACGCCTCTGCGGGTTCATATGCCTTCTATTGGGATGTCCGGATGGACGCAGAGAACGCTCCCATCCAGGAGAACAACTCAATCTCGTTCACGCTGCATAGCATCCCTTCGACCTTTGTCACCGACCTGACCGATACGCGTATCTATAAGCCGAACAGCACGACGTACAGCTTCTCATTCACGAACAGCTGGAGCCGAAACCTCACCAATGTCTCGGTGGCGGTCAACTGTCCATCGTACAACGGGTTCAATTGCTCGTCGGTACAGGGGAGCGACCATACATGGATGGTAGGGAATGTGGAGAACGGCAGCACTGTCAGGGCCAACTTCACGATTACGGCCAATACCAGCGTGGTCTCGGCCAACTACCTCGTCAATGTCACGCTCAACTACACCAATCCCGGCGGCGAGAACCATACACGTGTGCAGGTCGGCGCCGAGACAATCGAGGTGCGCCTCCTCGGCATCCTCGCAATCACCGACTATTCCCACCCGCAGAATGTCACCAGGAATGCCGCCTACGATATCTACGCCTACATGAACAATACAGGCGACGACAACGCCACATCGACATCGCTTAACTACACGTTGCCGTCAGGTTGGACGGTGAGCGCGGGCTCCGCGGATGTCAGTTATCCAGTCATCATATCCAACGAGACGAGATGGAATAACATAACTGTACAGGTCGGTCAGTCCGCCGCACTAGGATCCGTCGACGTGCGCCTTGACTCTGCTGCGGGCGACGGCAGAAACGACTTCATCATCTATTCCATCACCGCATATGCCAACACCACTCTATATCTCACTACCAATGTCTCTCTGGTCAACAGAGGAGACGACGTAGAGGTGCTCGGCCTTCTGAAGTTCGACAACGGTTCCGTCCTCCCTGGCCAGAACCTATCCTTCTACGACCAGTCGACCACGGAGATGCTCGGATCCGCCCTGACTAATAGCAGCGGCTGGGCGACCGTGGATTACATGATCAACACCACATCAGTCTTGGGCTTCCACACCATCAACGTGTCTTTCGGCGGTGATGTATCCATCTATGCCTGGCCGAGCTGGAACACGTCGACGCTCGATATCCATGCAAAGCCCTCTGTGACAAATATCAGCATCCAGCCTAATATGACCGGCTACGGCGACGTGATCGCCATCAGCGCGCGGGTTACCGATGGAGATGATATATCGACTGCCGTCGCGTCTGTAGGATACCCCAATGGTTCGGTCCGCGACTTCGATATGGCGCTCACACCACCGACCGCATCCTTCTCCTTCAACGACACCTGGTTGCTCGGCCTGTTCAACCTGACCATCACCGCCACCGACACCACAAGCGCAGTCACAATCAGCGATACCATCAACTTCACCATCTCCGCAGATATGCGGTTGGGGATGAAGACAGCCAATGATTCCTACGGGCAGAACCAGTATGTCAACCTCTCCTCGGCCGAGGATAGGTGGTGGAGCACATCCTGGATCTACGCCCAGGACCTCAACGTCACCGGCATCCGCATCAACATGACTGACTTCCAGCTTAATCTATCCCTCGACACCGGCACCATGTACACCAATGGCAAGATCCGCTCCGACTGCGGCGACATCCGTTTTGTCCAGTACAACGAGTCATCGAGTACTTACATGGTGTTACCCCATTGGATGGAGGGCACATGCAATACCAGCACCAGCGGCACGACGATGTATTGGATCAAACTCTCACGTCTGGAATCGCCCTACACCAGCCTGGAGATGTATTATGGCAATCCTTCCGGGACCAGCAATGTGAGCGCAGGCATCGAGGTCTTCGATTTCTTCGACGATTTCAACGGCATCACCCTTGACACCGACGCATGGACGGCGACCGGCGCCTATTCGGTCGACGACGGACGTATGCGAGTGACCACAGGTAGCGTCTATACCGACAACACTATCGGCTTCTCGAACAATACCGCGTTCGAGTCCAAGCTGATGTGGTATGATGCGTCCGGCACCACCTACGGCGGCATGATGGTCGTCGACGTCCAGGACATGCAGGGAAGCAATGGCGGTGCCGATGCGAATATCCTCTACATGAGCGCGTCAGGTGTCAGCACGTCGATCAGCTATTACGGTGGCGACGGTACGGTCACAGGATATAACCTGGGCTCAGGGACGCTGTTCACCCGGACAGAGAAGGTCGACTATGTCGTCGGCGTCGCCTTCAACGATTCGAACATCATTCTCCAGCGAGATTACGGAAACGAGCAGATATTAGGTCCATACCATGAGAACGTCTATATGTATCTCGGATGCTTCACTGGCTCTGGCTGCGGCGTAGGCGATGTCCAGGACGTCAACGCCACTTGGTCCCGTTCCCGTAAGTTCCACCTTCCTACTGTCGATGTGGCATCCTCAAACGAGAAGGCTATAGGTGCCAAGGTATTCAACAACGGCGCCTACAACAGCACCGGCTACCTGACTCTCATCGTCCAGCGGAACGACTCCGGCGTCTGGACCGATATCTCAACCATCATCAATGACTCTGCATCGAACACATCACGCTCTATCAACAGTTCAGGCATGGCTATCGATCCCATCTGGAACCCGACCTCCTGGTACACAGGCATCCAGTCGGCTGCCACATACCGTGCATACGGCGAACTGACAGACCCTCTCGGCAACATCCTCGTCGCGGACGACGGCACCAATATCACCGGCTCTTGGAATTTCGTCATCACTGAACCCGCGTTGCTCCTCAACATCACCACGGTGCGCATCTACGAGGTCACGACCTCCGATCCCGCCAATTGGCATTTCTACACCAACGACTTCGTCGATTCAGGGCTCAACAAGACCTTCACGTTGAATAAGGACGGCGTCTACCGATTCGAGGTGGATGTGAAGAACATCGGGGGCTCGGACTGGAACGTCAGCGACACCAACACGACCTATCGCGGATTCAACGACACCTGGCTGGTGGATGAAGCCGACGATGTGTGGTACTCCTTCGAGACGCTTGTGGCGGACCGTCGCCTGGATACGGGCAAGCAGGGAGGGTCCTTCAACGGCACGGTCGACTGGAATACGACAGAATACGACGGTGAGCTCGCTGCCAGCAGCACGGCGACATTCTTCTTCATCGTCAACCTGACGTCGGACGACGAGTCCGGGGCGATCTTCTCGGTAGCACATACGACATTCGTCGAATCAGATTACTCCACGCTAAATGTCATCGTCCTCGATTCCCAACCGCCCGCCATCTATAACAACATCTACAATGTCAGCTCCACCATCATCCAGCGAGGGGAGAGCCTACAGGCATTCGCTCGTTGGGACGAAACCCTGACAGAGGCCAATGTCTCCTACACCACGACCTCGCCTGTCATCTGGACTGAAGTGTCGAACTCATCACCTCAGAACGACAACAATTGGACCAATTACACCATCCAGTCATACAGCACATGGTTCCTGGGCGAGCATGATGTCAATATCATCGCCAAGGACGAGAACGGCAATGTCAATCGTAGTCTCCCCGATCTAAACTTCACGGTCTGGGGTCTTGCCCAGATCACATCATCATCTCTTGACCAATCCACGGTCAACGTCTCCGACGATGTCGTCATCCGCTGCCTCGTGACGGACAACACCGATTCAGACGCCGCCATCACGGGCTATAACATATCTTTCTTCAACAGTTCAGGTATCATCGGCTATAACAACACCAACACGACCGGTTGGGCCGCGTTCGGTTTCGTCGACAACACTCCGAGCGTCGAGTCCGTGGGATGCAATATCTCCCAGGACGGAGATAGCTATTACCAGATCGATTCGCTCAACATCAGCATATTGAGCCTGACCACATTGGAACTTGTCCCACCCTATTACTCTTCTTTGACCGGACCCACTGTCGCTCATAAGGGTGACACGATCGACCTTAAAGCGTTCTGGGATGACAACTTCGCACTCTCGAACGCATCACTGATCATCAATACCTCTGGAGCCTTCACCAACGACTCCACCATCGGCCTCTCTGGCGTCGCGGATTGGTCGAATTTTTCCCACACCATCCCGACCAGCATGACGCCTGGTATGGTCGGCTGGTACCTGCGTGCAAACGACTCCTCCGGAAACATCAACGAGACCGAGCCGCAGACGATTGCGGTGTGGGGATGGTCAGACATCTCCTTTGCCGACACCGCGCCCGGAAGCATCCAGGAGGGTGAATACTCCACTATGAAATGCGTCGTGCAGGACGCCAACACTTCCACCGCGCTCTCAGGATACAACGTGTCTTTCTTCAGGAAACTGAGCGCGGCTCCCACCTATACGTTCCTCGGCTATAACATCACCAACGGCGCAGGCTACGCAAATTTCACATACAATACGACCGTGGCCGGAAGCTATAACGTCAAATGCAACCTCACTCATGATTCCGCGAAGATGTATAACGCATCAGCCCCGCTCGAAGGAACGGACACCCTCAATGTGGTGTCGGGCGCTGATGCGGATCCACCATACATATTGGGTGACAACTATACGATCAACGATTCCCAGATCTACAAGGGCGAATGCGTCGCGATCTCCGGCCGCTGGAGCGAGACCCTGAATATCTCCTACTACACATATGACGAGGTCGGCGGCTCGACCCCCACGACCGTCAACATCTCCCAACCCTACCAGCAGAACTGGACCAACGCCACGCTGTGCACCAACGGCTCATGGACCGCGGGCAACTATTCGATCAAGCTCTTCGCAAAAGACTTGGCAGGGAACCTCAATGATTCGCTGCCGGAGAAGAACTTCATCGTGCGTGGTCAGGCACAGGTGTATTACATTCAGCCGACCGGGAACCTGGATCGCGGAGTGCGTACCGTCCTCTGTCGTGTCAACGACTCTGCGAGCGGAGACGGCATCGAGACCTACCCGATCAGGTTCTGGGACCAGGAGACCGCGTCTTCTGTCACGGCATTCGCCAACGCATCGGGTTATGCGAATATCACCTTCGACCTCTCTTCCGTGACCGTCGGTCCTGACGAGCTCTCCTGTCAGATATGGACCAATGATACATTGGCGTATGATGCCGATTCCGGACTGGTGACCGAAGAGGTCTATCTCTACGGCAACCTCACACCGACCATCGACCGGCCGTCGACCAACGGTATCCTCCATCGCGGCACTGCTGAATCGCTCCTGTCGACGACGCTCGACGAGAACGGGGCGGCTCCGCTCGACCAGAGCGACTCTGCCGCGACCTTGACCGTGACCTGGTACAATAATTCCCGCGACACGATTGCTTCCGGTGAGGACCCCGCATGGTCGGTTCCGAACACATATCCTCTGGGCGCTGAGACGCTATTCTTCAATGTCACATCTACCTATTATCACAACAGGTCCAATCTCGTCTCTTTCATAGTCTACGGATTCGCAAACGTCTCCTTCCTCGCGCCTGAAGCTGGCGCCTACAAAGCCGGCGTCACGCTCAACCTCACCTGTCTCGTCCAGGACAACGCGACAGGCGACAATATCGAGGACTATCCTGTCGAGTTCTACGATAATTCGACCCTGCTGGCCACCGTACTCACCAATTCCTCAGGTCTCGCCCGCCACCAGGCGACCACGGACAGCCTGGGCAATGCCGATCACTTCCTCAACTGCCGTATCGCTGACAACGCGACGCTCTATTACAATGACAGCACCGCTGCCAACGGGAGCGTCATCGTCACCATCGACACCGCGGACCCTACCATCCAATTCAACTCGAATACGGATGCGAACGGCACCTACAACCGAAATCATATATTCATCAACGTCACGGTCAGCGACGATAATGTCGATGACGTGCTGCTATGGTGGAACGGCGCATACGAGGCATTCGGAAGCTCGTCGGGCGACACCTACTGGTCGAACAAGACCTCGCTCTCCGACGCCACCTACCAGTTCTACGCTTTCGTCAATGACACCGCAGGGAACAGCAACCAGACCCCCTACCGCGAGGTCATCATCGACACGACCCCACCGTCCTTGACCGTGGTCGATCCGTCCAACCTGACCTGGTTCGTCTCAAGTCCGCTCGACCTCAACATCTCCGGTGATGAAGCGCTCGATGCTTGCCTCTATTCAGTCGACGGCGATTCGAACGTATCCTTGACCTCCCTGAACACCACATTCTACACCAGTACAGGCGATATCGCGAACGGCACGCATTCCATCACCTTCTCCTGCAATGATACGGTGGGCAGCTTCTCGACCGCGTCGGTCACTGTGTATGTCGATACCGCACCACCCTCTGTCTCCCTGCAAAGTCCAGGAGACAATTCCTTCAACCGTTCCTCGACAATACCCTTCATATGCGACGTATCCGACAATATTGGCATCATCAACGTTTCCCTCTACGCCAATTTCTCGACCAGTTGGATCCGCTACAGCACCAACAGTTCCGGAGCCAATGGCACCACCTACACGTTCTCAGTGTCCCCCAGCGACGGTACCTATGACTGGAACTGCATGGCCTGCGACAACGTGTCCTGCGCCACGGCCGCGACGAACTACTCATTCATCGTCGACACCGTCTCTCCAGCAGTCTCCATTCTCTTCCCCGGCAACCGATCATATCCTTTCCAGGACCTAGACCTCAACTATTCGGCATCGGACGACAACAGGCATTCCTGTTGGTACCAGCTGGATGGGGACCCGAACAGCACCCTCGCCAGCTGCAACAACGGATCCTTGTCTTCGGTCGCCGAAGGCCATCATCTGGTCACAGTGTATACCAATGACTCGGCTGGCAACATGGGTTGGATCAGCGCCAATTTCACCGTCGACGTTTCCTTCCCCACCGTCTTAATCCTCTTCCCCAGCGATGGGTCGACCTATAACGACTCCAATGTGCTCGACCTCAACTACACGACAGGCGACAATCTCAACGTCTCGACCTGCTGGTATGTCCTTGATGGCAGTTCGCCCTCGGTCTTGGCCGGCTGCCAGAACTCATCCATATCCGGTCTGACCAACGACCTGCACAACCTGTCGGTCATCATCAATGATTCCGCAGGTAACATGAACTGGACCAATATCACGTTCCGGATCAATGTGACCAATCTGGTGGTCACCTATCAGGCACCTGAAAACAGCTCCTATTCCGCTCTGCCCTGGGTATATCTGAACGCGACGACCAACGAGCCAGCGGTGAACTGCAACTATTCGCTCGATGGCGCGACCGCGGTCTCGCTGACCCAGGGGTCGGCGCTATGGTGGTGGGCGAACTCCACCGCGATCGGAGAAGGGGTGCATAACGTCACCTATACATGCAATGACGCGGTGAACATGACCTCTTCAGAGTATGTCTACTTCTTCGTAGACACGCTCAAGCCAAACGTCACCATCTATAGCCCTATCCACATGAAGAATTATTCCTCGAGCACGGTGGGTCTCAACTACACCGTAGCAGACTCCAGCTCCCTCACCTGCACCCGTTCGTTCGACCAAGGAGGCTATGTGGCCTTATCGAACTGCGTGAACGAATCCTTGACGAGCCTGGCCGACGGCCAGCATAATGTGTCGTTGCGCGTCGTGGACCCGGCCGGCAATGAGAACATGACGAATATCACCTTCTATGTGGACACCACGGCGCCGAACGTGACGATATGGTATCCTTCCGGGACCACCTACACCACCGGCGACCTCTCTCTCAACGTCTCTGGTAACGAGCCCCTCATGGATTGCTGGTACGCCTTCAACGGTGCTGGCAACAACTCGTTGGTCAGACTCAATTCCTCTTGGTTCGCTTCGGCCTTCTCCCTCGCGGACGGGACTTACGAAACCTTCGCCTACTGCAATGATTCCGTCGGCCTCGTAGGATTCGACAACATCACCTTCGTCGTGGACACGACGGGGCCGGTCATCGCTTTCCCCTACCCGACCCCCAATGACGGGTCCGGCGTCGACGTCAACTATTCTTACATCAACGTCTCTCTCGACGAGGCCGGAGACCAATCCATCCTCGAGTGGCAGAACGCGTCGGGAACCTACAACATCTCCATGACCCAGGTGGGGACCGATGTCTTCTACCTGAACATGACCCAGCTCGTCGACGGGACCTACTATTATCGCGTCTACGTCAACGATTCATATGGCAATCCCACACAATCATCCGTCCGTTCGGTCATCGTGTCGACCGGTGCGCCGGTGATCAACATCATCACGCCCCAGCTCAACGTCGAATACAACACTTCTGTGCTGGAGCTGAACGTGACCTCGAACAAGTTCATAGAGGAATGGTGGTTCCATCTCAATGACGAGAACTTCACCTTGCAGCCCAACATCACAATCGCGGCTGACATCGGCTACAATTCACTCATCGTCTTCGGCAGGGACGCTACCGGCAGGGTGGGCAACAGCTCTTTGACCTTCTCGGTCAACGGCACCATGTGGAGTGATGGCTTCGGCAGCTTCACGGGCCTCGAGACCAGCGGCAACCTGTCGACGGATCCCAATGCGTCGATCGCGGGGTGTTGGCCGCTCTGGACATCGGCTGCCGATCCCCAGAACCAGCCCCGGACCTGCTGGTCATATCGTCGTGAGATCAACCTCACATCTTCGGGTTCGGTTTCAGACTATCAAGTCATGTTCAACCTCAACCTGACCGCTGAATTCATCTCAGGCAAGGCCAAGGGCGATTGCTCCGATCTCCGCTTCAGCTTCTACAATACCTCTGACGGCAGCGAAGAGACGGTCCCCTCCTGGGTCGAGCAGTGCGACAACTCATCGAACATCACCGTATGGGTCAAGGTGCCTGAGGTCTCGAATGCATCGTCCGTCTACCTCTATTACGGTAATCCTTATGCGTCGGACGCGTCCAACGGTTCGACCGTCTTCGAGTTCTTCGACGACTTCTCCAGCATCAGTACAGATGTCTGGGGATCGAATGCGGCGAACTGGGATAGCGTCAACGGCGTCGCCGATCCCAGTGTGGGCGGTGTCACCTCCCGTATCAACTCCAGCTATCCGTTCACGTCGATGTACGGGATCGAACTCCGCTTCAAAGGCAACGCTTCCGCGGGTCAGGCAGGCTATTTCTCCTTCGGCAATGCTGCGGGCACGAAATACCTACGTCTTTTGCCTGATCCTCCTAACGGCCAGGTGTCCTTCTACAACGGCATCGATAACAACTACGCCATCAATGCGTCGGCCTATCAGTATTACTCGATCGTCGCGGACTTCTCGTCGGACAGCTACACTTTGTATGTCAACCACACTGTCCAGGCCGTACAGGTCGCCTCTGCGGCATCTGGTAGCATCCGCAATCCGCGCTTCCATTCATACTACGTCTCCGCCCTCTTCGTCGATTATCTCGGCGTTCGTAAGCACGATTCCGCGATCAATGGCTATGATTTCCTCGCGACCGAGGAAGAGGCATTGGTCAACGCATCGATGCAGTCCATCGTACTCACCCCTTCACCTTTCTTCAAATGGGGCAAGCTCTATGCGTCAGCGACCATCCCGTCGGGATCCAACATCACTTTCCAGATCCTCGATGCGTTGAACGCCTCGCTCTGCGGCAACATCTCCTATGGCCACACTTCTTCGGGCTATGAGGTCTGCTCTGCGGCCCGCACCAAGCCGTCGCTTTCGCTCTACGCCTTCCTCTCCTCGGATGCCGCAGGAAAGACACCGTCTTTGTTCCATTGGAACATCACCTGGCTTGATAGCGCCGACCTGACCGTGCGCGTGGTCAACGGTTCGCGCGAAGAGATATCGTCGGCCGTGCTCAATCTCACCTCCGGCGGCACGAAGATAGGATCGGGTTTCGGTTCCGTGACCATCCCGGTCTCGCTGAACACTGAATACCGCTTCACCTCTGGCCTGCCCCTGTCGGTCGGCGCGGTGGGCGCAGACATCTTCGACGTGAACGTGACCGACAACATATCAGTCTCGATCCAGGTGGTGGAGAATTTCACCGGCACAATGGATGGACGGGTCAAGGCGAGGTCACCGTTGGTGCATGTCAATACGACCTTGACCTTCAACACGACTATGATCACCCTGCCTATCGGATCGGGTGTCACAAAGATTGCCTCCTGTCCGACATGGGATGCAGCTGATGGAACTTGCTCGTCCTGGGACTACAACGACACCTCAGATTTCCCCTATTACTCGAATTCCTCGTCGGTGGTCTTCAACGTCTCTTCGTTCGGGGCATACCTCGGCGTGTACTATGACAATACCTCGCCCATCATCAATGCCCACAACTCCACCCCGAACGCGACGGCTCCGGGTGCAGACATCATGATCTTCGCCAATGTCACGGACGACTGGGCGATGGATGATGTCTGGGTGAATATCAACGGCACGAACTACACGATGACTTCCTACTCGGGCGATGTCTTCAACTATTCATTCAACTCGACAGGCTTTTCGGTCGGCATACATAATTACACCATTTACGCCAACGACACCGTGGGGAACAACGCGACTCCGCTCTCAGGGAATTTCACCATCGTGCTTTCCGATGCGGATTTGTTCATCGCCAACATCACATTCTCATCTTATAGTCAGATCGAGGGTGAGAACATCACGATATTCGTCAATGTGTCCAACAACGGCAGCGCCTCGGCCTCTGATTTCATGGTCCGTCTGAACATCTCGCTCTTCAACGGCAGCTACGTCTTCAACAGGTCATCATTGTCCGAAGAGCAGACGGTCGCCGGAGGGGATTCGGTCATCGTCAATTTCTCGTGGATCGCAGAGATCGGCACCTTCGGTTTCCTCGCCATCGCCGACGATCTGGAGAACATCACAGAAACATACGAGACCAATAACATCCTCGTCCGTAATTATTCGACATCCTCCTGGACTATCTTCTACGGCAGCTATAACTATTCTATCATCATCGACAACGGAGAAGGTGATATCTTCCGAGAATGGAACGCGACGACTCCTGGAGGGAACTCCTTCTACGCGGACGCGGACGCATCATTCCAACCGTGGAACCTCAAACCTTTGAACGGGACGAGTGATTTCGCCGAAGCGGATCTCGCATTGGGATCGACCTTCTTCGCTGATTCGATCGCCGGGTTGTTCGATCCAGACGGCGATGACGCACCCGACAAGGAGGTCTCCATCGAGATCGCCGGCGTCTGGGTCGATGAGGTGCCTGTGGTCAACTCCACGAACTCGTCGTCGTTCCGCACGGGCTTGCTGTGGGACAGCGCCGACGGCGGCTCCGAGTACAACGGTTCGCAGGACTTGGTACTGGTCACCGTGCTCAACGCTTCGAAGCAAGGTCTCTATGGTGTGTATGATTACGAGGTGCGCGTCCCGGTCAACCTGAAGTGTCTCGTCGCCGGAACCGACCTGGTCAGCCGCGTCGAGGAGCTCAAGTGAAACCTCTGATTGCCCGTCCGATAATCGCAAAGCTTATTAAGAGGAAAGCGCGCCGTCAGGTAGTAAAATCCAAAGAAAAAGGGGTGTGATTGATAGATGTCGAGCGATGCCGCTATTGCAAGGAAACCTGTGAAGATGTCTCGCCGACTCATGCCCCTGGCCATCGTCATGCTTCTCATCAGTCTTCCATTGATCCTCGGCCAGAACGAGGTCCCCTTAGCGGATCCCATGGAGCCGGAGACCATCGGGGATGACATTCCTGCGGAAGACATCATTACGGAAGAGCTTCCTCCAGACATTCCTCCTGTCAAGGTCGTTCTGGTCGATTCTCCATCTGAAGGGTTGATCGATCCGGATTCATCCTCCGCCGATCCTGCGGGTATTGTCGATCCTGATGTGTCCGCTGACGCTGCCATGCTCGCTGTGGAAGAAGCGTCCGGCGGTCAGGATGAAGGACTCTACTACATGATGGGAGATTCTATCCCTTTGGTGGGCGAGGATGAGCTCATGCATCTTCCTGTCGGGGATATAGTCGCGATCGAGGACGCGCTGACAGGCCAGACCGATCTCTATGTGGAGCTCAAGGACCATGTCGACATCGGCGGAGACACCTATCAGGTATCTTTCAGTCCCCGTGAGCAGGGCGCCATCGTCCTCGATGTGCCGGTGCAATGGAGTCAGGTCGTCACGGTGACCAACCTTCTTGACGCATCCCAGGTGGTCAGCCTCAATCTCATGAACTATCAGGACGACATCGGTGCTGAATTCCTCGGGGACGTGACCGAATATGAGGTCTTCCTCAACGGCGAGGTGGTCTCGGACACCGTGGTCGTCGTCCTTGAGCTCGTCTCGCTCCAGAGCGTCGATTTGGTCGTCAACTTCCGTACCCCGCCTGTGGTGTTGGAGAAGAACTGCGTCGTCGAGCGTGTCAAGGATCTCATCCCTTCCGATGCGACCCTGGTCAGCTCCGAGCTCGATCTCAATACTGCCCTCGGTGAGCTCTGCGTCCTGCGGCTGCATCACGATACCGCCACTCATTATCATGATGTCGTCGTCGGCCTCGATGAATTCGATGTCGACAGCATAGAATCGGTCTATTATGTGGAAGGCCAGCAATACCTCCCATTCGCCGACGGCACCATCCAGGTCCCGGCTTTGAACTGATTCTCTTCGTTCTATTACCTCTCTTGTCCAAATCTCTAGTTCTGTTTTTTTTGCCTTTGTTCTGAATTTTTTTTGTCCAAAACTCATGTCTCAGATAGCGTCATAATCCTTTTTCGACCCCTTTATCTCCTCTAACCTAGGTGAAGCCCTATTCGGATGTTTGGTACCCTAGGGGGCTGATTTCTGTGTTTTATTGCATAAATCTTATATACTAATAGTCCCATTGAATGTTAAATAATGGACAACAATAGTACTATCGAACCGAATCTCTCCCCAACGCTATCTGATGACGCGGGTCTCGTTCTGGATTGCATCAAGGATGTCAGTATCCTCTATGATCGGAATCGGCAGCAGTACTCGATTAAGATACCGAAGGAAGTCGTCGAAATCTTCGATATCCAGCGTCGAGACCGTTTCAGATTCATCGTCAAGATCAGGGAAGGGAAGGCAGTCGCAGCGAGCTTTGAAGTAATCAAGAATGCCAGGCAATGAAAAGCGGGACACTAGCGATCCCATCAGGCCAAGTATCCCAGAGTTTGAGCTAGACAAGCCGCTCTTCTCCCCTCCGAAATTCTCACCTTATGAGGAACGCATCCTGCGTGTCCTCACTGTCGCCCTACGATCGCTGACCACCCGACAGGTGGCGCAATACGCTGGCATCAGCTATCTCGGTGCCCGACGCAATCTCGAGAATCTCCACGCGAACTCATATGTTGCCCGGACCGATTTGGGCAATCGTATCTATTGGCGCTTGCCCGACAAATCAGACAATTCTGCATCAGACCGATCTGACAATTCCGAATCAAGGAAGGAGGCATCGCAATGAATCGTGGTAGGACTATGACACTCATCAACATGACTGAGGAGGTGGAAGCAGCGAGCTGAACCCAGCATCATCCTGAATCGGCCGCGCCATCTGTGGCCACCAAAAAAAGAGGCACAAAAAAGAGGCACCATGTATGTATAGGCATAGGCAAAAAAGGGGTAAGGTAGACCGCGCATTACATGTAGCGGTGTTCGTGGTAGCGGCGCTGCTGCTAGGCCTTGCCATGACCTTCTCTGCCCTAGGCCAGGAAGCCGTGATCAATCTTGATGCCTCACCGAACTCCTCGGCGAACGGTACTGATGCCTACTCGGCGCCACAACCTTCGTCTGCCCCGGACATCGTAAGTCAGACAGTGGTGGTGACCGGCAAGAACCCTTACCTCGAATTCGTCAATAAGACACGGGGGCCGATCGTATTGGGCAAGCCGGTGAGCTGGACCGCCATGTTCTCCAATGGCCGACGTACGTTCGCGTTACAGTACCAGACCGATCCCATTGTGATGGAGACGATGGTCAACGCCGGGACCTATGTATGGTCAATGTCCGCGTCGCTACAGACTGACTATGTCGCGGGTTATGACAGCTTTGACATACTCCTGGATGTGCCCACGACATTCGGACTGGTGATCGAACCGGCCGTCCCCTATGAAGTGGTCGATCCACAGACCATCCGTGTTCCTATCGAGCGTCTCGAAGGGGCGATGCAACTTACCGTCATCGTCGACTTCTCTGGTCTTTCCTCTGGCCTCGTGGATGAGTGTGTTGTGCGGGGAGATGGGCTCTACCAACTGGACGCCGCGATCCACGAGCCAGTAAATTGGCGTCGATGCATCATGGAGCCGGATGCGCCCGAGGACCTCTCCTTCGAACTGCCGGCCGATGCAGGGATGCTCAGCGCATCAAGGATATCCGAGGGTCACAAGGAGCTCATCGACCGGTTCTCCCTCAGCCTGGTGGAGGACAGGGAAGACCTGACTCTCGCAGAGCTCGAGATCATGCAGGAGCTCCGTGCGAAGCAGACCCTCCTTGAGGGTCTCCTGCCTCGGCTACAATCTCACAAACCACAACCATCATCGACCTTCTTGCAGGAGGCGGAATATCTTTTATGGGAGGTCACCGCGCTCGAGTCCATGCTGGATCCTGCCTCAAGGTTCCCGACCGAAATCCTGCCTGCCGAGATCCAGCTTGAGATCCGTAGCAGGCTCGCGGACCGTCCGCTGTTGCCCGCGCTGCAGGGTATCCGCATGATCTTGCCTTGGGAGAACGGGAGCTATGAGATAGGGTATGTCACGCCCGGACCAACATCTGAGGAGACCGAGATCGACGAGACCATCAAGCGTGTCGAAGTATCTACTGTACGGCCGTATTCGGATGTGCTGGTCTACACTTCCATCCCGCCGACCCTGCCAGAAGACATCGCCATCTTCATGATAGATGATGGGGCGCGCATTCCTGTTCCGATACTCTCGTTAGGAGACCATGATGACAACGGCCTCATCGAAAGGGTGGATTGGGTGGCGGAATCCCTCCCTGTCGAAGGTCTGGTGTATGAAGTCATGTTCCTGCCGGCGGCAAGGAAATGGCGACTGGATGCTGAGCAGCACCTATCTGTCTCCTTCAACATTTCTCGTATCGGTGATCTGGTCATCGGGGCTGGTCAGGGTCGTCGGTTCGGCATGGGTGATGATCTGGACGCAGACTTCTCATTTGTTGGGCTATTCTGCGAAGACATGCCGATGCCTGCAGGCATCAAGGATGGTCAGGTCATATCGCCGGCATTCACCTGTCCCGGTCCGGCGAGGATCGATTTCATGCCGCGGAAAGGATATGGCCCGATGCCGATGCTCGACTTCAGCACCACGCTCTCAGAAATCTCAGAAGGAATACTGCGGATGCCTGTTGATGCCATATGGGCAGACGGTCTATTTGATGGCATCACCTACGGAAGATCAGGCGACACACTCGTGCTGGCCAGCGAAGCCATGTCTGGTGTCTATGCCTCACCGGTGCTTGACGTGGGCAGGATCGCTTCATGGACTTCTATCTCCCTGAAGGGGATGAGTCTCGATTCGCTCATCACGCCAGGGCTCGAAAGGGAGATCGGCGGAGACAGTGTGGGACTCGCGGTGCGGAGCTGCTCCACTTCTGTCTGCGATGATGTTCTCTGGGTCCCTGTTGACGGCAAAGATGATGCTCAGCTATCTCTTTCGCCGAGCCGTTATGTGCAGTACCGTCTTTCTGTCGAGGACCGGCCCGACTTGCCGTCTCCCGAGATAAGCGCTGTCGAGATTTCTTATTCCTTACCGCTCGACGCCACACCGCCGGTCATCACTGTGTTCTCTCCGGCGAACCGGACCGGCGACCCTGACGGCGACCTATCAATCTCATTCGCCGTGGCAGATGCGAGTCCGATCGGGCGCTGTATCTTGATGGTCAACGGCGAGCAGAAAGCAAGCCTTACTGATATACAAAACGGCGAGGTGTACGGACTATCGCTTGAGGATCTTCCCAAAGGCAGGTATAGTTGGGACATCACATGCAATGAAGCGACCGGACAGGGTTTGGTCGGTAAGACCGGGATCAGGACGGTCGATGTCATCAAGGCCGTCACGTTCAACGGGTCGATGACCAACCTATCGACTGTGGATGTCTCCAACATCACCAATCTCACCCTCACAAAGGAGAACATGACAGGGATCACCTTCCTCGAACCTATCGACCTCAGCCAGGGCGCTGACCTCGACAGCGCGGTCTCGATCGAGGAGAACTTCGTCTCTGTAGACACATCTGCCGAGTCGAGGCTCAACCGCTCCGCCCGTATCACGTTCTCGAGCCTATCCTATGCTTTCGAGCCAGTGGTGTTGCGCGACGGTGTGCCATGCGATGCGACTGAGTGTCCGGTCGAAGGCTATTCATCGGAGACCGGGACCCTGGTGTTCTCTGTCCCTCACTTCACCAATTACACCACCGCAGGGAACGCTCAGCTTATGACTTGGGATGAGACCGACAATGAAGGGGGTCTGGCAGTGCGTTATCCGGATGACCAGATAGTGTTCTTCGCCAACTACACCGACACCGCAGAAGGGCAATCGATAAACGAGACCGGCACGAATTGCTCCATACGTTTCAACGAGAGTGGATATACTCCCTGGTTCAACATGTCCTTCGATAAGGGCACAGCCCTCTACTTCGCCAATCATAGCTTCCCCTATGCGAGCAACTGGTCATTCCATATTCTCTGCACCGGAGCTCCCGCGGGCTTCGAGGATCTCAATATAACGGACAACACCAATGTCACGCCCGCATTGCCTGATCTCTACATCCGCAATGTCAGCTTCTCCGGATACGGCCTTGCCCGGACAGAGAACGTCACGGTATTCGTCAATGTCACGAACAATGGCACCGACCCGGCCCACAACACCACATTGCGGTTGGCCATCGAGCTCTGGAACGGCAGCTGGGTCGGCGACGAGAACCAGAGCATCGACATCACCTATCTCGGCGACGGCAATGACACACTCTTAAGCTTCCAGTGGGCTACTAAGGTCGGCACCTATCGCTTCTTGGCCATCGCCGACATCGCCGAGAACGAGACCGAGCACAACGAGACCAACAACGAGCTCTGGGTCAACTACACCACATCCGCATGGGGAACGCTCTATGGCTATGCCAACCATTCTGTCGTGCTGACGGATGATGATGACGCGATCATGGTGCATTGGCCACCCGAACCGAAGATCGGTGTCATCCTCTACTCCGACATCGACTCCGACTTTGATCCGGCCGACCTCATCCCGCTCAACAAGACGGGCGATCTTTCCCAGGCAGACGCTGAGCTCGGCATGACCTATTATGAGGATTCGCTCTCAGAGCTATTCGATCCGGACGGAGATGACGAGCCGGACACATTGTCGGAGTTCGAGATACTGGGCAAAGTGATCCAGAGGGTCCCGGTGATTAATTCGGTGGCCAGTCCCTCCTTCCTCACTGGTCTCATGTGGGATTCAGGGGACGGCGGCGAGGAATACGACGGTACCCAGGACATCGTCATCATCACCCGGATCAATGAATCGACAGCAGGTGCATACGGGACCTATGATTATGAGGTCAGGCTCCCTTACCGCCTAAAAGAGCATCGTCCGGGCGCAGCAGCGTATTCTGAATCCGTAGAGCTTATATAGTAGTAATCATCCGGTGAAGAAATTAGCAATGCAATGCAGATGCTTCGTAGGTATTTGGGGGAGTATCATTGACGGCAAACCAGATTTTGCTATATAAAGCGACTCTTGGTGTGGAAAAAGCTATATTGATATAGAAAATCGATACATTTATATATCTTATTATCTGTATCTTGCATACTGGAGTGCTGTCGATAGGGTCTCAGGAGAGCCTGTCAGGATATGTGATGCAGATTGCATTAGGCGCACCAAGGAGGATCCATGCAGTCCGTGCGTAAAAAAAGAGGTGTACCGGGAGGGTTTCCTCATCTGAACTTCTCGCTATTCATAGCTCTCGTCCTCTCCATCGCCTTCCTCGCGCAGAGCGAGGCCAACACCATAAACCTCACTGCTGGCAATTCCTATAAGGCGGATCTCGATGTCGATACAGCCTCGTCTCGCTGGGCGGGCATCAAGGTCACGAACAATGCGGTCGACCTAACAGAGAGCAGCTCGTCCTTCGCCAGCCTCACTCTTGACACGGCCAACATCAATGAGAACTCATTTCCCGGCGCCAACTTCAAGGATGGTCAGCATTATTATGTGGCCATGCTCGGGAGCACCTTCGACGGCGCCAACATCCTGAATGTCAGCGTCCTCGATCTCTTCAACGAACAGCTCTTCGATTCCACCCAGTTCTCCGCTTTCTACCCCAACTACGACAGCTACAATGACAATCCTCAGGAGACCTTCTGCTGCTCCACTGCTCAGGTCCCCATCGGCGGCGTCAACTACACTGCTTTCGAAATCACCTTGACCAACTCGATCAGCTATTACTTGCTCAAGTACAACAATTCCGGGACCGCGACGCCTCTCTTCCTCGTCGAGATCGAGGACAAGACCTGCTACAACTCGACCGCATGCGTCGGGGAGTTCATGCTGCCTATCAACAGCAACCCCTACTATTTCTACGCGCTATCGAAAATCCCTGCCTACGACATCATCATCTACATCGACAGCGCGTTGACGACGGCATTCTCTCAGACCGCATTGCCATACAACGTCACCCTTGAGGTCCGGAACCTCTACACGGGTCTGGCATTGCCGAATATGTCAGTAGCGATCGGTGAGACCCAGGGTCAGAACATCTTCGTCCCGATCCGTCTCTCCGGCTATGTCTCGACAGCGTATTCGACGGGTCTGACTGACGATGGCGGTCGGGAGTCCTTCTTGATGGCCCCGACCGTCTATCCGACAGTGTCCAACTACTCCATCTGGGCCGCCGTGGTGGAGTATGGTGTATTCGTCACGACCGAGACCCTGTCTGTCACCCAGAAGGATTCTCTGGCGCGCCAGAGCAAGCCTCTCTCCAACACTCCGCTCATGGACAATTCCAAGATCGCGGTCAATTCCATGAACCAGATCGTGTCCACTCTGTTCAAGTGGGCCAGCGAACGGGAGGAAGCAAAGGAATTCACCATCACCTATGACATCACCCTGGACACTTTTACCATCTTGGATCACGTGACGGCTGGATCGACGCTCACGCTCAAGACAGCCGCACCAAACGTCATACACACTGCGTTGACCAACAATGGGATCCCGATGTCAGGATCGGGATATTCAGTCAAGGTCCAGGAGGCCGATGGTTATCTCATCGTCAATCCTTACACCGGTTCCAACCCTTTGAGCCAGAAAGACAGGTATCATTACCAGACTATCGCCATCGGAACCGATTTCATCATCACACCTACTGCTGTCGGCGCTGTGGCGTCGAATGTGACCTTGAATATACTTGACAGTGGTAACAATGTTTTAAATATGCAGGTTGCGGCCGTCGACTCAACGCTGAACATCGTCACTGGTGGTAATAACTATCCCAACGATGTGCTCAAGGCGGTCGTCAATTCGGTCAATGCGGTGGTGTATTCGTTGTTTTATTCATTGAACTATTAACCTAATCATGAGGGACTTATCAATGCCGAAGATGTGTATGAACGGGCCACCAGGCATCAGCTCATCCCGCATCATGGCACTCTCTTTCATCTGTCTCTTAATCTTCTTCTTCTTCGCTTTTTCTGCAACGGCTCAGAGCACAGGGTTCACCAACCAACAACAGCTCTATTTCACAGGCAGCAGCAGTGATCCTGCGACACTGTATCAGGATGCCATCGACGGCAATGTCGATGTCGGTCTCCAGCTCTGCGGAGTAGGACAACGCTATGTGGGTGCGTTCTACGCCCTCTACGATGGCTCATGGAATTATGTGCTCGTATCGTATGATCCTTCCGGCAATGCGCTGACCGATGCTAATCAGGCCGGCGCCTGTGATTCGACCATCGCCGGATTCTTCACGATGTCACCATCATACTTCTCGACCAATGATCCGGACACCTACAAGGCCGCCTTCCCAGGAAAGCTATGGGTCGGTTATTCCTCATCTTCGGCAAATCCAGGCACAGTCTCCAACTTCGCCTACGGCAGCACAAATGCCTATCTCCTCGGTGATTACTCGGTGACGCGGGCGTTCTCAGAATCCACGCGGCAGGTCACCATCCAGACACCGACGATCTCCTTCCAGACATCCTCCGGTAGCTTCTCATATGCCGCAAACCACGCATCCTACGGCATCGACACCCAGCGGCGTATGGTCATCGGATTCTGTTCTGATGACTACGGGGCCTCCTGCAGCGATGGTTCGGTCTTCTCCAGCGCGGCATTCCCCGCGACGTTCGACTCAGGCCTTTCTGCAGGTCAGGTCAACGACCAGAACACCTACACACGCTATGTCGTGCTCAACAGCATAGGCAAGACGATGTGCATCGGGTCCAATCTCCAGATCTCCACACCGACCGCGTCTCCTGATCCGGTCTACTACAGCCAGGTCCTCAACTCCACGTTCACCATCTCCAATCCCCGGGACACGCCCGATGAGACAAGCGGCGGCAATGTCGCGGTCACCACTGATTTCCTCCTCAACATCTCTATCTACAATGCCAGCGATGCGACCCAGGTGGTCTACTTCTCCCAGAGACAGATAACAGACGATCTCTCTCCCGACGAGAACGCGGCCATCTGGTTCAACTGGACCGCATTCGCGCGAAGCGGCACCTACACCATCAAGGTCGTCGTCGACGCAGGCGGCGAGATCGAAGAATGTGTCGAGGGAGACAATTCCCAGACGAAGAACTTCGTGCTCAAACCAATCACCATCCCTGAGATATATATCGACGGGCAGAGGACAGACAACTTCTCCTATGCCAATGTCCCGTACAATCTCACCATCCATCTCCGCAATTCGGACAACACGACACTCAACAATGCCACGGTACAGATCGTCGAGCAGAACGGTCTTACCTTGATGGTGCCTACGCAGGTGTACAACCACACGGTGGACAGCAATGGGACCGAGGAGCAGACAGGACCGGTGACCACGACCTCTGTGGAGTTTTCCACCGACTACTACGGCAATGCGTCATTCACTTTCATACCCACTTACAATCGTCTCTACCTCGCCCAATACAACTACAGCAACCTCGAGGATTACATCGGCAACTACTCGCTGTACTTCCAGGGCTCACAGGCGGACGGCGAAGATTTCAAGTTCGTGATCGGGGGCGTGCTCTACTCCACCTACCCCTTGAACATCCTGAACACCAGCTATCCGCCGACCATCTATGGCAAGGGGCTGGACAATGAGCGCATGGTCGGCCAGGTGCTCGATTTCGTCTATCACGTCTTCGCGAACTTCTTGAACACGATAATTCCCTAGCATTATCAGACTATCAGCACATCGGCAGAGAAGCATGATGGCAAAACCATTCAAGATACATGATGACACCTTGGGCGGATACCTAGCTGCCGCGCTCATCGTCCTCCTCGGTTCCATCGCCGGCGTCATCCTCGGAGCATCGGCCTTCTCCAACACATCCCTCATCTACAGCAACGCGACATCCATCGACTACCTCCGCTTCGACCGGGAAGGCGCGTCCCTGCAGGACCATCTATACGGCAGTGAGTCTTACATGGACAATTCGGTCGTCAACCCAAACATCATGGTCGATATATGCCATGATAACCTCACCGTCGGGCAATACCTTGATCTCCATTACATGACGCTCTCGGCGAACCAGACCGGCAGCCTTCTCCACTACCTGCCCCTTGTGACGAGCACCTTCACTCGGATCATCGGCAACGGCACCAATACCACGAACGCGACCTGCGCCCGAGTGGACGTCGACCTCTCCAGCCAATACGCCCTCTTTCCCGGCTACGTCACCGCATTCCTCTACCAACCGGCGATAGTCGATATCAACGGCACCAACACCAGCACGCTCCTCCGATACATCGGAGAGAAGGCCCACCAATTCCTCAATGGATCCTACCAGATAGGCATTAGGGTCGATGGCCCGCCGAAGACCTACTACCTCTCGATCGTGGATGTCTACGATGAGTATGGTTCGGAGATCGCCGGTCGCGACCGGGATTATCTCTTCACTTCTCTGGTCAACAGATCAAACTACACCCTCAACGAGGCGCGGCTGAGACCCGGCTCCACCATGGCCTATACCGGGTCATTCAGGGGTGGCGAGATGGTCTATGTCAATCAGATACCCTCCTTGGAGATCAAGATATACGAGCCCTGCGGCCAAATCAACGATTCTGGCTACTATATCGTCAATGCCTCTGTCTTCAACCATAACGAGACCTGCCTGACCATCAACAATACCGACAACCTCGTGGTCAACTTCGCAGGAGAGATCTTCGATGGGGATGGCGCCGAGAACGGATCGTTCCTCAACGGCACCTGTCCGGTCATCGTCACCGGTTCACAGAACGTGACCATCGAAGACCTCGCGACCCAGCAATTCTACTACGGCATCTGCATCGAGAACAGCTCTGTCACCATCTTCGGAAGAGGCGCGTCCAACAATAAGATCGGAGCGTTCATCAAGACGAATAGTGGGGTGTCCTTGATCAACGTGTATTTCTCCAACAATGAGACCGAGTTGATATCCCAGAACGATTCGACGGTCAAATTCACAAATGTGAGCTTCACCTCCGCGGATCTGATGGCCAATTTCCAGGACGTCATCGTCAAGGCCGTGGCCAATCCGCCGCCACCTCCCGCTATCGAGGGCATGATGGACATCGAGCAATGGATCGAATTCAGAGCGCAGGACAATTCATCCTATGCTCAGATCAGCTTCGTCTACGAGGAACCGTTGCCTAACGATGTCGTCGTCGACAATATGAGCATCTACAAGTTCAACGGCACATACGGAGTAGTCAATATCTCCTGGGAAGAAGAGGTCAACGGCAGCAACGTGACGTATTCTTATCTTACCACCAACTGGACCGGCGGGAATTGGACCAAGCTCTACACGCTCATCTCGCCCTCGGAGGCGCTCATCATCGGTCCCAATGTGACCAACTTCTCGATCTTCGCGCCCTTCGGTTTCGAAGGAGAGCCGCAGCCGGAACCCGAACCCGAACCCTCTCCCGATCCATCACCCAGTCCAGGAGCCAGTCCGGGACAGGGAGGCGGCGGTGGCGGTGATAGCAGCGGTGCAGAGGACACTCATGTCGTAGAAGAGCCTGACGCCCCATTCACGCCCGAACATTTCCGCCTCAACATCAGCCTACCGTCCAACATCTCCTTACAGCAGGGCGAACCCGGTATCGTGGAATTCAACCTGACGAACTTTGAACGGTTCTCTATCCATAACATCACCATCCTACCTCGCGTCCCGAGAGGTTGGGACTATACCAACGCCTCTTTCGATGTGCTCGGTGGTGGAAACAACACATTAGGTGAATTCCATATCGCGCCCTATCTCAAGACACTACCGCGCGACTACATCATCCCGGTCGACGTCCTGGTGACGACGAACAGGACCTTCAAGGTATCTACCACCTTCATCAAGGTATTCGTCCTGCCACGCGGCAACCTGAGCCGCATGAAGATCCTGGAGTACCCGCCGGTCCTGCAGATGGGGCCGAATCAGGTGCTCAACGTCACTTTCCTTGCCGAGAATATCGGCGACGTCGACCTGACCAACATCACCATCGAGTTCGATGAGACCCCTTGTCTGGTGGCCATAGAAGGCAGGAACAACCTGCCCTGGAAAGAGACCAGGCTCCTGTCCTATACCTTCGAGGCGTCCGCGGCAGGTCTCTGCGACTATAACCTCAAGTTCTACTCACAGGACAAGCTGGTGGGCTTCGCCCCGATATCCATCATCATCAAGCAGAAGCTGACCTGGCAGGACCAGCCGTTGAAGATGTCCGCTCTCCTGCTGCTGCTGGCGGTCTGGTCGGTGATCACGGTATTCATCATCACGAGAAGGAGGAAACATTAGACCATGGCACCTGAGAAAAAGAGAGGCTTCTTCGGCCTCTTCGGAGGCGGTGGAAAAAAGGACGATTCAGAGCTTTTCGGCGACGGCTACGGGAAACCGGCCATCAAGGGTGGCGGCGTTCCTTCCTCTGGGGCAGAAGAGGGTGCGATGCCCGACTACTACAAAGAGGACAGCGAGGCTTTCTCTGAGGAGGTCAAGGGTGACTCAAAAGGGTATGTGGAGAACAGCTCTCTCCTAAAAGAGGAAGAGTCCCTCCCTGGCGGTGCCATCTTCAACCTCTCATGGTGGGAATATTCCGTACTGCTCATCGAGATCGTCATGGTCGTGTACGTGGCGCTGGTCTTCCTCAATTTCGTGCCGCTGTTCTAGGACCAGACGTGTTGTTCCATACGAAGTCACCATCTTCTATCAGAGGTGTTCCTTTCTAGAACTGGACCTGATCGAATTTCACTGGAAGATCCGCAGGATCATCTTCAGCTTTGTCTTGATCTCGTCCTTCTCCTTGTCAGAGATCGACTCTTCTTTGTATGAGATCAGGATCATCTCCTGGAAGAAGTCGACAAGATCGTCCTTGAGCTTGGGTTCGATGCTCTCGGTCTGCTGCAGCTTCGTGATGAGCTCAGAATACGAATGTGCCTCCAGGTTGAAGCGGTGCTTTATCCGCTCGAAGAGGTCGTTCGCCAGCTGGGTGATGTCATGGGGATCAAGATGCTTGGAGAACGCGGTCGTGATACGGCTGCTGATGGAGAGGTCGGAGAGCTTATGGTGGTAGTCGGTCTCATCATGCCGCATACGTCGGAAGAGCACGAAGAGCAGCACGCTGTTGAGCAGCGTCCAAATCGCAAGGATTCCGACGATTACCAAATCCTGCATGCTCATAGCCATATTGAAGCCTCTTTTTTCCCCTACTGTACGTTTTCCTCTACGATTCGTGGTCACAGATGGCGTATTTATACTTTTCTCTTTGCCTGTCAGCCCTTCAGAGCCCTCCGAGCTTCGAATACAGCAGCAGCTCGAGGATGGATATGACGGCGATGAGGATGATGATATAGTAGCCGCTGTTCAGCGGGATGTCGATCTTCTCCAGTGTCGCTTCCCTGAAGGCATACTCCAGCTCCAGGCTGTTGCCGACCTTGTATGCGCTCGCCCCAGTGGCGTTGGAGAGGATGTCGAGCTTGGTGAAGTTGAACGCCAGGCTGGAGTACATGTCCCTGTACTCTTCGGGCGTCTCGTCTATCACCGCGCTTCCTATGCCGAAGGAATATATCTTGATCCGTCCTGCTTTGGCGTTCGCTATGGTCCGCGACTCGACTCCCTCGGTACCGTCTGTCAAGAGCAGGACTTCCTTGTTCATGCGGCTGTTCTTGAGCAGATCATATCCGCTGGAGAGCGCATAGTCGATCGATGTCCCGCTCTTGGAATAGTCGATCTGGATCAGGTCGATCTCGCGCTCCACTTTCTTCTTATCGAAGGTCAGCGGGACGAGGTTCTGTATGTCCTGTGAGAACGCGATCAATCCGACCCGGGTATTGTTGCCTAGGATGCGGACCCAGCTCTTTGAGATCTCTTTTGCAGCAGCGAGGCGGGTCGGATTGTAGTCGGTGTTCGCCATGCTGGATGACGCGTCGATGAGGATGACATAATCCGTGTCGGCTATCGGGGTCATCTTCCGCACTTCGACGGTCTCGGTCGCGACGATGAAGAGCAATGATACGATGATCACCTTGACAAGCAGCACCCATGGGCTGACATGGAAATGCCTGAACCCATGCACGCGCTCCAATGTCTTGAGGTTGCCGAAGTAGGCCGCGCGCTTTCCACGTAGGTACATGGCGAAGAAATACGCGAACATGGTCAAGGCTATGAGGAGCGTGAGGAGCAGGCCATTCGTCACCGGATCATGCACGTTGATGACGAAGTCCGAGAGCCGGAAGGTTAGTATACGATCACCTCCTCCTCTCCGACGGCCTTGATGAAACTGGTAGCGAAATCCTCGTTGGTCTTGAGCTTGAAGAACAATTGTTGATAGTCATGGAATTCGTCCATGAGATCCTTGATCTGTTTTTGGTTGAGCACTTGGTACTCTTTCCTGGCTTCGTCGAAGTTGGTGAGGTAGACTTTCCTTCCTGAGAAATCCCGTAGATAGACCCTGCCCACATTGGCGGGGAGGTCGTCATCGAGAGGGTCGCGCACCATGATGCCGTAGACCTTGGCGAAATTTGCGGCGAGCTCTGGCAGGAACAATCCGGCTTTGGTGTCGATGAAGTCGGAGATGACGAAGATGATGGAGTTGTCGGTATAATTGGAGATCAGGGTCTTGGCAAGGTTGGGCCAGTCCTTCTTCCCACCGTAGTTCTCCGGATCGGATATGATGTTGAGCATGTTGTAGTATTCGCTGGAGGGATCGGTGACGATCTCGACCTTGTCCGAGAACATGGTCACGCCGACCTCGTCCCCTGATTCGGTGGCGGCGAACGCGAGCGTGCCGGCGATGATGGCCGCGAATTCGTTCTTGGTCATCTCTGTCGAGCCGAGCAGCATGGAATCCGATACGTCGAGGACCACGATGATGTCGAACTTGCGTTCCTCCTTGTAGGAACGGACGAAAAGCTTGCCGGTACGCGAGAAGATCTTCCAGTCGATGCGACGGGGATCCATGCCTGGCTGGTACTCTCTGATGCGGTCGAACTCGAGCCCTTTTCCTGAGACGAGCTGGTAATAGATCATCTTGAGACGGAAATATTCCGTCAGCTTGATGGAATTGGTGATCGTCTCCTTGACGAGCCGCTCGAAGTCGAACGTATGGGCATGGATTGGGCTCTGGGTTGTTTTCGGCATTTTAGCATGCTCACTCGCTCGTCAGCCGCCTGGAATCCTGCATTTACAGCGCGTTGACTTTCGCGAGAATCTCGTCGATGACCTTGTCCGGGGACACATTGTGTGCCTTGCCCTTGAAATTGAGCGCGACACGGTGACGGAGGAGGTCTTTTGCGACGCTGGCCACATCCTCGGGAAGCACGTAATTCCTGCCTTGGGTGATGGCCTGCGCTTTGGCTGCGATGCCGAGATAGATGCTGGCTCGAGGTCCGCCGCCCCATTTGACGAATTGCATGCCAACGACCTTCTTGTTGAGTCCTCTGGTCGCCTCGACCAGATTGAGAATATAATCCTTGATGGCTTCAGAGAGATAGACTCTGCGGACCTTCGCCTGCATGTCGAGGAATTCCTCCTTATTCATGACGTGGTTGACCCTCCTCTTGATCGATGATTTGGTCGTCGCGTTCTCGGTGATGATGATCTTCTCATGTTCCCTATCAGGATATGTGAGGTCGATCTTGAACATGAAGCGGTCGAGGACGGCTTCTGGCAACGCATATGTCCCTTTGTTCTCCAGCGGATTCATCGTGGCGAGCACGAGGAATGGCCTGTCGAGGATATATTCCTCCTTGTCGATGTTGATCTTCTTCTCCTGCATCGCCTCCATGAGCGCGGCGTGCGTCTTTGGTGGGGCACGGTTGATCTCGTCTGCGAGGATGAAGTTGGCGAAGATGGGGCCCTTGACCGTGACGAAGGTCGAGGTCTTGGGATTATAGATCTGGCCGCCGATGACATCTGATGGCAGCATGTCCGGCATGAACTGGATGCGGTGGAACGTGGTGCCGGAGATGACCCTCGTGAGCACTTCGACGAGCAGCGATTTCGCCAGGCCGGGAACGCCCTCCAACAACGCATGGGCATCGCACATCAGGGCTAGTATGACGCTATGGACGACCTTGTCCTGGCCGATGAACACCTTGTCAATCTCTTCCTTTGCTTTCTCGACCCAGTCGGCGAACCGGGTGACATCACGTTCATCGAGAATCCTGTCCTCATCATCATGGTGTGCATTGAGGTCCTTGGACCCATCATGGGTCATCGCTCCTGGTGGTGCCATGAACTTCAAGGGATCGATACTGAGTTGATCTATGTCAGGAGCTCCGATGGCTGGGATGTTGATAGGGGGTTGGCTTGCGTAGCGAGCAGGAGGCGCCTCTTGTGGCGGGGCCGCAGGGGTTTCGGATTCCGGAGGCTCGCCAGGCGGTTGGTAAAACCCTTCTTTTTCCGGTTCGGGAGCGGTTGCTGGTTGAACTGGCGGCGATGCCGATTCTTTTGATCGCGGCGAGAACAGCTCGAGCTTCATGGGTTCCTGAACACTTTTCTCTGTTGTAGGATTGGTTATTTCCATTGGTTGAGTCTCGGGTTCTGCCGCGATAGGGATTGGAACAGGTTGTGGAGCTGGCTGGGATTGAGGTGGAGCGATGATAGGTTCCGGTTCAGGCGGCGCGACCTGGACAGGTGGCATCACCAACGTCTCATTTTTCGGTTCCGGAGGTGGTTGCACAATCTTGACCGGTGGTTCATGGATTTTCGCCTCCAGGTCTCCTCCATGGGCACGCATGGCCTGGTATGCGGACAGCACACCTATCATGCGTTCACGGCTGTGCGCGGAGAGCAGGAGATTGCCAAGCGCTTCATCTTTTAGGGATTCCTTGACCCAATAGGCGAAGTCATTCTTCTGCTCATTGACGAAGTAAGAGAATTCTTCTTCCGGGATATTCCGCAGCTTATCAGCCAGTGCTGGAATGGACTGGATTATGGTCCCGTCCCGGCAGATAAAACCGTTGCTGTTGTTGCCTATGATATCCGCCATCGTACTAGCCGTCGCAAGCGCCATAAGAACACGCCGCTGCTGTGGCCTATTCACCCCTCTTTGAAAGACGCCCCAATAGTTGTAATCGCCTTGGGACGATTATAAAGGACAGAAGGATGGAGATTTATATAACTTTCGCTTTTAGAGAAGAAGGTAATATTGCCGATTCTTGACGAATCGGCCTGTGAAAAGCTTATTCAATTCTCTGGACCTGCACCCTGAAGATCAGGGTCTTGTTGCCGAGCGGATGCGCTGCAGGATCGATGCCGTAGCCTTGCTCTGGCGGGATGGAGAATGTCTTCTCTTCCCCGGGCTTCATGCCGAGCACCGCAGCCTCGAAACCAGGCAGGATACGGCCGTCGCCGACCGTATAGCTGAGCAGCTTGTCATCGGTCAATGTCGATAGGTCAGTCCCATTGGTGACACCTGAAGCGAACCAATCCGCCTGTGACGCGTCGAACACGGTCCCATTCTCCAGCGCGCCGATATAGGCCAGTGTGACCGTATCACCTTCGGCTACCTCGGTCTTGGGCTTGAGACTTGGCATGATATTCATGTCGCCCCCTTCCCAGTCGACCTTGTAGACATAGATATCCCCACCGGTGAACGATCGCTCATGGGTGAAGCTGTCGAAGTGCTCAAGCCCATGGCCGTCCATGAAGAACATCCGGGTGAACATGCTGCCAGCGAGCTCGGGTGAAGACATGATGATGGCATAGTTGCTTCCCCCGCTCGCGATGAGCGTGACGCCCATTTCCCTTCCGTCGTTGGCGCGGAGGATGGTGTCGTTGTATTCCCGGATCTCCATGCTGTCATTGGTCGGGAAGGCGAATGTCCGGGGGTGCATGATGGTACCTGCGCTGTCAGCGTAGGCGTCCATATTCCTCGGATCACTGGCGTCGATTAAAAGACCGTTGCCACAAGTGATGGTATCGCCGTCCCGCGTGCACCCGATGACGCCTGAGGCGTAGCTCGGCCATGGCGCGATCCAGCTGTTGCCGTCATTGGTGCGGATCTCGTAGTAGAGTCCCTGTGCAGCTTCCGAGTCGAGCCCGAACTGGTCCATGAGGATGGAGACGCCCTCGGCCTGGTTCTTCTTCTTGACTAGATTGAACATGGTTGCCCTGTTGAAATCCCAGGAGCCGAAATGCGCCCACACACCGCTCTTGCCGATCATGTCGTCAGACGCGATGAAGTAGTTCTCCGGCGGGTCACAATGGGAGTACTCGAGCACGCGCTCAGCCTGCGCCGAAGACACTCCATAGCTCAGGAGCTTTTGCTTGGCAGCACTGCGGTCGAGTTTGAATATGGAATAGAGTTGGTCGATGGTGTCGCGCGGATAGTTATTGAACTTGTCGAGTTCGTCGAATGCGTTGGTCGCGCCGCAGTCCAGCATACGCAGGATACCGACGGCTTCCTTCTCGTCTGTGGTGAGCAGCACTTTTCCTATCCAATGCGCTTGGGGTGTGTTCTGGCTCGTGCCGTCGAAGGTGACCCCGCGGTCCCCTATATACTTGAACCAATGCCCGAAATCCCACCATGAATTGATGATGGCATCAGGCGCAGATTCTATGCGTATCTTGGACAAGGCATTGTACCAAGCATCGTTCATGCTGGGGATCTCGCTCTTGGCCACGTTCCAGCCGCTTACGACCGGCTGCCAGAGCAACAGTGCGAACACGAGTATCATCAATGTTCCGACGATGCTCTTCTCGATGCCGAGCTCTTTGGACACCCATTTGCCGAACCATTGGTATGAGATGCCGCAGAATATGCCGATGGCGATAGAGAACGCAGGCACAAGCAACAGTGTATATCGTACTCCTTTGACGCTGGCGAATGTGGTGGCAGCTATCCATATCAACAGCAATAACGCTAGTTTGATGTCGCGACGTTTATGCATGTCTTTCTTGAAGAATGCGAGCACCACGCCCAACATGGCGAGGAAGAACAGAATCCTACCACCCATCGAGGCGATGACTGCAGGAAGCGATGATTGGTTCTGCTCTGCGACCGTGGTAAACACATTTGGCCACACGTTGAGGCCGACCTCTTTCAGCCGCACGAATGACATCGGTGAATCATATAGCGATCCCTTCAATGTGGGGAATCCCATGAACAGGGTGACGAAGATCGAGCTGCTGAGGAAGAACACCGCCATGAGTATGAGAGTGTTGCGTACGCTCTTGTCAGCCAGGACATCCTTGAATCCTTTAGACGATATGATGCCGCGGACGACGATGTAAAACAGGTAGACGCCGCTGGTGAAAAGCAGGAAGAGCAGGATATACCACCATCCGAGCCAGGCCCATGAATACATGCCGAGCAGGAAACCTGCGACGGTGGCGAGTCCGATACGCTTCTTGATATTCTGGGTCTCGAACGCCTCCAAGAACAGCCATGAGACGAAGAGCGGGAATACCACATTGTAGGCGTCGGTGTCTGCGAATCCTGCCGCGGTGCGTGTCAGGAATGATCCATGGACTGCCAATAGTACCGCGGCGACGAGTCCGCCCACCGGCCCGCCGATACGTTTGGCGATGAAGAACGCCGGGATGATGGCAAGGATCGCGATGAACATGGGGACGTAGAAAGCGACCGTGGTCGCAGGCACGTCCGGATTGAACATGCGCATGACCTTGATGAGGTATCCTTCGAGATACGCATGCATCATGTCGCCGGGGATGACGCGGCCCAGCGGCGCTTGCATATGGGTATCATATGATTGGCCTTCGACGAGGATGTCGCCTGGATGACCGTTGTTCGCGACGTTCCGTGCATGACGCGCCCAGAAGAACGGATCGATGGCGAGAAGATAGGTCTGTCCGGTCTCGTCGCGTAATTGGCTCTTGAAATGTTGTGATGTGGCTTCTATCTGTTGCCGTAATTGGTCTTCGTTCTCGTCGAGCACCCCTGCGAACTGTTCGGCGACGAGCCGTTCGCGGTTGGCTTCCGGAAGATTAGGGTATTGGGCCTGTACCTGCGCCCTGATCTGGTTGTTGAGATTATTATAGACGGTCTGTTCAGCCCAATCATCCGTCGCGGGCAGATAGGCGGTCTGGATCCTGAAGAACACTGCAAGGAATAGGGGTATGAGCAAAAGGAGAATCGCCCCATGACGTTTGGAGAACGCTCCGATCTTCTTCCAGTCTATCGAGACGTCGCTGTCGTCTTCGGACTCTTCCTCTGCGGCTTTCTTGGCCTTGCTTTTATGGCCCTTCTTGCCTCCAGAGAACATGCCTTTGACTTTGGAGAAGTCGATGGCGACGTCGTCGTCCTCTTTCTGCTCCTCTTTCTCTTCCTTCTCAGTCTCTTTTCCCATGCTTGTGAAGAACTTCTTCACCTTGGAGAAGTCGACCGTGATCTCATCATCGTCATCTTTGCTCATGAAGATACCCTCCTATTGTCGTAACCCGGAATCTGAAGCCTTATTTAAACATTATGCTGCCGACGAGGTCGGCGGCCGCGCCGATGCCCTGTGGCATGAATCTGAGGTATCCTGGCTGGGCCAGGGGAAGCTGTGTGAGAAGCGAGGCGGCCCGGTCGCGCGAGGTCTTCCTGAGCACGTCCTGTACACGTCGGCTCTTGGTCAATCTCGTCAGATGGTCGAAATCAGCGTCGGAGAACCTATCCAGCATACGTCTGAGGAAGAGATGCGCAGTAAGTTGCCTATCAAGACCAATGAGCTCTGTCCTGTACGGGGTACCTTTCTTGATGGACCTGGAGAGCGCCCTTGCGGCCTTGAGGCCTGGTATGATGCCGCCTCCGGTGGTCGCTTTGGCCTGTGTCGCGGCGTCTCCGACGAGGAAGGTGCGGCCCTGCTGTATCGTGGCCTTAGGATCATATAGGGGGATGACGCCGGCCTGGCATTCCTTGATCTGTTTCTTGTAGCCTTCTCCAAGCGCTCTCCGGCAGAAACGCGCCATGATGGCTGAAGCGTCCTTGGAGGCCGCGATGCCGATCCTTGCTCTCTCCTCGTTCTCTGGCACGAGCCAGCCGAAGAAACCAGGGATGTCGCGGCCGAGGTAGGCGGTGTAGGTATCGGGATCGAAGTCGCCTTTCACGACGTATTGCTGTCCGATGAAGTGTTTCTTTCCCCGGACCATTCCTCTGAGCCTGGCGACGGCAGATAGCGGTCCGTCGGCCCCGATGATCATGTCGGTGGGCGTCCTCGTGGTGCGGCCGTCGTGGCGCATGGTGACTGCGGTGTTGGTGGCCTTGACGAGCCGGTGTCCGGTCTTGATCGTCACCCCTTCCTTCTCAGCGATATCAGCTATCTGCTGGTCGAGCCGGTCACGATAGGTGATGTATTCGGGGCGTTTGAGGCGAATGATGACATCTTTTCCCGAGGGGCTGACGACGCGGATCCTCTTGATGCGGTTTGCGATGGTCTGGGGCTTGAGGCGGATGAGCGTATCGATGTCCCTGGTCAGGATGCCGGTGCATTGGATGGGCTGGCCTATTGTCTTGTGCTCCTCATACAATACTATATTGCGTCCCTGGCGGGCGAGAAGGGCCGCTGAGAACAGGCCAGCAGGGCCTCCACCGACGACTGAAATCATGCTTTTCAGAGGGTTATTCTGCGTCTTTTAACGTTTTCCTAAAAAAATAGCACTAGTGTGTTGTCATTGTGCAATGGTGATAAATCGAAAGGTTTTTATAGTTGAGAGTTACTCTTAGAGTGTAACGACGCTAACTGGTGGTGCTAAGCGACGGTCCTGCATATAACCGCGTCGATGCGAGGTGCACACTCATGGCTATCGAAGGACAAATTCAAACTTCTGACGGACAGATCGCAGCAGCTCCCCAATATATCTCTAGTGGTAGCGGACAGATTGTAAAGAATCTAGACAACCTGATGAAGAATGCGTCAAAGGATTCAAGCGGAAGTTTGATCACGATGACGGATTCTCATTCTGCTGATAGCAGTTGGGTGAAACTCGTTACTAATGATTCGTCATCCACCACTCTTGATTCTACTCTGATCCACAAAAAAGACCGTGGTACGGTCAAGAACTATAATGGTCTTGTCAGCTGGCTTCCTCAAGCCTTGCAAAACGCATCCGGCGTCGATTCCCTTATCTCCAACGATGAGAAGAAAGCATATCTCGATACTGTGTTTCATCATCTTTCCGGTACCAATTGGCAGCCGCCACAGAAATATACATCTGCTTCAGAAACCCTGTGGGGTGGACTCGTCGCAGATACTAGCCAGAACGCGATCGCATGGATTCCTACATCTAGCTGGGGGACCTTCCAGAAGGATTTGATCCAAGAAAAGGACCGTGGTCTATTCACTGATGGACAGAGCCTCGTCAACTTCGGCCTCGGCGCTGCAACTGCAGGCTCCGAGAAAGAATATCGGACGGCCATCCAACGCGCAGCATTCATTTTCTCGGCGTATGCAGAAGCAAACAAGGACGCGCTAAACGTCGAAGGTGTTCTCCTGCCTAAAGTCATCACGAAACAACAGGCTGAGAATGGTGAGGAAGGATGGCTCTTCTCTCGTAACATGACTCAGACTGGTAATAGATACGCGGTCGACGAGATTACCTATGCTAATTACAAAGGTAAAACCAACGGCGAGCTTTTCCATATAGGACTTGAAGAAGGTCCGAAGTACAAAAACCAAGGTAAAGCCAAGGCTATGCGCAACCATTTCGAGATTAAGCCTGGTTTGAATGTCCCTGTCCCTGTTGAGTGGATTTCTCTTCTTTCAGACCAGAATGATGTCATGGAGATGATGAAGCAGAAGTACGGCGACGCATCCGTTAATGTCGGTCCGCAGATCACCAGCCTTGACACTATCGGCATAGATATCACGCAGAATACCTATGTAACTTCAATCAGCATTAGGGATCCTGAAGGTCATCCTATAAAGGATTTCAACATTTTGCCTGAGACTCAGGAGAGACTCAAAGAGTATGGCGTCAATATTGAGGTCGACTCCAAGTTCATGCCTGGAGACAAGAAAAGTGAACGAGATATCAAGGTAACGTTCAAGAATCTCGAGCAAAGTGCGCTCCAGGATGGAGACATCCTTAACCTTGAATTCGCTTTTGAGGATTCTCTTGGGGCTCGCAACGTCGCAAGGATTGGTTACAAAGCTATCGAAGGGATTGGGGACAAGAATACCAAAAGGAAAATCACCTTGCTGACCGATAGGGGTTTCTATAATCCCGGTATCGGTTTCATGGGTTTCCAGAAAGATTTCGATCATAGCGGTCCTACTCATACACAAGATCGAGGATTCCAAGCATATTCCGCTATGAAGGTGGGGTATGGTCCTGACATCTTCGCTAACATCATCGGTCGGTACACGAAATCGTGGAGCAGCACATCCACGAATGGCAAGAACCAATCGAACAGCAACCGTAATCAGAAAGCGCTTGATCTGACCTTGGGTCTCAAGGTCGGCCAGATAGCTGCAGAGATAGGTGGCAGGATCGATGCTCTCAATCAGGATGCTCGGTTCGCTGACGGCTCTATGGGTACAATATCTCTCGAAGATGTTGATGGCGGTCTTCTTGGTCGGTTCAACTGGAAGCCCTCGGACAATCTCGGCCTCGGTGTCGAGGTGTACAAAGGTGACGGCATGCGGACCAATGAAGGTATGGGTCGCACAAGGAGAACAGAATACACCAAGAACAATATCAAGGTCTGGTTCGATGGTGAATTGTACAACATCAATGTCAAACCTTTCCTCAGCAAGACTTCTGTCGAAGATCGTAATGGCAACAGGCTCGATCCTGGCATGCTGGAGATCGGACTCGATATGCAGTACGTGATCGCTGACAAGGTCAGGCTCGAACTTGGATACTCCCATATGAAGTTGGACAATCCGGTGAATCCCGGTGTGAACGCTCCCGATGGGGGTCCTCACTACAGGGCCGGTGTTGGAATACCCGTGGAAGGAATTCCTTTGCTAAAGAAGCTCGTCGGAGGGAATAAGTAAAATGAAGAACGCAATACTCCTCAAACTACTCTGTTTTATAGTCATATTGCTCTCAGTAGGTTCGGTCGTAGCGGCCGCTCCTTATGCTGACGTGACGCCGAACGAGCCCTTTACAACCCAAACGCTCCTCTGCGAAGCGAAATCAACATCACTTGACCCCGATTACTTCCTCTACCAATGGAGAGAGAACGGCAATGTGCGATCGGATCTTAGCGGGTACACCACCTCTTACCGGACAGTCTCCTCATCGCATACAAGCCCTGGCGAAGTTTGGGAATGCAGTATTTACATGCCTGATCCCTTCCCGCCCTATCTGCCTATCGAAATATCTGATAATTACAAAGACAGCGTGACCATCCGAGCAGCGGACAAGCTTCCCCAAGTCGACGCCCGCGCGGTCCCGTCAAGCGGCAAGGAACCCCTCGGCGTCTCGTTCCAGTGCGTCGTGACGCAGCCCGGTGACACCCCTTACACGTTCAACTGGGAATTCGGCGATCCTGCTGATTCATCCAGCTCTTCGCAGAATCCCTCTTTCACATACAACAATGACGGTACCTACACTGCGACCTGTTCCATCCGCGATGCGGACGGCGACACCCATAGCGATTCGGTGACCATCACGGTCAATCCTGACGCTCCTGATGTCGAACTCAAAGCGGACCCCGAGAGCGGTCTCGAGCCCCTCACTGTGGATTTCGAATGCGATGTCACCGGCGGCAACGGCAACCTCATCTATCAATGGACCTTCGGCGACGGCAACGGCAAGATCGGCGGAGCCGATGAGACCCACACATACCAATCTCACGGTTCCTTCACCGCGACCTGTCAGGTCACGGACGAGAACGGCGGCGGCGAGTCCGACAGCGACTCCGTCATAATCACAGTCGATGAGGATGTCTCACCGACCGTCGACGCCAAAGCCTCCTGGGCAAGCAATGTCGAGCCTGCGACCATCAATTTCAACTGCGAGCTCGTCGAGCCCGGCAACGGCGACCATACCTTCTCCTGGACTTTCGGCAACGACAACGTGATTAACGGTCAGACCACGAGCCGTGTCTACTCCAATGATGGTTCCTATTCTGCCAAGTGCAAAGGCACTGACGCTGACGGCGACTGGGACGAAGACACAGTCACCTTCACAGTGGCTGCCAACAAGCCCATCGTGACCCTCAATGCCAACAAGGAGAACGGCGAGACGCCTCTCGCTGTCAATTTTGACTGCCAAGTGGAGGGCGGCAACCCTCCTTATCTTTACTTCTGGAACTTTGGTGATGGCACTGAACCGTCCTATGGCGGCAAGGAAGAGTCCCACACGTATACAGATGTGAATACTTACACCGCGAGATGTACGGTCACTGATGAGAACGGTAATGGTGAGAGCGACTATGATACTCTCCGGATCGTCGTGGAAGAGCAGGATATCTCCCCGACTGTGGATGCGAGAGCCAATCCTGAAAGGGGCCGCGAGCCTCTCAAGGTCGACTTCGATTGCCATCTGGATGAACCCGGCAACGGCGACCATTCCTTTTACTGGACTTTCGGCAATGGCATGGGCACAGCGAACACCCAGACCGCGACCAGGACCTACGACAACAACGGAAGATACACTGCTAGCTGCAAGGGCACTGATGCTGATGGCGACTACGATTGGGACAGTGTTGAGATCATCGTCGATCCCTATGCGCCTGTCGCGGATCTCTCCGCCAACAAGTATGATGGAGACGCACCTCTCTCAGTCGATTTCACCTGCGAGGCCAGCGAAGGCAACAGCCCCTATATTTTTGAGCTCAACTACGGCGACAGCAGCGACGTCGTTTCAGGCAACGACAATCCTTTCGAACGAGCCCATGTCTACCAGACTCCGGGAACTTACACTGTCGACTGCGAGGTCACTGACGAGAGCGGCAATGGCGAGTCCGACACGGATTCCGTGACCATCGAGGTCTATGAGCCCAACACTCCTCCGGTAGTATCCTATGTGGATACTGTCCCCGATATGTTGAAGCGGACAGAGTCCTTTGACATCCTCTGTGGAGGCCAGGACGACCAGCAGGCGGAAAACACCTTGACGGCAGAGATCGCGTATCAGCTGCCTGGTTCCTCTACCTGGAACCCTGTCTCTGCTTCATTCAATAGCGGCCGATCCTCTTGGATCGCAACAGTAGCGACGAGCACACCAGATTCGCATCTTGGCATCTGGAATGTCCGCTGCCGATTCACCGATGATGATGGCGCTACGAGCGAATACGGCTATGCGAGTTCTGTTGTCGAGAACAATAAGCCCAACGCGGTCATCGACAGCCCTGCTTCGGGAAGCTCTTTCCTCGAGGACGAGGCCATCGACTTCTCCGGCCACGGCGAGGATGTCGAGGACGGCCAGTCCATGTCCAACTACCGCTGGAAGATCAACAACGGTGGCTGGGTCTTCTACGGTGATTCCAGTCCTTCAATCACGTTCAACGATCCCGGCACCTACACGGTCTACTTCGATGTGCAGGACTCCGAGGACGATTGGGACCCCACCCCTGACAGCATTCAGGTCATCATCGGTCAGCGTACGTTCTGCGGCGATGACGATATCCAATCCCCTAATGACTACGGTCAGTATGAGCAGTGCGATGACGGAGACCAGAATGGTGTTGTCTGTGATCCTGCTTATGATGCTTCGTGTGATTATTGTTCGTCTTCCTGCGAGCTTGTGACTGTTGATGGTCCTTTCTGCGGCGATGACGTGATCCAGTCTGCGTATGAGGAGTGTGATGATGGCGATCAGAACGGTGAGTTCTGCGTCCCTGGTTATGATGAGACTTGTGATTATTGCTCTGACTCATGTGAGGATGTGACTGTTGATGGTCCTTTCTGTGGTGACGGTGTGCGTCAGCCCGCTTATGAGGAATGTGATGACGGCAACGATGTCGATAATGACGGTTGTTCATCTGAATGCGTCATCGAGGATCTCACCTACTGCGGAGATGATGAGATCCAGTGGCCTAATGGTGACGGCGGATATGAGCAGTGCGATGACGGAGACCAGAATGGTGTTGTCTGTGATCCTGCTTATGATGCTTCGTGTGATTATTGTTCGTCTTCCTGCGAGATTGAGACTGTTGATGGTCCTTTCTGTGGTGACGGTGTGCGTCAGCCTGCTTACGAGCAGTGTGATGACGGTAATACTGTCAGCGGCGATGGTTGCTCTTCCGTTTGTGTGATTGAGGATCTTTCCTATTGCGG
>JBDRHG010000009.1:0-93361 GCA_043817075.1 archaeon | reverse complement strand
TAGACCAGGTTTATCAAAAGCCACACAATTCCTATTTGGACATACAACATCTAATTTCCTTGCTTTTCTCATAAAAATTCACCTCTGTAAACTACAAAGATGAACTACTATTTAAACAATACTATTCTAGGTCAGTTCGTTGGTAACCTTTTTATATGGGGGAGAAAATATCCAGATTATGATCAAAAGAGGCCTGCAGGCATCTCTATTTCTGCTGATAGCTTTCTTACTCTTGCATATAGTAGTCGCTAAGGACTGCAGAGTCCAGGATTTTAATTCCATCCAGGCCGCCATCGATGATTGCACATCTGGCGGAGGAGATGTCATCTTTGAGGGCGGCAAGACCTACACCAGCGGAACCATCGAACTGAAGAGCGATGTCAATCTCCGGCTCAATGGCGCGACGATCACCACTAGCAGCAATCCTGGCGATTTCTATGCGGTCAATGCCCCTCTCAGCACGTATAGTACGTTCATCGACACCAAGATCGGAACGAAGAATGTGGGGATCTATGGTCCTGGAACCTTCAAGAAGAGCAGCGGCCATTCGTTCGAACTCACCATGATCCAGTTCACTGGCACTGAGACAATCCGTGTGAAAGATATCGAGATCAATTCCCTGGGCACAGACAGTAGAGCGGGTGCTGCAGGCTTCCATCTCATCGCGAAAGGGATGGGTGATCATATATCGAAAGACATCGTGTTCGAGAACATCGTCGTGCGAGGCCATACAGATGTGGTAGGTACTGATGGTATTGACATCCAAAATGCTGAAGATGTCGTCGTCAGAGGCTGTGACGTCATCACGGGTGACGATGGTCTGGTCGTCGCAACCCCGAAAGGGACGACACTGAAAAATGTCCTTTTCGAAGACAATGACGTCTCGAGCCAGACTGCTGGGATCAAGTTCGGGACCGGGTCGACCGGAACGATGGATGGTGTGACCTACAGGGATATCAGGATACATGATTCCAAGCACGGGATAAGGATCGTCAACAGGGAAGGCGGGGAGATGAAGAATATCATCCTCGAGGACATCGAGATCCAACATGGAGTCATCGTCGCCTTCACCGGCTACGCAAAAGCTTATCCTGAATTTTCTGGGGGGTGTTATCCTGAGAGCGGATATATCAAAGGCGATTTCCTCTGCGATTCAGGGAATGGCATCGGATCGATCCATGATGTGACTTTCCGTAATTTCGATATCCACAGCGGAGGGAGCAGTTCGCATGCTGGAAGGTCGACAATCAACCACATCAACCGGTTGAAACTTGAGAACATCAAGTTCCATAGCGGCTCCGGCTCGACCCCACTGATTGAACTCAGGGACATCTGCGGATTATCTATATCCGGATTCTCTTCGCATCTCACTGGTAATCCTAGCCAAGACCTCTCGATCAAAAGCAGTGTGCGGAATGTGGTATTCGACGGGTCCCAACCGGATTGTGACGGCACCAATCCGCCTTGCGATGTCGGCGGGCCCTGTAGCATATCTGGTTGTCCAGGAGTATACAATACGAACTGTTACTGCGTCGATAATTCTGATGACAATTGTCCGGAGAATGAGGGTGGAGACCCATCTGGAACGCCTGAGGATGTGAACAAAGACGGGGCGGTGAGTATCAAAGACCTGATTCTGGTCGCAAGGAATCTCGGGGCCATAGGGGTTGATCCTCAGTTCGATGTTGACGGAGACAGAAACGTCAGCATCAAGGATCTGATCCTGGTCGCTCGGAGTCTGGGCACATAATCCCGAACATCAAGAAGTTATTCAATACCGGTCCATATCAGAAGGAGCCATCGAGTTCAATCCCTTGCGCTTTCAGGTCAGTGACGGCTTCGATCTGTTCCCGCGTCACCGCCATCAGCCCGTCGTAATCCTTCACACTCAGTTTCTGGACGAGAAACCGGAAGGTGTCCATATGCGTCCTGAGGATCAGTCCCATGATCCTGCTTTTATTGATGCATTTATGGCAAACGAATTCGGGGCCGATCATCTCCAGCCATTGGTCTTCCTTCTTGCAGTTATCACATTGCATGGTGGGTACTTCGCCCGGTCTTCCGAGTGAGGCCAAATCAACATCGCGCATAGCGCATTGGGTTTGTTTTGAGCCACTTTCGGACCGGGGAAGCAATCATGGTGAGCCGAAGGCCATATATAAACCTTCGGCCTAAGTCGGGTGATTACTACTCATATCTGAGTGCATCTACTGGCTTGAGCTTCGACGCCTGGTAGGCCGGGATGATGCCTGCGAGGATGCCGACCACGACCGAGACAGATATGGCCATGGCAACGGCACCGGCTGACACGATGGTGCCGCCCCTGAAGAATCCGATGTCTCCCATCAGAGCGGGGATCGCGCCTGACAGCATGGTCCCAAGGATGATACCGATGATACCGCCCACCAGACCGATGAGTACAGAATTGAAGAGGAAGATGAGCATGATGTCCCGGTTCTTCGCACCTATAGCCTTCATGATTCCGATCTCCTTGGTCTTCTCCAACACAGAAGTGAACATGGTGTTGGCGATTCCTACCGCACCTACGATGAGCGACACCGCGGCGATGGCGAGCAGGAAGGCATTCATGGAACTCATCATCTCGGATCTCGCCTCATTAAGGGCTTGGCTTGACGAGACGGTGAAATCCTTTGTCTTCTCGGTGACATGCCTGACCATCATGAGCTTCTTCTCGATCTTCTCCATCGTCGCGTGTATCTGATCTTCATCTTTGACCTTGACGATGATGGAGTCGTACACGCCGATGTCCTTGTCGTCTAGGATCTGATAGGCCATCTGTATCGGCATATAGATGCTCGTGCTGGTGTCATCCAGGATGCCCACGATTCGGAATGCGTTCCCTTCTATGGAGAGCATCTTGTTAATGCCGAGAGGTTGTTCGAAGTAGCTCTCGGCCAGTCTCCCGCCGATCACGACCACATTCTGGTCCGCAGAGTCGAGCATGCGACCTTCCGCGATCTCGTTCGTGGTGATCTGCGACCAGACCTTCTGGTCCACACCCGTCACTGATACTGCCCCGGACCGTCCCAAGTATGTGATCTCCACGTTACCCCTGATATTGGTGTCGATGAGCGATATGTCGGGTATGCCTTTCAATGCCTGAAGGTCGGTCCGGTCGACCACTATCTTCTCCTCAGTGGCCGCAGAGCCGCTTGAACTTCCACCATGCATCCGGCCCATGAATCCTCCGCTCCTCGAGGCTCCAGCAGTGATGGTCAGCAGGTCGCCACCCAGACCGGTCAGCTGGGAGTTCAGCGTCGCCTGCATGCCTTCACCTATAGAGACGATCGCGATGACTGCTGCTACCCCAATGACGATGCCCACGATGGTCAGCCAGCTCCGAAGCTTACTATGGACGACCATCTCGAACGCATGCTTGAGGCATTTGTGGATCTTCATGGTGTGTTGTCGTTCCTCACTTGGATTTCTTTGCCGTTATGGCCATCTCCAGTATCTTCTTCGTCCGTCTTTTCCTGTAGTAGATGAAACCGCCAATGACCACGACGCCGATGATGATGTACCACTTGTATTGGGACCAGAAACCTTGGTTCTGGGTGCCGGGCATCCTTGTTGCGCCATTCGGTATCCTTCCAGCGGATGCGGTGCTTGATCCTCCAGACGATGCGACCTTGACTTCCTTGTCCACCTTTTTCCTCTCACCTCGGGTGTCTGTGTAGGCCACGGTGATCGTGATGGTATCGTCACCACTCGTCCTGTTCATCGCGTCTCGTCTGGCTTGCATCTCCCCTTCGGTCATGTCTTCGCGTGGTATCCTGTTTGTCCTGTCGGGATTTGGCTGGATCGTGCCATCCAGTGTGTTCGCCGAAGCGGTGTTCTGTAACGAGAAGCTCGCGACCGTATAGTCGCCCTTGTTGAGGTTGCCGATGATGACGGAGTTCGATCCGCTCACGCTCCATCCACGCTGGTCAGGAATCATGACAGAGACCGAATATGCAGGATTGCTGCCGATGTTGGCGATCGAGAAGGACGTCTCTCCTGCGCTGCTCTCAGAGAACGCGACGTCGAAGTCGGTACCGCCACCTACATAGATGCCGGCTATAGTCGACACCTGGCTCGCGCTTCCGCTGATGGGATCGTCATAGGTGAGTGAGAGGTCGAGCACATAGAGGCCCGGATCAGCATTGCTGTCGGCGATGACTGTGTATTCCATCGTCACGCTCTTTCCCATATCGACCTGTTTGATGTATTTGGTGTTGTCGCTACCAACAGGAAGGATGACCTCATCTTCGTTCTCCCACCGGAAGGTGAGGTCGCGGAGCGGAGCGTTGCCGACGTTGTTGATGGTGAATTTCAGGCTGCTCTCGGCGCCAGGTACCAGCACGGTCTTGTCGATGTGGATGACCTCAGCATTCTCCTGGTTCTTGACATCGATGCCGATATCCTGTTTGGTCCTTACTGACGAACCCTTCTCGTAATAGGATGTGGCGAGTTCATATCTTCCAGCCGGGGCGTCTTGGTCGACGATGATCCTGAACTTGACGATCTTGATGTTCTCATCGTCCTGGTAACCGTTGATGGTCCCGACATAGATCGCTTCATCTTCACCAGGGACCATGCCGAACGGGTACTCCGGTTCCAGCGCGATCACGAGATCATTGACCGGCTCGCCTCCCCGGTTCTCGATACCCAGCCTTATCTCGATGATATTACCTGCTATGGCGGGGTCAGGATCCTGGTTGACCAGGCTCACCGTCATTGAAGTCATCGTCGAAAGGTCATTGAGCGTCGCGGCCTGCGCACTGAATGCGGTGAGCACGAGCAAGCTTATCATGAACATGCTTATCCAGATCGTCTTCATTTTCCATCCTCCTTACGGGTGTGTGTTCTCATCACCTTTCCGTCTTTGAGTTCGATTGTCGTATGTGCATATTTCGCGAGATTGAGATCGTGGGTGACCATGATGATGGTCTTGCCTTCTTCTTTCCAAAGCTTCGTGAGCATGTTGAGGATCTGATGTCCGGTGACGCTGTCCAAGGCACCCGTAGGTTCGTCGGCGAGGATGACTTCAGGGTCTGCAGCGAGGCTTCTAGCAATCGATACCCGTTGCTGCTGCCCACCGGAGAGCTGAGTGGGCAGATGATGCATCTTGTCATCGAGGTCGACCATCTCAAGGATGTGTCTCGCCCGTTCTATGGCTTTATCGTCATCGTATTCGAGGAATTCTAAGGGGAGCCTGACATTCTCGAAGGCGCTTATAGACGGGATGAGATTGTATTGTTGGAAGATGAACCCTATGGTCTTCCCGCGGAAATAAGCGAGAGATGATTCTCGAAGAGTGCTGATATCTTGGGATTTGAGAAATACTTGTCCTTTCGACGGCAGGTCGAGACAGCCGATGAGGTTCATCATGGTGGATTTGCCGCTTCCTGATGCGCCGATGATGGCGACGAAATCCCCTTTATTGATCGTGACGTCGACCCCTCGCAAGGCAGGGACTTCTATCTCTCCCATCTGGTAGATCTTCCACACGTCCTTGAGCTGGATGATGGGGGTAGGGCTCATGGTGTTATCCTGTCCGTGGCTGAGGCCGCTTTTAGTCGGCGTCTATGGGGCGGCATATCATGTCTTCTTCGATGGCGGTGCAAACGCCGTCTACTGTCTTTTGCGGTGATTCGAATGTACACGAGTCGCCCACAGAGAGACCTTCGCAGGGAGCTAACATCTTCATGGGTCACGGTCTGCCCGAACCTCTCGTTCTCCCGGGGCGCGATCTGCGGCGTTTGCCTTGATGCCAGTCTTATTCTGCATCCGTTGGTTGTCAGGCCTATCGGATGGACGGTCAAGAGGATCTTTGATACCCATCCTGTCAGCACCTTGTGCGACCATACCTGAGCGCTCTTTGGCAAAGGTGTCTCGTTGGATAGTCTCGCATGCGGTCAGAGACAGCATAAGCGCGATGGCCGCAAGGATTAATATTATCTTATTGTTCTTCTGTGTCATGTCGTGCACCTGGTTCAAGTCTGACTATTCATTTAAAAAGAAGGTGGACTGGACGTCCATAAAAAAAGGGATGGCCTCTAGGGGCCATCACCTCATCCTCATATTGCCTTGTCCTAGACAAGCCTTGCCCTGGAAGCCATGCGGACCCCCTCTGCCTCTGGCGGGAAGCCCGAGCTTCTCAGCGAGCTCCTGGGCGGTCTCGACATCACCGTCCTGTCTCGCCTGATGCATCGCGACGAGAGTGGGGAAACTCTCCTCGTCGATCAGATCAGTGATCTCGGGTCGGACGGGTTTGTCCGCGTGCGCTGCGACCCAAGCGTCATAGTCGCCGGATTCGACAGCTGTCTGGACCGATTCTCTCCACTGATGACGCTCAATCATCTGCGCGAAGCGTTCTTCAGTCATGTGGTCCGCCATGCGCTGGCCGCGATCATCATCGCCGATCGCGGAGACGAATGCTTCGTAGTCGTTGTTGTCTAGCGCTGACTCGAGCGCTTCATTGTCTCCGAACATCTTTCCGCCGAAAGCGGATGCGGACGCCACCAAGCCTACCAGAAGCAGGCCGAGCAACGCGAATGTGGCTGTTTTCTTCATTTCAATCCCTCCTCGTTCTTTTTGGGCTTTTACGCCCTAAGGACCAATATGTCGGACCTGCTTATATGCAAGAAGGAGATGAGATGTTCACTTAACGTCCATATGTTTTTTATAATGCGGTGCTGTTCCCTATCTTATGGCTCTGCCTCTATTCCGCATGGGACCGTCCTTAGAACTCATCGGAACCGAACTCTTATACACGATCATCGTCATCGCGATATCGGCGCTCATCTATCGGAAGACGCAGGAGGTCTATCGCCTCACCAAACATTCTGGAGTCTTCCACTTCCGAAATGTGTTCCTCTACTTCGCTATCGCATACTCATTCCGGCTCGTGCTTATGTTCGTGAAGCTCTCTCGAGAACTACTATCCATGTCGCTTCCCCAAGAGATCCATGGCATCAGCATCATGCTGGTCGGTTATTTCAGCACTTTAGCGATATTGTCGCTCATCATGACCTTGGTGGCTAGACGGCTGAAGCGTTGGGAATCGTCGACACCCTACATCCTCCATGGGATCGCGATAGGGTTGTCCTTGTTGGCGTTCTTCACCTTCTCCCCTGCGGTTGTGCTGTTCGTCCAGACTGTGTTCTTGTTCACCTTCCTTTTACTTTTCCTCCTGTTCCGGGACTCGAAAGGTCATCGTGGATTCCTGTCACACAATCGGATCACGTATCTCCTGCTCTTCGTGTTCTGGCTGGTCAACATGCTAGCCTTCACACGCCGGCTGCTGCCACAATATGTCAAGATACCGCTCTATCTGCTGAGCGCTGTCGTCTATATGTCCATCTATCACCGTGTCCATCAGAGGCTCTCATCCCATGGCAAGAAAAAGAGATCGTCTTGAGATCATCCACTCCATCTTAAAGATCATCCAGGACCATCATAATTCCATCAGGCCGACCCCTCTGCTCCGTTTCTCCAATATCTCCTCGCAGAGTTTCACTGAATATTTTGCTGAGCTGAAAGAGAAAGAGTTCGTCCGTGAAGATCCTGACAAGAAAGGCAAGAAATATGTCTCTCTTACCGACAAGGGCTTCTCTTACCTGGAACGTTACCAGCAGATCATCGGATTCATCGAGGATTTCGAGCTTTAATCCTGATTCTCATGTCCCTTTCAGTCCTACGGAGAAATCAATCCCCACATCCACGCCGAAGAACACTTTGCCGTAGAGGTAGAAGATGATGCAGAGGATGACCACATGCATCGTCACCCTGACAACCTTATTGCTGGTAAGCCTTACCAACCAGGTGACTGTGCCTCGGGCCAGTGGTTCTATGATACGTAACGCCAGCGAGAACATGATTGCGATAGCGATCATGATGAGCAGGGTGTTGAGGTAGACGCCCAAGGTCCAGCCAATGATGAGGTTCTCGACGTACTCATCCACCACACCGACCAACAGGATGGTCTCAAGGATGAAGAGGTACTTGTTGTAGCGGTTGATGTTGGTCGACTGTTTGATCGCGACCTTGGTCTGTTGTAGCTTCTCTATGGATCGCTTCTTCAATTTCCGCAATCGTTGTTTGGTTGTGGGGGCTTTGGTCTTCATATGGGCTTTGGGCTTCATATAAATCTTCTTGGTGATTCATCCATTTAAATATTGCGGTATTGGAGACGTCTTGAGCCCTTCCGCACTGAAGAAAAAGCTTATATACAGGCAGTCCTGCCGCAAAGAGCAAAGGGGGGATGCATGTGACGAAGAAGAAAGCCAAAATCGCCAAGAATAATCACATTCAGAAAGAAGAGAAAGAAGAGAAAGAAGACGCCCGGGAGCCTTTCACCATGGGCTCGCTGAAAGCTGACGCTGTATATTTCCTCATCGCACTCGCCGCATTCTACCTCGTCCTCCAGATCGCATTCTTCAAGGAGAACCCCTTGGGTGTGATCCGTACGGTGTTCGGTCTCGCATGGGTGTTCTTGCTCCCGGGTTTTATGGTGATGTATCTCTGGGTCGACCGCTTCTCCTTCCTCGAGCGCTTCATCATCGGATTCGGGGTAAGTGGCGCTATCATCGGCATCGTCAGCTATTACCTCGGCCTGATGCAAGTGCACATCAAGTACCATACTATCATCCTCCCGATCCTGCTCATCGCTCTGGGCGCATTCTTCATCTATAAGAAGATCGAGAGAAAATGAGGCATCGAAAACTCCATGTCCATCTCGAGATAGGTCTTGTAATATTATTCTCCATCATCTTCCTCTGGGTCGGCGCAGGCAATATCCTCGACCATCAGCTGACCCATGAATATCCGCATGGCTATCATCACGCCGACGCATTTATGAATCTTCGATACACCCAATGGGTGATCGACGAAGGTGACTTCAAGTACAATCCTTCCTACGAAGCGGATGGCATGACTGACATAGCCGGATTCTACACGCCAAGGTTCTTCTATCTCGCCGCCATGTACACCCTCTCGTCAGGGATGGCCACGCATGACAGTGTCATCATATTGCTCTATCTCTTCGCGCTCTTCGCGAGCCTGGCGATGTACCTTCTCCTGCACCGCATCAACAGGAAGGTCGCTGTGCTATCGTTGCCCTGCTACCTGTTCTTCTTCCTCACCTTCCCATCGCATTGGATTTTCATCCAGGGAGAATGGACTGACCTTCTCGGAAACCTGATGATAGCCTTCTTCGCGTGGAGCCTGTTCCATTTCAGGGTCAGATGGGTGCCCGCACTCTCAGCGGTTTTGTTGAGTGCCATCATCATCGACCATGTCAGCCATATGCCGACCGTGGTATTCGCCTGCGGCTTCTATCTTCTCGGGCTTCTCCTCCGGGACAGGAAGATTTCCAAACAGATCATCACGACCGGAGTCAAGCTCTTCCTCATGGGTCTAGCCGCGTTCATCATGGCCATCGATTACGTCGTCGTGTTCTTCATCGCCATCCTTCCTTATTTCCAGCAAGGCATCGGGGTCCAGACGCATTTCTTCAAGTTCGATTTCCTGGTGGGAGGACAATATGTCGTGACCCTCTTCGATTTCAAATGGGCCGCCATCATCATCGTCATCGGCATGCTTTACCTCGCATACAAAGTGATCTCCCGAAAAGAGACCCAGTACGCGCTTCTCTTCGGACTGTTGCTCGGCATGTACGGCAACCTCATCGGCCTGACTCAACGCATCAATTTCGAGCGATATCTCATGCCGTTGGTCTTCGCACCCTTCTTCGGGGCAGGCCTGTTCTTCCTGTATAACATCGCCATGGCATTCATGAAGACGAGGATCAGAAAGATCCTCCGCATAGAGTATCTGGCTATCCTGATGCTCGTCCTGGTCCCTGCGGTCGCGCATTCGCCGTTCGAACCGACGATCACCAACACAGACAAGCCTCATTGGGACAGCCTGGTCTGGCTTTCTGAGAATACCCCTGAAGATGCAAAGGTGTATTACCTCTACTCCGACCGGTATTTCCATTACTACAACGGCATCTACTTCAACAGCAAACGCGTCGGTGTGAATGTGGTGTGGGAGGATTTCTTGGCCAAGTTGCAGAAGGCCGAGCTCACATCCGAATTCATGACCCACGATTTCTCCTACCTCATCCAGGGTTGGGGATACCCTGTACGCACAGGTTTCTTGACGGTCGAGTTCCAGGAGAAACCGCATGAGCGGGAATTCCTGGCCGATATCTGCGAATACGACTATATTGTGTTCGACATATTCTCGGCGCGGCATAATGCGTTCGGTGAGTACAACAAGTTCATCGCCGGCAACCTGCTCCAGCATGCGAAATTCTCGATCGTGTTCGACCAGGACGGTGTGGTCATCCTCAAGAATGAGGGTTCTCAAGCAGGCTGTCTAGAAGGGGGTCCCTAATCCGGTCAAGCAGCAGCAAGAAGCGGCCTGATCAGGATCATTTCCTCGCGATGATGCGCATGTTCGACGTCGTCCTTCCGAGAACGAGCATGACCGCGTCGATCGCCGCGAAGATCGGAAGCAGAAGTATATTCTTGTAATAGAAGAATGTCACGACCCGGTCTGGCCATCCTTTGTCCTCGAGCATGTTATGGAGTGAATGGATCCAGAACACCGGCGACAGCTTGGAATTGATTGTGACATGGGAGAACTTGCTGTCCTTGAAGAGGCGCCGGACGGTCTTCTTCTTGAAGATGTTGAAATGCCTCGGGAAATGATAGCCGCCCCAATACCGTTTCTTGAAAATCATGAAATCCAGCGAAGGGATGCATGGCGTCTCGATGATCATGATGCCGCCTTTCCGCAGCGATGCATAAGATTTCTCCACGACGCCTTTCGGGTCGAAGACATGCTCGATGAGCTGTTGCATGATGATGACGTCGAACTTCTCCTCGGGCAAATCGACCTCGTCGATGGAGCCGAAATATGCCTTGATGCCCTTTGCCTTGAGCTTCTTCTCTGCGGTCCGGTCAATCTCGACGCCGAAGAGTTCCCAGTCGCCGTCCTCGTCTTCGCGGAAGATGTCGAGTAGTCGACCATCGCCACAGCCGATGTCGAGGATACTAGCCTTCGGGCCGATCTTGTTACGGACAAGTTTGATCAACGAGGAATCGACCTTTTTCTTGGCGGCGTTGGCCAACCATGATCTCTCTTCGTCGACGTTGAAAGAATAGTAGTTGCTCGGATAGATCGTGGAGAGCATCGAAGGTGTGGGTCGGGGATTGAGATAGACGTGGTCGCATTCGTCGCATTTGACGAAAGAGAAATCGTCATCCGAGGTGCGGTACTCGAAGTCCTGGCCGACAGCGATCGTCTTACTCTCATGGCTACCGCATAGGTTGCATTGGACCTGTTCCATATCCAGCTTATGGGCTTTACCTTTTCTTTTTGGCATTATCGACCTCTGAGAACATGATCGGGGTGGTCGGGCTGTCGAATGTGGGGTACATGTACTTCTCCTGGAATCCTTTGTCCTCAGCAGCAAGACAGATCTTAGGGTACTTGCGGAATTCAGGGACTTTCATCATCCGTTTCTGTATCGTTTTGATGCTGTCCTTCTTGGCGTTGCCGAATGAGAGATGGATGTATGGGCATGTCATCACGTCGCCATAGGGCGCGATGTAGAGCTTCTCGGTCGCAGCACCGCATCCGGTCTTCCAATAGTTGGTCTCCCAGTCCCTCCTGAGATTCGGGTATTTCGGGACGAGGACCTTATCGAGATACTCGGAATCCTCTTCGGTGATGGCGAACTCGTCATGCTCAAGCGCCCTTCCGGCCGGCACGAGCAGGGCGATGGACACCATGAGCCTCCTCTTGATCGCGTAATCGAAGAGCTTGAACATATCCTTGGACCTGATGTTCTTGTGGGTGAGGGTCGTCGTGATCGATACTTTCATCTTGAGCTTTTGGCACATCTCGATGGACTTCATGACACGGTCGTAGGTGCCTTTGGCATTGCGGAACTCATCATGTTCTTCGGGATTGCCGCTGTCCAGAGAGAACACCATGACGTCGACGCCGATCTTCTTCAGTTCCTTCAAGCGCTTCTCGGTGACCAAGGTGCCGTTGGTGGCGATGGTGATTAGGTTCTTCTGGGGACGTAGGGACTTGATGATGCCGTCGAGGCTCTTGTAAGCCAGCGGTTCGCCTCCGGTGAGCTGGAAGACGACCGATCCCAATTCATTGCATTCGTCAGCGACCTTGGTCCATTCGGCATTGGTGAGCAGTGGTTCGTCCTTCTTGAAATTGGACGCGAAGCAGTGCTGGCATTTCAGGTTGCAGGCAGGGCCGACATTGATATCGATATGGCGTAGAAGGTCTTTTCGGAGAAGTACGACCTGTAACATGTTGGACGCAAGGCGCATCATGAGTTGCGGCTTGCGGAAGTTCACGGCATACTGTAGATTGATGAGGAATCTCTGCATCGACATGGAATCAAACCCCCTTTTATTGCTGTATCAGATGGTTGACGATGACGGGGCGCATATATATAATTTTTGGTGCCGTCGTCGGTTACTCTGAGGTGTTCTGAGCATCATATTTAAAAGGAGGTTTTGATTCACCACCCTCTCATGAACTTGAAGCGCGTGATTTATCTCGCTGGCGTTGATTCAATCTCTCTAGAGGGAGCTGCCCGGAAGAGGAGGGCGAAGTTCCGAACTGATGGCGAGGTATATCTCTATGGCATGGATCGGCCCCTGATCGAGATCGACGGCAAAGCAATCTTAGAATACACCCTCGAGACCGCATCAATATTCGATGAAGCGGTCGTGGTTGGTACGATAGGGATTGAGAAATGGTTGGTAGAAAAACAGGCTGAAAGAAAATACGAGCATATCGAATTCATTCAGCAGGTAGAGGATCGAATAGAAAATATGCTCGTTGGCTCTCAGGATATGACTCCTGAAGAATGGGGGTTGGTGGTTTGCGCGGATCTCGCTTTACTCGATAAACCATCGCTTGAATCCTTATTGGAAGAACTGGGGGCAGAATTGAAAGATGAACGGTCCATGGTCTGGCCGTACATCAGTAAAAATGACGTCAAAATCCAGACCATCCGCGACGATGATAATTTTGCTCTCTTCAATGCATATGGTGATGATCCATCGTTAGACCGGGATCGACACGGCAATATCCTTCTTAAGGAATCCAACGTGGTGTTCGTCCATGATCTCGAAAAGGTTGATATCGGAATCCTTGGCCGTTACGCTGGAAACATCAAGATGAGAGGGTGGAGGGCAGGGGTGGAGATCCTTTTCACGCATTTACCACAGTTCTGTCATGAGACAGGGATTCCCTACTCAGAAGCGCTCTATTATGGTGCGGTGAGAGGATTCCTCCCTAAAAAACTATCCCGCAATGGCCGGAGCCTGATCAGAGGATTCCATATAGATGAACTTTTGGGTTATGCGGGAAAAGCTTTCAGCGCGCCAGCGAGCAGATTCGCAGCTCCGCACACGACTTCTGTGCCGACACATCTTGACGCAGACTCGGTCGAGGATGCCTATTACATGGCTGGTGAACTCTTGAAGAAGGAGGGTAACGATTTCAACAGTTATCGGGATTTGGTTGACCGGGTGACCTATGATGGGCGGAACGGAAAACAATCTCTCATGTCATATCTTAATCTAGATAAAACGACATATGTGGAGTTCGCTGGCAAACCCCTGTCTGCAAAGGGAGGTATGGCTCGCGATGTATCAGCTTATTCCTTGAAGCATGGTGGTGGCATCGTGCCGACCATGCAAGACTACATCTTCTGGAAGCTGGACAAGATCAAAGCACAGAGAGAGAACGTTGTGTCAAATTGAGTCACTTGTCGTCAGGCACCTTCATCTTACGCGCCAGGTAGAGAAATGGCGTATCCAGCAGGGCGACGCCGAACTTGAGGATGTAGCTGGTCACGAAGATCTGCAGGATGATGCTCCAAGGGAAGACGCCCCAGAATGCTACCAATGTGAACACCATGTTGTCAAGCAGCTGGCTTGCCAATGTCGAGAGATTGTTGCGGAGCCACAGTTTCTTACCTTTAAGGTTTCGCTTCATGCTGGCATACAGCCAGACATCGTGCGCCTGCGACACTCCATACGCCAGGAGACTTGCGAATGCGATGCGCGGCAGGATGCCGAAGATGGTCTGCAGCGCAGGGTCGGCGATGTCGGATGCATGCGGTGAGAACTTGAGCGTTATCTGCATCATGATCGTCGTCGCGATCAGCATGAAGAATCCTATCCATACGCCTTTCCTCGCCTCCTTCGCCCCGTACTTCTCATTGAGGATGTCAGTGGTCAAGAACGTGGTGCCGTAGATGATATTACCCATTGCCGTGACCATGCCGAAGATGGTGATCATCTTGGTGACTTGGATGTTGGCGAGGATTATGGCGACCGCCATCCATGCATAGAGCCCCGCTTTGCCGAAGAACTTGTAGGCCAGCAGGACGATAGAGAAGATGATGAGCGTGAGTCCGATCCAGAGTAATTCGTTGAGCATTTTGGTCCTGCATGACATTTCTTTTATTAACCTATCTTATATCGTATCGGTGGCTTGTATCCCGTGCTGGGCATTGAATCGGTTTTACCGGCTTGTTTCTTCATCGGATCGACCACCGCTTGAAGGTCAGTAGGCTTTGGTTTTGCTCCGGAGAGCAGGCTAATCCTTCTCTTTGCGTCGCCTCCAAATCCTAGTGGGATGCCTTTATCCGTCAGCATCAGCTTGGCCAGGTTCACATCCATGGCCTGGTCTGTCAGACTCTTCCCGTCACCCATCATGACCGCATACCAGCTCTTCTCGTAATGCTCGGTGATCCTCTCTGCGGTGCGGATGAGTTTTCCGGTATCACCCTGACGCATCTTCATCCATCCTTCAGCGCCGACCTGTTGGTATAGATCTCCTCTGGCGTTATCGATCTTTTGATACAGATCGTATCTTACTGCATCGGAATTGCCATCCACCTGTGTCAGTTCATAAGTCGTTTCGTAGATGGCGAGAGTTTCGATAGAGGTGTAGAGTTTCGTTAAAATCTTCTTGGTTTTCTCAGCAGAGTTCTTGGGCAAACCTATCGTGGCGTCGGATGAGTAGACGCTATCTCTGACCTTACGGTCTGCGAGTAGCTGTTCGATCGCGGTCTGGATCTCAACCTCGCCTTGAACCACATCATATGCAGGAGGCTGCTGAGCCACTGGCATGTCCTTATCCCTGCCCAGGATCATCTGCTCTAATTCAGACCGTCCGGGTTCCATAATCCCTGGGATATCTCCACCAGGGTTTCTCAGTTGATAATCGAGCGTACTCACTATGAAGGGAGGAACGGGTGGAGCAATATAAATGTTGCCTCTGCCTAAAGAATGGGCTCTGCGACCTCTAGGCCGGGGAATTCTCGACCCGGCGGCAGGATAGCAGGTTTGGGTTCGATGAAGGTCGTCTCCTTGTCCTTGACGATGACGAATCTTGTGGCTGCCATGTCGATGTCATCATCTGCTTCAGGGTCCACTTCAGGCACGTCCGGCTGAAGGAGGGAGAAATCGAAACTGGACACGAAGCTCTTCCCGTGCAAGGTCGCTTTGGTCTTGAGCACGAACTCGCCTGAACCGGTGTCTTTAGGCATGGGGATGCTTCGGCTTTCATAGCGATCCTCATGCAGCGTGATGGTCTCGGTCTTGTAGAACACCAGCTTTCCCCGGGAGCGATCGTAGACAGAATATGTCATGAGCACACTCTCAGGGTCGCGGAGGTTCTCGCCGTTGAGATGGAGCGAAAGCTTCAGCGGTGTCCCTGCCTCATACTCTGATGATATCAGTCCTGTCGAAAGCCGGATATTGTTCGGGCCTTCAGGTCCACCTGAGAACACCATGATCGTCGCTATGATGCATGCGAACGTGCCGACGAAGAACAGGCCGAGCGCGACGACCTTATGCAGGGATTGCTTGCGGTTCGTCTTGCCGCTGACGCTCTTGATTGCAGCAGAGATCTCGACGGGCGGGATTCCTTGCTGAACGAGGTATCTCCGTAAAGAGTCCAACGAGTAGCCTTCGGCCATTCTCTTGGTGAGAAAATCAATGACGTCCTGCACCGCCATTTGTCAGCGGTAAGGCGGAGCGTATAAAAACGTTTCGAATCCCATCAATTCGAAAGACATAAATAATTCCCGGCTTGCTGGATTCTGATGCGGTATCTCAAGCAGCAGTGGAACATCATCCGATCATCGCTCAGCGCGGGATGGGGTAGGTATGCAAAGATCATCGGCATCGATATCCTGTTCTTCGTCTTCCTCTCCTTCCTGCTCAATGCCGTCTCCTCCTGGATGGAATCAATCTTCGGCGGACTCCTCTCGCTCAATGCTCAGGGCGTCCTTGAGCAGGCGGCTATGGACGATCCGTCTGTGATCACCGGTCCGCTCATATCTTTCATCGGGCTTGCGGTGGTATCGCTGATTGTCATCTTGTTGGTCTATACCCTCTCCCGGGCAGTCGTCTGGAGCATCGTCTCCAGGAGCGCATTCTCGTGGAAGACGGTTTTCCGATTCATAGGCTTTACCGCGATTGTCGATGCGGTCTTCCTCACCGTCACCATACCGATGGCGCTTGCTGTCGGGGCCGGGAGTGGTGTCCAGACCCCTTACCGGTTCATCTTCCCGATCCTCTTCATCGTATGCATCCATGCCCTCATGGGGTTCTTCTATTACGGGTCATCTTTAGGGCGTTTCTGGAAAACGATAGGCCTCACCTTCAGGGAGACCTTCGGGAAGGTCCATCGTTTCCTGGGACTGTATTCGACGACACTCTTGCTGCTCATCGTGGGTCAGGTGATCATCACCCTCCTGTTCTTGGGATGCACCTCCTTATGGCAATCAGACAGGTGCATGTGGGTGATCAATGTGCTCAATCCTGTATTCTCCTTGATCACGCTGGCATGGATCAGGATCTGCTATGGGGAAACGATGGTGGCGTACGGACTGGGTGCAGCGTCGACGGGCAAGAAGGCTGCCAAGAAAAAATCTGCGGTAAAGAAAACGAAAACGAAGAAGAAATGATTGATTTATCCGATCGCCCTTCTCACATCGATCGTCTCGACGGATGAGACATTCTCCATGTCGCTGATACTCTTCTCCAGTTCGTCGAAGCTTCCCAATGATTCGTCTCTTGTAAACATGATGTCGATCGAGTTCAACCCGAAAGCGACGGGTTTACGCTCGGTCTTGTGGACGATGCTCTTATCAGCCTCGATCAGCTTCTTGGCATCCTCTTCGATCTTGTCGAGAGGCGTTTCAGGCGAGTCGGGCATGATTCGGATAGTGGCGATGACGTCTGCCATGGTGATTCCTCCTTGTTTCTATTCGTATGATGGACATTGATGTGATTCTAGTTGGGCCCTGAGAATCCGCAGGACGGGCAGGTGTACCTGACCGCGATCTCCCGCTCGTGGCGGGACCGTGCGATTACGCTCTTGCCGCATTTCGGGCATTTGAAGATGACGCTGCCACCGACGTTGGTCAATTTGGTCTTATCCGCAGCTGTGATATCGTTATCCATTTGAAAAACCTCCGGTATCTCCTCGACGAGCGGTTCTCTGGATTGATTTAAATACCTTTGGTTTTATAGCCCCCTCAGCCCCTATAGAACAGCATGGCGAGGAAAAGGATGAAAACTGCTCCGACCGCGGCTGCGAGCAACCAGTCCATCATGTTGTCATAATCGCGCGGATCCTTCTGTCTCGCTTGGCTTTTCCTCTTTTTGCTTTTTCCGTTCGTCTGGATCACACTCGTCGTCGATATGTGAGGCAATCCACAAATGGTTGCGCTCATATCATCTTAGAATGGTCCATTGTCTTATTAATACCTTTCTCTCATCGTAGGTGTGGAATGCCGAATCTGGCGGGTATTCATCGTCGAGATACGACAAAACTTTAAATACTATTCAGCCTAACTTTTATTAACTATGAGGGACGATTCTGACTTACCGCTACCTGAAGCTCCGCGCCTCGTCGCGAAGAAGAAGGAAGGGTTCAGGTTTTTCGGCAAGAAAAGCTCGCCAGCGAATGAGGCTGAGGCCGATGCTCTTGCAAAACATCATGAAGGATTGGCCAATCGTGAGACCCATCTCCAGAATAGCGAAGTCAAGATCCTCGAACAGAACGCCAAGTCCGACCATGCCAAATCCATGATCGATAGACGGGAGAGAGAGGTCAAGACTCGCAACAAGGCCATCGACAAGAAGGAGAGGGAGCTTGAGAAACAGGAGACCCGGCTAGAGAACATGGAGATCCGGAGCAAGAAAAAACTGCTCCAGGCAGAAGAGGACATCAAGAAACGCGAGACGCTCCTCCTCGATCTCGACGATAGCATCAAGCAGAAGAAGCGCATGCTCGGCGAAACGGCAAAGAAGCTCATCGCCGAAGAGGACAAGGACCTCAAGAAGATGCTCAAGGTGCTCGATGACCTGCTCGGCGAACTTCCGAAGACAAAAATCAAATCATTCTCCAAATCAAAAGACTTCAAGATATACAAGACCGTCCTCGAACGGTACGGGGTGCTGTGATGGGGCTGTTCGACGAAGCGAACAAATTTTCTGAACCAAAGGCTGAGAAGGCCAAGAAATCCCCCGAGCCGAAGCCGAAGGCCGTCAAGGAGCCGAAGGTGACGAAAGCCGAGGAGCCGGTCATCCAAGAGGCTTCACTCGCGATGGACCCCCCGCCTGAGATCGTCGAACCTGAACCTTCTACTGATGCTCTTGACGATTCCTCTGGCAAGAAAGGATTCTTGTCGGGATTATTCTCGCCGGGAAAGAAGAAAGCCCCGATGGATCTCCCGCCGCCTCCGCCAGGATCCGGACCAGGAGAGAAAGCTGAGGAAGCCCTGGCAGAGGAGGCGAGCATAGCCGGACATGATGAGCCCATCCCTCCCATCGAGGAAGCCGAACCTAAGCCACAGGATCATGTCAAGGCCCGTGAGCGGCGGTCCATGGAGCAGATCGACAACATGAAACGCAAGCTCGACCACGAGCTGCGCGAGCGGCTCAACCATGTACGCCAGATGGAGAAGGATCTCCAACAGAAAGCCATGGAGGTCTCTGCCCAGACCGATTCTGAATCACAGCTCCTCGAGAAGCAGAGGCAGCTTGACGTGCTTGAAGAACAGATCAAAGAACGAGAAGGGAAGCTCGGCCTGATCAATGAGAGCTTCGAGAAAGCCGCTGACTCCAATATCGGCAAGGAGCTCTCTCCTGATGAAGAGAAATCCCTCATCCTTCTGCTGAGGAAGATGGACGAGAAGAAGCGGCACCTCGAAGAGATAGCCAAGGACATGGAATTCCACAAGAAAGATTTCCTCAACGACAAGCATGAGCTGGAGAAGAGGAAGAAGGAATTCGACCGCGAGAAACAGGCCTATCATGAATTTGATGATGAGATCACCGCACAGGAACGGGCGCTCGAGGAGCGGGCCAAGGATATCGAGTTCCGCGAGCAGCAGGGTGCGGCAAAATCCGAGAAGCTCGAGAAGGATATCGTTGCGCTCACGGCAAAGCAGCATGAGCTTATGAACAAGGACGTCGAGCTAAAGACCCTCCAGCATATGCTGCATGAACGGGAGGAAAAGCAGATTGAGGCCGAGAAGAAACTCGAGAAACTCATCTTCACCCGACAGCTGCTGCTTGATCGCCTCGACATGCAGATCGAGGAGAAGCAGAGTTCCCTAAGAGAGCTCAATCAAGAATACTATCCTAAATTGAAAGAACTCCATCACACCGAAAAGGAGCTCGCTGAGAAGGAAGATGGCATCATCGACCGGATCCGCGATCTCGAAGAGGATGAGCATCTGCTCGAGGAACGTGAGGAGGAGATCCAGCAAATCGTCGCCGAGCTTGAGGCCGACCGCAAGGCGTTGGACGAGAAAGAAGATGAGGTGCTGTCGACCATCAGCAAGCTAGAGAAGGACAAAGACTACAAGAGGACGATTCGAGAGGCCGATGCCAAGAAAGCCGAGATCGAGGCCAAGGAACAGGATCTCGCCGAACGAGAGGATGAGATCAAGCAGTTGGTCGAGCGTCTGGAGGCAGACAAGAAAGAATTGGAGGAACGTGAGTCACAGATCCTCACATCTGTCGCCGACCTTGAGGTGAAGAAGGCAGAGAGCCAAGCGGCTGAGCTTCCTCTCGAAGAGAAGGAGATCAAACTCAAGGAGACAGAGACCCTGCTCGCCGAGAGGGAAGAAGAGCTCCGTCAGCTTGTCGAAAGGATGGAGGGTGAGCAGAAAACTCTTTCTGAGAAGGAGAGTGACACCCATCATATGGTCGATCGGCTTGAATCAGAGAAGGGACAGATATCTGAGAAGAAGGATGAGATCGTCCAGACCGCAGAGCGGATCGAGCAAGACTCTCACCTGTCAGAATCATTGGCTGAATTGGAGCGAAGGAAAAAGGAGCTCGAGGAGCACGAGGATCGCCTCAGGGAGATTGAGACCGACCTAGACCACAAGGAACGTCGCATCAAAGCAAAGGAGGCTCTCGCGGCGCAGGAGGAAGAGAAGCCAAGTTCAGAGACCGTACCGGTCTTTCCCCGTATCGAAGACGAGCATTCGGCTTCTCCTGGTGGTCTGGCTGAATCGTCGACATTGGGTGTCGATCGTCAAGAGCCTGCACGGCCTTGGGAACATCCGCCGCAATCGCTTGATCCGGAGCCGATGGTAACCTCGCCTGAACCCGAGCCTGTCAAGGTCGTGGAGACCGAGCCTGAACCGGTCGTGGAAGGAAAGCCGAAGATACCCACTCGGAGTCCTCGTGACCGCATGCTCGACATGATCCAGGATTGTCGCGGGCATCTCGCTGAACACGATCTTGATGCTGCCGACAGGATGTTGAGCAATCTAGATAAGCATTTCCGCAAGCTCAAGATGAATACTGACAAGAAGAAGCCTCTCTCCTACCAAATCATGATGCTCAAGACCGATCTTGAGCTGGCCCGCCTCGCACATTGAGCAACGGCCGAAAACCATTAATGTTCTCGATTCTTCCCGTCGCATATGGGCAGGACTATCCTCATTGTCGGCATCGATCCAGGGACCACTGTCGGTCTCTGCCTGATCTCGCTTGACAGGCGTATCCTCCATCTCTCATCTTCGAAGAATATCCCTCTGAGCGAGGTCATCCGTATCATCGTCGATAAAGGACGGACGGCGATGGTGGGGTGTGACAAGGCCAATCCTCCTGAATTCGCGAAGCGTCTCGCCACCAAGCTCGGTGCCAGACTGATACACCCGCGTGAGGATCTCGGTGTTGAGGAGAAACGGGTCTTGACATCAGGAATCGACCATCAAAATGATCATGAGCTAGATGCAGCCGCCTCCGCTCTCATCGCGTATGGTATCTCCGTGCCTCTACGACGTCGTATCGTGGCTGCCTGGGAGCGCTTGAGCGGCACTCCTGACGACAGGGTCCTCCAGCACTCATTGGAGTTAGGATTGTCCTCGGACGGATTGAGCGCTTCTGAAGTCGTCCGACGCGCTTCGAAGGCTTATGCTCCAGAACCTTCGGAAATGCCCACCAAGCAAAAGGAGGTCGATGAAGGAGAGATTCCAGACGCCTCTGCCAAACTCCGGCTCCTGAGGGAGACATACCGGAGCCTGAAACGCAATTACCAACGGACACTCATCGACATAGGAAAAAATCACGCACGTAAGATAGAACAGCAAAAGGGCGTTACGTCCAAAGCCAAGATGGCCAAAGGGGCTCTGGCGTCCGAGACCGAGAACATCCGGCGTGCATTATCCAGGTCAAATAGCGAGAGGCAGAGACTGGAATCACTTCTATTGGTGAGGAATGGTCCTCGTCCTATCTTGCGACTCTCGGATATGCGGTCTACGACCATCCGCAAAGAGCAGGCATATCTATCCTTGCCGGGAATAGACACTGTTTTTATTGAACGCCCACAGGAATGGGATGTCACTGGCGTCTCCTTGTTAAGGCGCAGCGTCCGGCATGTGTTGACCTCAGCACCGACACAGAATCTGCCCTCTGAACTCAAAGAACATATGCATATCGTTGTGGTCAAGGACGCCAAGCGGATCAGCGATCGGATCATGTTGGTTTCCGAATCAAAGAAGAAAACTCCTGGTCCGAGACTGACATCAGTCATCGATGACTATAGACGACAACGGAAGGATGAGCTAAGGAAGAAATCGAAAAAATAGGTTCTTAGATGATTGCAGTTATTTGATCATGTAGATCGTTGTCTCTCCGACGGCAACAGTGACCTTCTCTCCGGGCTTGACCTGTATCTTCCGAGGATTCTTGACTGCGACGTTTTGGTAAGTCTCAGGATGGAGCACCTCTATCCTTGGTCGTACCTTGCATACTGTGGTCTGTGATTTTGGGAGGATGACGATCCCTTTTCCCACATAGGGGATCGACGCCCGTCTGCCGCTTTCCAGGTCGAGGCCGTGGGCGCGATCGTCGACGCCGGTGATGAGGAGGATGCGACCGTCGGAAGAGATGCAGTCGCCGGGTGCGAAAGATGGAGGCCGATAGAAGACCGTCACGCGGTAGAGATTCCTTGTCGTTTGTTTGTCCTGGGTGTGGAGTTTCCTGCTTATCTTGACCTCGCCTCCGAAATGCTTTCGCAGTTCTCGACCTATCGACAAGGTCTTGCGCTGACTGGACAGGAAGAGATCGATACCCGTCTTTTGTTTGATCACCTTGGAGATGCTCAACCCATCCTTGTCGATGCGCATCTTGACAAGGTCTTCGATCGCATCGGTCATGTCCCTGAGCTGGAGTATGCCCTCGAAGTATGTGTCGTTTCCGGGTTTGAATGTCATGATTTCCGTGCGTCCCCTGTATTATTTAAACCTTCCCTCGAGCCTCAAAGAGAAACATTTTTAAGAAGGGCGCTTCCCCTGCTGGCAAATGGGTGTCGACGGGAAAAAGATACTGAAGAAAGTATGGTATTTCATCTGGGAAGACAACAGCGTCTGGAGCTGGATCGTCAATATCATACTCGCTTTCGTCATCATTAAATTCCTCGTCTATCCGGGTTTGGGGATTGTGCTTGGCACGAGCCATCCGGTCGTCGCTGTGGTCAGCGGCAGCATGGAGCATCCCGGCGGAACAGAGAACTGGTGGTACCGCCCGGCCATATGCGCTTACAATGTCCCTTGCCAACAGATCGATTTCTATAGGGAGCGTAACATCTCCCAAGGACAATTCGAGAGCTTCAGATTCAAGAACGGTTTCAACACCGGCGACATCATGATGCTCTTCGGCACGAAGAAAGAGAAGATCGATATCGGTGATGTCATAGTCTTCCGAAGCGGCAAGCCCGACCCTATCATCCATCGTGTCATAGACAGATGGGAAGATGATGGGACGATATATTTCCAGACCAAAGGGGATAATAACCGCGAGCTGATACGGAGCGACCAGCTCGACGAGATGCGGATCGGAGAGGATGCCTACATCGGTGAGGCCATGATCCGCGTCCCCTATCTCGGCTGGATAAAGATCTGGGCGGTTCGCCTTGTCGCGTCACTGAGGTGAAAAAAATGTTTTGTCCGAAATGCGGTTCGATACTCATACCCAAGAAAGAGAACAACAAGAAGATACTCGCATGTCCGTCCTGCGACTACAACACCAAAGACACCTCCGTGGCCAATGTCACCGAGAACATCGACGAGCAGAAAGAAATCCAGGTCATAGAGGAAGACTTTGAGGCCAATCCTATCGTGGATCAGAAATGCGAGAAATGCGGGAACAAAGAGGCCTCGTTCTGGCTTGTGCAGACAAGGGCTGCTGACGAGCCTCAGACCAAGTTCTTCAAATGCACAAAGTGCAAGCATGTCTGGCGAGATTATGACTGACCAATCAGCTTCAACAGAAGACAACGAAAAACAATCTGTATCCTCTGATCAAGAGATATCTCTGCCAGCCGGACCTGAAGGCGTGTCTTCTGGAGAGCTGGAGGAGCTACGCGAACGATACGAACGCATCATCAAGGAGAAGGACGCTGAGATAGCCCGGCTCGAACAGGAGAACAGGGCCATCATCGGTTCAGCGATCAAGCAAGCCGCAGCCAAATTCGACATGGCCAAGGTGACAGATAAAATCGAAAAACATAAAAATAACCTGTAAGCCGAGAGGTCACCATGACTGAGGAAGACTACAACGCCGACGAAGGCGAGGACAATGTCTACAACAAACGTTCTCGGGAAGAACTGGTCGACAACGACGAACTCACCCCTGAAGAAGAGGCCTTCATGAAAGGCTACGACGAGGACGACGGGGAAGAGAAAGAATCTTCTGAGGACAAAGATAAGGACAAGGACGGGGAAGAGCATTAGTTCCGTCCTGTTCTTCTAATTCATCTGGGCGAAGCCCTACATAAGGATATCTATATAAAGTTCTTTAGAATTCCGCCATCCATCATCTTATCAAGGAGGTTGTATCATCATGACATCCCATCTCCGCACGCTCGAAGACCTTGGTCCGGAAGGCATCGCCAATATCATCAATCTCTCTGTAAATATCAAGAAGCGTCCGCAGGATTTTGCCAACATCCTCCAGACCGAGACCCTCCTCATGCTGTTCGAGAAAGCGTCGCTCCGCACACGTCTGTCCTTCGAGGCCGGCATGACACAATTGGGGGGGCATGCAATCTTCTACTCCATAAAGGACTCTCCTCTCGGCAGGAAAGAGACATTGCAGGACACGGCCCGATGTGCAGGCAGGTATGTCGATATCATCATGGCGCGCGTGTTCGCCCAGGAGGATATCGAGCAGTTGGCGTCTCATGCCGGCGTCCCGGTCATCAACGGCTTGACCGATATGTACCATCCATGCCAGATCATCGCCGATCTCATGACCATCAAGGAGAAGAAAGGCAGGCTCAAGGGATTGTCCCTGGCATTTCTCGGTGATTCGTTGAATAACGTCACCCATTCCTTGCTGCTAGGCTGCAGCATGATGGGCATCTCGATAACGGTGGCTTGTCCGGATGACCCCATCCATAGCCCTGACTCTGCCGTGATCAAGACTGCCGAGGGATACGCTGCGAAGAGCGGATCGACGGTCAAAGTCGTCCACGACGCCAAAGAGGCTGTCAGGGATGCCGACGTCGTCGTCACCGATTCCTGGATGAGCTATCATATCCCTCCAGAACAGAAGGAGGAACGCGTCAGGATATTCTCGCCATTCCAGGTCGACTCCGACATCATGGCACTGGCAAAGAAGGAAGCCATCTTCATGAATTGCCTGCCTGCGATGCGTGGCATGGAGCAGACAGCAGAAGTCATCGACGGCCCTCAGAGCGTCGTCTTCGATGAGGCAGAGAACCGTCTCCATTCACAGAAAGCGGTGATTCTCACATTGCTCAACAAGGTCTGATACCCATGTTCTCGACACACATCATCGACGCAATCAAGGAGAAGACCGGACTCGAGGATGTCCGGCTCGAAACTCCTCCGGACAGCAGTCTCGGCGACTACGCGTTCCCATGTTTTCCGCTTGCCAAGGAGCGCAAGATGGCCCCGCCTAAGATTGCCGAAGACCTGGCAGGTGAGCTTTCTGGTATCGAAGGAGTCGCAGAAATAAAGGCCACAGGACCCTATGTCAATTTCTTCCTCGAACCAGGCGCGCTCGCCACCGCGGTGATCCCTTCGGTGATCGGGGAAGGTGATTCGTACGGGACCAAAGAGAAGAGCGGACAGCGTGTCGTCATCGAGTACTCCGCGCCCAACACCAACAAACCCCAGCATCTCGGGCATGTCCGCAACAATCTGCTAGGCATGGCGGCGGCCACGATGTTGGGTTCCCAGGGGCACGATGTTGTCAAGGTCAACTGGATCAATGATCGGGGCATCCACATCTGCAAGTCCATGATCGCCTATCAGAAGTTCGGAGAGGGCAAGGAGCCTGACAAGAAACCGGACCATTTCGTCGGCGAGTTTTATGTGGAGTACGCGCGCCATGAGGAAGAGCTCGAAGAGGGCGCGCGGGAGCTCTTGCGGAAATGGGAAGCAGGCGACGAGGAGACGCTCACGCTCTGGAAGAGGATGAATGACTGGGCATATGCGGGCTTCAAGGAGACGTATGGGCGGCTCGGTTGCGGATTCGATAAATGGTTCTATGAATCAGAGATATTCAGGGATGCGAAGGGATTGGTCGAGGAAGGTTTGAAGAAAGGCGTATTCGAGAAGAACGAAGAAGGCGCGGTCGTAGCAAAGCTTGAAGATCATGGATTGCCTGACAAAGTGATCGTCCGTGCGGACGGCACCAGCATCTATGTGACGGCTGATCTGGCCTTGGGTCTGGAGAAGGCGAAGCTCGAATTCTCCAGGTCGATCTATGTGATCGGGTCGGAACAGAACCTCTATATCCAACAGCTGTTCAAGATCTTCGAGCTCATGGGATATCCCTGGGCTTCCGGATTGCATCATCTCTCCTACGGCATGGTCTACCTTCCCGAAGGCAAGATGAAGAGCCGGGAAGGGAAGGTGGTCGACGCAGACGACCTCATGGACGATGTAGTGGGATTGGCGCGGAAAGAGGTGGACAGCAGATATCCTGATCTGGAGAAGGAGGAAGCTGCCGAGCGTGCTGAATGGATAGGTCTCGGTGCGCTCAAATTCTACATGCTCAAGACTGATCCTAGCAATGACATGCATTACGATCCCAAAGAGAGCCTCTCTTTCGAAGGCGAGACCGGACCGTATGTCCAGTACACTTATGCCCGCGCGGCGAGCGTACTCCGGAAAGCCGGTGATGTGAAGCCGGTGATGGCATTCTCACACTTGATTGAGCCAGAGGAGAAGGATCTTCTCATGATGCTCCAGGGCTATCCTACTGCGGTGAGTGAGGCGGCTGAGTCCTATAAACCCCATGCCTTGGCGCATTTCTTGTTGCGCATGTGCCAGAAGTTCAACGAATACTACCACAAACACCAGGTCATCAAAGCAGAAGAAGGCACGAAAGAGGAGCGGGTCGTCTTGTTGGCCGCGGTTTGTCAGGTGCTCGCCAATGGATTGGGCCTCTTAGGGATCCATGCGCCTGAACGGATGTGACTATTTCTATTGCGTCTGCATTGTAGAAAGATAGTTTGAGAGCTCTTTGAGGTTGCGGACCTTGTCTGGGTATTCGCGGCGGTCGCGGCGGTCGACGAGGACTGCGCTCATGCCGGCATTGCTGGCGGGTGCCATGTCCGATTCGATGGAATCACCGACCATCATGACCTCTTCCTTCTCGCATCCGGTCTTCTCCAGCACAATGTCCCACATCTGGGGATCGGTCTTGAGATGGCCCACCTCATGTGAAAGGAGGACGTGATCGAAGGTCTCGTTGAGGCCATACTTCTCCATGACCTCGCTTACTGAGAAGCAGTCAGAATTGGCCACGAGGACTAGCTGAAAGTTAGCCTTAAGACCTTCCAACACCGGCTTGGTCTCGATATAGGGCTTTGCGAACAGTTTATTGCGGTTCCAGAGGCCCACAAGATAGTCCAGAAGCTCTTTATCCGGTTCGATGGAGAATGCCTGGCAGACCGCCGTGAATGCCTCATAAAGATCCTGGTAGGTTTTGAGCATGAACTCCTTCTCGAATCTCTGCACGAAATCAGAGAAATCCTCTTCGTTACGTAGCGCTCTGCGGACTTGCCTGATAGGGCTCGGGAACACTCCGTTCTCGACGATAGTCCCCCAAAAATCAAAAAGTAGCGCTTTGATGGTCATGCATATCTCCCGAGGTGTGGTATTCTGTCGGCGTTTAAAAGGTTTTTGGGCTGATAAGAAAAATCATGGACTGGCCGACCAGAGGGTGTGCGGAACAGATGCGCTATGTCAAAGAGATTTCCTTTAAAAACCAGAATTTCTTCAGGAATTTTGAAGTAAATAAATATTTAATATTTTTCGGTTGAAAAACGGCGGGTGTATCCTATACTTTGTGCATTGATTTTCTATTAATATAAGCGCACCATCTGGTAACTTATGCTTTCCGACATCATCGAGAACATTCCAGATTGGATGAGGATAACCGGGCTATCACTGCCATTCATACTCTTCTTCCTCTTCTTCCTTCAAGCGCACGGAGAAGACGACGCTATTCGTCTCCCTGCAGAAATTGACGCCGCCAAGGAAGAGGCATCTAACGAAGCCATGATGGCTGCTCATGTTGCAGGTAATGAGGCATATAAAGAGTTTAGAGAGATAGGTGCAGAGGAAGCTGAGCGCATCAAAGACCCGAGAACAGCTCGCCTAGTCGAGCTATGCTGGGGCATAGCAGGTTTTTTCTTCTATGCTCTCCTTATCTTTACGATGGGCCAGGCCGTCGTTAAGGCCTTCGGAGGATGACCATGCTTAACGAAGAGCAAATCATCGAGGTATTGAATCATTACCTTGAAAGTGAGGGCTATACCATAGAAAGCTGGTGTAAGCCAACTGAATGCGGTATTGACATCGTTGCTCGTAGCCCTCAAGGACGAGAACTGCGTATTGAGGCAAAAGGTGAAACCTCTTCTAGAATATCATCAAACCGAGCCGGAAAGCGCTTCGATAGTAAGCAGAAGAGCGTACATCTCGGGAAAGCCATCCTGAAGGCCCTCCTGATGATGCAGGAGGGAGTTGATGTTGGTATTGCCCTTCCCGACACCAGGGGTCATGCTGACGTGGTGAAGCAGATATGGCCTTCTCTGAAGAAACTAGATGTTTCTGTCTATTTGATAGCGGAAGACCGAACAGTCCGCCAATTTGATACATGAACTGCTTGAAGAGGGAGACTTAAGAGAATCTGAGGCCCTGGTGGACCTTGTCCCGAATGTCTTCATTAAATTTAATGACAGAGCGTGCCTGTCGGTCAATCGTGTCAGTACAAGAGAAAATCGCCTTGAGAAGGTCAATTAGCTTTTTCTGCGTGGTCTTGAGCTCCCCAACTTCCCCTTGCTCTTTCATATGCGCATATTCCTCTGAGAGGATGGTTCCAATAAAAAAGACCTGGTTATAGGCACATACAAAAACGTTTTGGGACGCCCCAAGGTCAATAACCTCGGGGGCGAGCTCGATGGCTCCCTCAGGAATAGCGAGAATCGCTTTGTTGATGGTGTTGGGCTGATTGATGTAGGCTTTCACTTCTTGGATTTTGTGCTTGATGTTGTTCAAGACCTCTCGTTTGGCATGCGTTTTCTCCGCTTGAGTGGTCTCCTCCGTCATGGAATTTACTAGGTCTGGGAGCTTCGGAAGCTTCGCATCAATAGGGATGTGTTTGCCATCCCCAAGGTTCCAGGCGAACTCGACTTCTCCCTTCTCAGTTCGGAGAGGGGACCTGACGAGCCGTGACTTGATAGCTTCGGAAAGGTATGACCGCAGCAGCTCTTCACCTACCATGCCTCGGGTTTTAGTTCCGTGAATAGTCCGCTGGAAGGAGTCAATGACTGAAGCAAACTTTGATAGTTGCTTCTCCCGCTTGTCTTCGGTCTCTTTCCGCATCTCGTTCTGTTTGATGTAGAACTCTTTGGTTGAATCGACGAATTGCTGGTAGAGCTTATCGCGATGCGATTGGTATTCTTCGAAGGCCTTTTCTTTCTGCAATCGTAGCTGCTCGTACTTATCAAACTGCCCTTTCATCTCCGTGACCTGGGTGGTCAGAGACTGTAAGAGAGTGGACTTTGTGGAGAGGTCGGCAGACTGGTAAGCTCTTGCTGTGGCAAAGTAGTAGCCGATAGCCAATCCTAGAATGAACGATACCAGTCCAATAAGCCATTCCCACATGATACAATACCTCTTGATAACTATAAATCTGCTCTCGTCAATCTAACAGTCTCTCCGACTTTCCAGATAGCACCTGTCTGTTCAAGGTTTTTAAATTCTTTTTGGATATCTTCTTCTTGATGATGTAATACCTTCAATGAGTGGATAATGTCTTGATACGCGCAGACACCTCCACGTATCTTTACTTCCCCCAGAATAAGGCTTCTGAGGGCATTATTCCGGATTTTATTAATTATCGACTGATTGACTGAAACACGTGGTAAATTCTCGAAGTCAGATGACTGTGTGATTTCATCAAAGTTTGTTTCAAGGTTTTGCAGATAAACCCCTGAAAGAGAACCCCCGCCAGGTTGGTAGCCGCTGCGATATATCATGCGTTTAACACGTTGAAGGTTTTCCCTGAGCATTCGAACGGTTGTACTCAGGTAGTAATCAGTACCTTCTTTACGCTTGTATCCAATCGCATCAAGGCAATCCTGGGCGATTTGCTGAACTTTATGCCGCTCGTTGGTCGTAATGCTTTCTGCAGGGATTTGTGTAAACATCCGTTGTGCATAATCAGTGTACAGAATCTCACGGTTTGACTCAATCAATTTGAATGGCGAGGTCATCTTTTCAATTGAGTAAAGAGGTAAATAGTCTTGTTTATAGAAGAATTCTGAAAGCATTATTTTTTCAATTAATTCTTTTCGACTACTATGCGAAGCGTATGTTGTTTGATGAGCAATCCCCACTTCCCCGGACGGTATAGACCTCAGCTTCACTGCATCATCTTCATGGTGAGCTGGTGAGCATTTAGCATGAAATGTAAACGCTCCTGGATGGTGCTTGATATTCACTGGCAGTGTGAGCCCGCGTTTTGTAATTTGGTGCCTAACGGTATCAGTTCTATAGTATGGTTCATGACAATTACTGATTTCCGGGGGAATAAGATTTCTTAGAACAGTGTTATATGTGTCAAGATTGATGAGACTTCTTACTGGCGCGTTGTTGTCGAGATAAGAGTTGGTCTCAATACCGGTCCGGGACCCGATTTTTGGAGCTAAAAAAAGGGATTCCAAGATAGAAAGCTGAACATATTCGGGTGGTTCAGTGTCCATCTCTTTAAAAAGAATTTCTCTTCGTAATTTTAACAGGTCCCTGGACTGTTTCTTTGAATGCACTCGAAGCTCGAGAGGCTTTATCAGCTCAAAATCATTGATAATGATGTGAGGCCAGCATCCGTGTGTCTCCCCCGGTCCATGATGTTCGATATATGCTTTGGTGAACTCTGAGAACCGAATTCCCACGTTGGCAGCCCCAAAGATTCCCTTTTTTCTTAGAACGTCGCGGGGGATGAGGCATCGAAGGACGTTGTCGGTGATTCTCACAGGTAAGTCTGTTAGGAGAACAAGTTCGTGGCCTGGCTTTTCTTCTTCGATGATGGTTTTCATCCAGTCATCTTCATGATGAGAGATGAAGCCAATCACATCTTTCTCATATCGTATGGCAGCATGTTTTTTTAATTCGATTATGTCAAGAACTTCGCTGAAGGTTCTGGCTTGTTCAATCTCGAACTGTTCGAGAGGTCGTTTGAGGTAGGTGGTGAATTCCTTCAGCGTGGTAATCACCTCAGTTAACATATCGGAGTATGGAAGGAGAATAGCTAAATCCCTTTTATAGGTTACGGTGGGGTGACTACGCGGTATTGGATCTCCCCACCTAAGAGAATAAGTCGTGAGAATTAGGAGTCTGTGGAACCGTTACAGCTCATTTTGAGTGACATGTTGATATCAACTGGATGGTATATGGAGAGATAATGGATGCGGACTATATCTCCGTCGATATAGAATCCAGCATCTAAGACTTCTTTGTTGGTCCTATTATTCGTAATTTCGAAACTACAGCCTTGACGTTTACAATCGATAGAGCGGCGGTGGGTATCGCTCATCCTTGATGTATCAATTTCAATTCCAGAAAAGATGCAGAGAGTGCTATTCACGTCTTCATAGCGAAGATTGTCCAATGTATTGTCTTCCACATCTATTGCTGTGGCGAGACTTGATTTTATCGTAAGTCTGTACTCGCACTTATGGTCTGCGCAATTTTTTCCTTCATCAGAGGAATCATCATAGGAGTACTCGTCTTCAGAAATGTTGACATGTGAAAAGCCCCTGAAGATGAAGTGTGAAACCTCAGCAGCCAACATCTCCTTACGATTATACGCAATAACAACCATCTGTTCATCCTCATTATGTATCACACGGTCAATGAGAGGTGAAGAGTCAGAATCCAATTTTAGCAAATTCTCGAATGACCCAGACAGTGTCTTCCTATCTCCATTACTGGTATTGAAGTCCACTGAGAGTTCCTTTCGATTATTATTGGTGATAAATTTGTAGTCGCCGTAATAAAAGGGGATGAAGGAGCTAAGAGAACTCCAACGGCCAAAAGAGTTGACAGTCAGTATGACCTCCTTTTCCAGGTACGCTGTTCCTCCGCGATGTAGGTCAACGTCAGAAAAGGTGTACTCGACTTCTCTCGGGTCTGAGAACTGATAGTTTGGCAGAGAAAAATAGCTTGTTGCAAGAGTGAAGATGAGTATCCCTGAAAATATGAATATTGCTCCCTTCGTGAAAATCTGCTTCAATGAAGGTCCTTTGAAAGAAAAGAGCGATGTGAGGTACACTGGGAAAATCAAGATAATCATGAAGATGATGACTATGTGGAATTCACTGAGAGCTTGATTGAGAGGTGTGAATAGGAGATAGAGTTGAAGGGCTATGAAGTAGCACAGCATACCTATTAGTATTTGAAACACGGCCGTGATTGATTCAATGAGATGTTTTTTTGAGGGGTGGAGATGTCGTGTCCACATGATTGTGGCTACTAAAAAAACTATTGTGAGCATGATAATTACTGATGTGAGGTCTCCAAGATTTGTATTCGTAAAGGGGTAGTTGAGAATATGGAAAAACATGGTCATAATGACCAAAGAACCGAATAGTAGTGTGAAGAAAATCGCGAAGATGGTGAAGATATCGAAAAGGTCTTCAACATTTTTTGGTCGAAGTTTTGATTGATTGAGGAATTTCGACCATACCAGATAGGCGAATATCAGCGGGATGACCACATACAGCGGCAAACTGATATTCACGAAGGGCAGAGCTTCCATGCCTTAAAGAATACTGGATTGATATATTAAAGTTTCCGCGAAACGGCTCTATGGCCCTGGAATACGGGTCGTCAGTATTTATCCGTATTGGTCTTCGAGGATTTCTTTGGTGCTTTTCTGTCGTTTCCGGATTTGGTCTTCGAGAATGACAATCGCCTTTTTTCCCAGGAATCGCTTTGGCAAAGGGATGTGAGCGCTATTACCCCATGACCGCACCTCTGATGAGAAAATCCCCGAGGGATTTACTTCTATGTCGCTAACAATCCGCACGTTGAAGCTATTCTGTTTCATATACATTGTATATGAGACTAAATATTTAAATACTTGCATTCCTTCCACGAAAATAGAACACACAATGCCTTCTGAGAACAACGAGATTCAGCCAATCATCCATCCGGATGACAAGGGACTATTCATCAAAGAGCTCAACAGACGGGGATTTCTTCTTGAAGACAGAACGATGAAGCTGCTCTCAGAGCAAGACGTTCTTAGATTCGAAGACCGAAATCGGGTCACAGAATTTCGAGGAGAGCCCGTTGAGACAGACCTAATCTTTACAACAGGTCACCACATCTTCATCATCGAATGCAAACGCACAGAATTCTCATGGTTCTTTTCAAAAGCATATGAACGGAGCAATGTCATAAATCTACTATACGACTTGAAAAATGGTCCAATACGAGTCCACACACGGACCACTCCTGACTTTAAAGTCGCATGGTCTGATGTCGCATTTCTTTTCAGGGAAAATAATCGGCTGAAAAAAACAAACAGCGACTCTCTTCATAAATCATACAAAGATGTCCATGACCACGTCAACCAAACCCTGAAAGAAGTAGAAGCATACATCTCCGAACACAGATTCCCCGAACAAATAATAATTCCTCTTATTGTCACAAATGCACCACTGTACTTCATCACCTACTCGAAAGGTGATATCGATAGCGCAGGAAATCTCCGGGATTTTTCTTCTATTGAAAAGGTACCTATAGTTGCTTTCAATGCTCCTAAACTGATGCGGTGGGATAACGACATGCAGATAATCGAGAATGATGCGTCCCGAGAACGAGACAGAGACCATATGAAAACCGTGTTCATCGCAAATATTTCGGAGCTATCTTCGACAATCAAACTCCTGATTGACCAAGACCCTGTCCGAGAGCGTGACCGAGAATTAGGCTTGTAAGATGTTTTTAGTTTCCTTCTGAATGTTGTTTCTTATTCGACATCGTTCTTGACCGCAAGAAGAAAACCATCCCAAAAATGACAGGGAGCAATACCAGGTCGAATGGTATCGTGAAGATATTTGTGATGATGAGCCAAAGGATAAGACTGAGAAAGGCATCAAAGACGATGGCGATGACTTTCACACTTGACCAAAGCTTCTGGTCATCCTCCTTTGTGAGCGCAAAATCTGTTCCGGGAATATACTGGACTGGCCGGGATTTGAACCCGGAGCCTTCCGCTAGCCAAGCAGACGTTATACCGGATTTAACTACCAGCCCGATGGTGTGTGTAGCGGACATGAACAAGATTCCGTCCGCATCTCGGCAAGTCGGGCAAAAAAATCCGGTCGATGGGCCCGACGACCTTGCCGAGGGAGAACTAAGGCAGTTTAAAAACGTTTTCTTTTATCAAGAGAGGGATTCAGGCAGAACCGTGGATGAAGGGCTTTACTTTTGCTTTCTTCCGGAATCCCTGTTCGTCGACGATTCATGTTATCAAAGGTTTAATAAACATCTCACTAATACTCCGCACCCTATGACTCAAGGTAATCAAGGAACCGGGCTGACCGATGAGATCAAGACCAAGATGCGCGTGTTCGCGCTGCATAATGCGGTCGGCTTCGGAGGGAAATGCTCGCCAGGACCGATCGTGGGCAAGACCATGACCGAACATCCGGAAGCGAAGGGGTCGGCGGCGGATGTCGGCAGGTTCGCAGCAGAGCTCTGCAAGGAGATCAATGCGATGTCCTTGGAAGGGCAGCAGGCCGAGCTAGAGACTTCAGGGAAAGGCGTGATCAAGGAAAAAGAGCATAAGGCACATTCCATCTTCGATTCTCTCCGAATCTCCCATGAGGAATGGGATGGCAAGATGGTCACAGCATTCCCGCCTGAGCCGAGCAAGTATCCTCATATCGGCCATGCCAAAGCCATCCTCCTGAACCATAACCTCGCCAAGGAATACGGTGGGAAGTTCATCCTCCGTTTCGAGGACACCAATCCTGACCTCGCAAAAGAGGAGTTCTACGACATCCATCTTGAAAATTACAAGTGGCTCGGCATATCTTGGGATGAAGTGGTCTATGTCTCAGACCACATGGAGAAGTTCGACGAGATGGCCAGGAAACTGATAGCTGAAGGTCATGCCTATGCCTGTGTATGCCCTGTTGAAAAAGTCAGGGAAGGACGAAAGAATGGGGCGCCTTGCGATTGTCGGGATGGATCGTCTGAGGATGTTCTCGCGCTCTATGAGAAGATGAAGACCGCGACCGAGGGAGAGATCATCCTGCGGCTCAAGATCGACCTCAAGCACAAGAACTCAGCCATGCGTGATCCCACCATGATGCGCATCATCGATAAGCCTCATCCTCGGACAGGCACGAAATATCGGATATGGCCGACATACGATCTGGAGAATGCGGTCATGGACGGCTTCAATGGTGTGACCCACAGGCTGCGTTCCAAGGAATTTGAGCTGCGCAACGAGCTGCAGCGTCATATACAGCGTATCCTCGGATTCGCTGAGACCAATGTCTTCGAGTTCGGTCGGTTCAATATGGAAGGTGTCGAGAGCTCTGGGCGGATCATCCGGGAGCTCATCGAAAAAGGTGAGTTCACTGGGTGGGATGATCCTCGTCTCACCACGCTGGTCGCGTTGCGTCGCCGGGGATTCCAGCCTGAGGCCATCGCGTCGTTCGTGCTCGCCACCGGCGTGACCAAGGCCGAGGCCGTCATGACGTGGGACGACCTCATCGTGCAGAACAAGAGGCTGCTCGACCGTCAGGTCGCGAGGTATTTCTTCATCAAGGATCCTGTCCAAGTCACAATTACCAACGCTCCTGATGCCGATGTGGAGCTCCGCAAGCACCCTGAGCACGATGATTTCGGTGTACGACGTTTGCATACGGCCCAAGAGTTCTATCTCTCTAAACAGGATATTGATGCCATAACTGAAGGCGATCTTGTCAGGCTGATGGGGCACCTTAACTTCCGTAGGGAGAAGGCCGGATACGCCTTTGATTCGATGGATTACGAAAAGTTTAAAAACGTGGGAGCTAAGAATATACATTGGTTACCCTATGGAGACCAGGTGAGGGAGGTTGATGTGCTGATGCCGGACCAGACGGTCATGTCTGGATTGGCTGAAGCAGGCATCGACGATATCGAGCCGGGGGAAGTCATCCAGTTCGAACGGATGGGTTTCTGCCGTCTTGATCAGATAGGTGGGGGACGCGCCATTTTTTGGTTCACCCACAAGTGAGTCACAACTGGACAGTAACTACAAAATCGAAAGGTTTATATATTAGTTCTCCATATGGTGTTACATGACGGGATCATCGCAGGTAGCGGAGGTTGTCACGGATGACCTGCCGGCAGTGCAGAATACAGGAAAAATGAAAATAACCCCTAAACTTGTGGAAGAGGTCATCTCTGACGTGGTCGGCGATGATGCATTGCCTATCGTCGATTTCATGAAGAGCAAGAAGAACATCTCCGAGTTCATGATCGCAGAGTCCCTCAAGCTGGAAGTAAACTACATCCGTAATGTCCTCTATCGTCTGCATACCCATAATTTGATAACTTATCACCGCAAGAAAGACAAGATCAAAGGTTGGTACATCTCCTACTGGACGCTGAACTTAGGCGCCATCAAACATGTCTATAAGAAGATTCATTCTGAACGGCTCGATAAAATGCAGGAGCGGCTTGAGCGTGAAGAGAAGCATAAAGATGCATTCTTCATGTGCAAGAACCTCTGTGTGCGGGGCGATTTCGATATGGCCACAGAATTCAATTTCCACTGCCCTGAATGCGGCGACCTTCTCAACCAGCAGGACAACACTCGTACAATCGAGCGCCTGAGGGAGCAGATAACCGAATTGGAGACGCTGATAGCCAAGGCTGGGGAGTAGTTGGGTGCTGCTTGATGGGTATTGACGATCTTGTCAAACAGAAGACGATTTCTGTCAGGAATAAACGAGCCATGGATCAATTCTGGGCCCATATCACTACGATGCCTTATGAATCGATGCCGATGAATGTCCAGTAGAAGCTAGTGGAAGATTGCATATCCATGCAGTTGGTGCCGGAAACCAGAGACTACTTGGATTATCGCCGGACACAATTCAATAAAGAACATCCTTGGGAAAATGGACTGCCGAATAAGGTGTTGCAATGGAATTTCATCACCCTTCAGCAATTGACGGGGAGTGTTGATAGTATCGATTACTATGTCCATTGAATTCTATCTTCTTTTCTGGAGCCACATCTTCTTGAACATGGTCATGGTCAGCGTCGATAGGACGAAGGCCAGCGCCGGGACCAGGGCGTTGACGAACGGATTTGGGAGATTGGCGGCGAGAAAGAGGATGACGACGACGATATAGGTGAGGCTGAAAAGCACGATACGTCTTGTCCAGCTCGTCTCCCATGCCTTGTCGGTCTCGACGCGGGCATTACGGGCCTTGATGTGGTCCACATCTTTCTTGAGGTCGTCGATCGTTGTCATGTTGGTGGTGTGGTTTCGGATGATAAAAGGTTTGCGATGGGGCTCATTCTCCGATGATCTTGATCAGCACACGTTTGTCACGTATGCCGTCGAATTCTGCGTAGTAGATCTGCTCCCAGGGGCCGAGGTCGAGGCTGCCGTCGGTGATGGCCATAGTGACCTGGTGTCCCATCAGAGTGCGTTTGAGATGTGCGTCAGCGTTGTCCTCGCCGGTCTTGTGGTGGGCGTAGTCGGGCTTTGTAGGTGCGAGCTCCTCGAGCCATTCCGCGAAGTCCTCGAGGAGCCCTGATTCGGCATCGTTGACAAAGACCGCTGAGGTGATGTGCATGGGGTTGACGAGGACGAGGCCCTCCTTGACGCCGGACTGCCTGACCGCGGCCTCGACGTCGGCGGTGATGTTGCGGAACTCCTGCCTCTGGGCAGTATTGATGAGAAGATAGTGGGTGTGGGATTTCATAGAAGAGAGGGGAAAAAAAGAGAATAAAAAGGTTCTGGAACGAACCTAGTTCTTCGAAAAGTAATTCCGATTCGTTTTCATGTCTGGGTATCCTGCGGTGCTTCCCTTGGGCTTGGCGTCGACTCCTCCTTTATCCATATCGTATTTCGTCATGTCCATTTGGAGTTTCTGCTGAAGCTTCTTGAAAACCGTGTTGGGGTTTGCCGAAGGTTCAAACTGCACATCCAGATGATCGCCAGCTAGGTCGTGGAGGACTTCGAGTTCTTTGTAATTTTCTTGGGCCAGTTTGAAGATGGTCTGTTGAAGGTAGTTGATTCTTTTACCCTCAACATGCTTTTCGTTGGCGACCCAATCATACATCCGCTTAATTGAAGAATCTTCTCCGAGTTCCCCATATCTTAGGGAGGGTGCTTCTATGGCTTCTTTTATTAACTCGGCATATTGCTTATCGATATTCATATCCCTGAGTTTGCTGTTGATTTTATCTTCTGTGAGTTTTTCTGGAGCTTTTCCGTCTGTCGCAACATAAGCCTCTTTGACTAGCTCGCTGATGACTGCTGCTGCAGCACTGTATTGTGCACCTTGGTCTTGGGTCTCATCGATGGCGTCGCTCCCATTGAGGGATTTCTTCACGAGGCCTTCAAGATTGTCTCGATTTGCACGAAGTTCTTGATTGCGCTTCTTGACTACATTGACTCGATTAATCGAATCAACTTTATGGAGATCAAAGTATTCAGGAACGATATCTGACATCTTCTCTGTTTTTGTTGAAGGGAGAGGGGGGGCAGCAATATCGGGGTCAGTCATGATTCATCACCATTTCGTTTGTTAGAGGATTATGTGATTCTATTACTAACATTCAGTAATTACTGATATAAAAATCTTGTGGTTACTGTATATAAAGTGTGCTTGTTTTGACACTGCTGAGGGGCGTTACTTTATAAACAAAAGTGGCCTGTGTTACTTTCTAGTGATTAAAATCCTCTGTTGTAGATGAGCTTGTCTCCGTATGTGGATGTGACTTCGTGGATTTTGGTTGAGATGGATCTTGAATTAATTCCGTTTGGGAGCAATACTGTCCCGAATTCCCCTGTCCGTAATTGTCCGTCTTTGAGGACTTTCAGGTGCTCGGCTCCTATGATTTCGATGAGCGCGCTTTCGACCTCTTCTTTTGGGGATGCGATGACAAGTTTTCTTTGGTGGTCCACATCCCATCGGGAACCGCCATTGACGGCAAGAGGATAGTGTCTATCCCTATTCAGCTTGAAATGCGGATCAGGTCTTGATTTCCGCAGCATACCTAGATCCTCGATATGGTCTTTCGATCCGTTGATGTGGTCGTAGAGGTCGAGCGTCGTTAATTCAGTGCCATGTCGAAGATGGCGGTCTACCGCAAGTTGGCCAACCACGAGATCGACGAGACGATGTATGTCGGGCGATTGGTATGCCACCCAATAGTGTTTGCCGTACGCCTCAAGAAACTTGAGTGAATCGAGTTCATAGTCTGTTATTCCTCCGTACGACGTCAGCAGCCCCACCACTTTGCCGCACTCCATTAGTCCGGCAATTTCATCTTTGGTGCCTTCGGTTCCCATGGTCGCGATAGCTCCATCGACGAACTCGACGTTGACGCCGTCGCGCATACGGAACCCATCGTGTTCCCCGGGTGTGTGGTAATCGGTATATATGATGAAATCGTGCCAATCCTTGAGATGCTTGAATCGGTCGTGACCGAATTGGGTTGCGTTCTGAAAGTTCCCATCCGGTGAGATGCCGATGATCGGAATCTCTGGTGCGTATATTTTAAGGTATTTGGCGACGAGAGAAGGGATGGAGTTATCCGGGCAGGCACCGGTCACGATGATGACACGTTCTCTGTATTTGGAGATCGCTTTTGCCATCTCTTCTGCAACATAGGGGATTTTTTTGAAAGCAAGACCTTGCTGATTTTCTGCGATCTCGAAAGCGGATCCGAATATTCCAAGAATAAGTGGCTGGTCTGGGAAATGGATGTCTCGGAATGCTTCAAAAGTAGTGGTCGGTCTGTAATGGCGGGTCTTGAAATGGTCGAAACCAATTTCTTTCGCTATTATTTCAAGTTCACCTAGACCTCCGTTCCATAACTCTTGAGATAAGTGCTTGTTCAATCGTCATCACCTGATAGATAAGCCATTGAGGGATTGGACAACCAAACGCTACTTATAAGTATGTATGCACGTCGCTGTAACTTTCATCTATCAAATTCTATCCGACCACAACCTTTATAAAGCCATCTTGATTTGCCTGGAGCATCAGGGCACATCGGCTGCTGACACGGCTACCCTATAGCCCATGACTGATGAGAATCCCTCACGGGGGGGATTTGAGGGAGGCACGCACATTCTTTTAAGTGTTGTACCTTCGATAATCATCCAACCGCATTGACAGGAGGAATGTAACCATGGCGGAAAAGAAAGGAGACAAGGTTTTTGAGGCAGTAGAGCTCGCTCGCGCGACGGGAAAGCTCAAGAAAGGCACTAACGAGGTCACTAAGGCCATCGAGAAGGGAACCGCGAAGCTCGTGGTGTACGCCAAAGACGTTTCCCCTCCTGAGGTCATCATGCATCTCCCGCTCCTATCCAAGGACAAGGGCATCCCCTGCGTCGAGATCGGCAGCAAGGAGGAACTCGGTGTGGCGGCAGGACTCGAAGTATCGACGTCCGCGGTCGCGATCATCCAGGAAGGCGACGCAAAGGCCATCATCAAAGAGCTCGCAAAAGAGCTCGTCAGCGAAGAGCAAGCGCCGGTAGAGGAGAAGAAGGAAGAGCCCAAGGCCGAAGAGAAGGCCAAGGGGCCTGCCGAGGAGAGCAAGGAAGCACCCGCTGAAGAAGAGAAGAAGGAGTGATTCTGATGGTAGCTCCGAAACCATCATCTCGTCCCCGTAAGGATGGGGGCAAGGAAACCACCCAGAAGCGCTCCGAGGCGTCGTTCTCGATAGGTATCCCGGCCAATGTCGAAGAGATCATCGGCCGCACCGGGACCCGTGGCGAGGCCATCCAGGTCAGATGCCGAGTGCTCGAGGGACGAGATCAGAGCAAGATTCTGCGACGCAATGTCAAGGGCCCGATCCAGATCGGGGACACCCTCATGCTTCGCGAGACAGAGATTGAGGCCAAGCAGCTCAATAAGGGCGGCCGAGGCAAGGCTTAGGTGATTTTCCAATGGTCAAATGCACATTCTGCGGCGTCGTGATCGAGCCCGGTACCGGCAAGCTGTTCATCAAGAAAGACGGCAAAACGCACAATTTCTGCTCCAACAAATGCCAGAAGAACCTGCTTGGTCTGGGCCGCAAGGCCAGAGAGACCACATGGACGGCTGAGCATGCGAAGGTCAAGGAAGTGGCGGAACATGCAAGGAAATCCGTCAAGAAAGAGGAGCCTAAAAAATGATCGAGCGAACCCTCGTATTGCTCAAGCCCGACGCGGTGCAGCGATCCCTCTCCGGAGAGATCACCACCCGTTTCGAGAAGGCAGGCTTCAAGATCGTCGGTATGAAGATGGTCTGGATCGACGCCGATTTCTCTAAGAAGCACTATGCGGCCCATGTGGGCAAGCCCTTCTACCAGGCTACAGAGGACTATGTGACTTCCGGTCCGGTCGTGGCCATGGTGCTCGAAGGCATCGAGGCGGTCGAGGTCATCAGGAAGATGGTCGGTGCCACTGAGCCCAAAGGAGCCCAGCCTGGCACGATACGAGGCGATTACTCCCATGTGAGCATGAAGTTCGCCGATTCGAAGAACATCTCAGTCAAGAACCTTGTGCACGCGTCCGGCACTCCAGAGGAGGCCAAGAAGGAGATCGGACTTTGGTTCTCCAAGGATGATATGCACACGTACAAGACGGTGCACGACATGCACATCGTCGAATAATACTACCAAAGGTGAATACGAAATGGCAGAAAAGATGGTGGCAAAGATCCTTCGGGTCATGAAGGAGCCCACTCAGATCAGGAATATCGGCATCGCCGCACATATCGACCACGGCAAGACAACGTTCTCGGACAATCTGCTCTCTGGAGCCGGTATGATGTCTGAGGATCTCGCCGGAAAGGCCTGCGCACTCGACTTCCATGAGGATGAGCAGACGCGAGGCATCACTATCGATACCGCGGCCGTCAACATGGTCCATGCCGTCGATGGCAAGGAATTTCTCATCAACCTGCTCGACACGCCCGGCCACGTGGATTTCGGCGGCGACGTGACACGCGCCATGCGTGCGGTCGACGGTGCCATCGTTCTCGTCGATGCGGTCGAAGGCGTCATGCCCCAGACGGAGACCGTTCTGCGTCAGGCGCTCCGTGAGCGTGTCAAACCCATCCTTTTCATCAACAAGGTCGATAGGCTCATCAAGGAGCTGCAGCTCACCCCTGAGGCCATGCAAGAACGGTTCGTCAAGGTCATCGCCAATGTCAACCTGCTCATCAAGAAGATCGCCCCCGTCGATCTCGGCGAGAAATGGCAGGTCAATGTCCAGGACGGCAGTGTCTGCTTCGGTTCGGCATTCCATAACTGGGCGCTTTCTATCAATTACATGCAGAACAAAGGCATCGGATTCAAGGATGTCATCGATGCATATAATGATGACAAGGTGAAGGAGCTGCGAGACAAAGCGCCGTTGCATGTCATCGTCCTCAATGCCGTCATCAAGCATCTTCCCGATCCCCGTTCTGCTCAGGAATACCGTATCCCCAAGCTTTGGCATGGGGACCTCGAGAGCGACGAAGGCAAAGCGCTCCAACATTGTGATCCCTCCGGTCCTCTTTTCTTCGTGGTCACGAAGGTCGTGGTCGATCCCCAGGCAGGCGAGATCTCCGCAGGCAGGCTTTTCTCAGGCACCATGAAGAAAGGCACCGACGTCTACCTCAACAGGCTCAATCAGCCGTCGAGGGTCCAGCAGGTGTTCGTGTATAACGGCGCCAAGCGTGAGATCGTCGACAATGTCCCTGCCGGCAACATCATCGGAGTCGCCGGTATCAAGGCAGCGCCGGGCGAGACCGTCACGATCGATCAGACTGAACCCTTTGAACAGATCACCCATATCTTCGACCCGGTCATCACCAAGGCCATCGAGGCCAAGATGCCCTCAGACCTGCCTAAGCTCATCGAAGTGCTCAGGAAGGTCGTCAAGGAGGATCCCACCATCCAGGTGGAGATCAACGAGGAGACCGGTGAGCATCTGCTTCACGGCATGGGAGAGCTTCATCTCGAGGTCATCGAGAACAGGATCAAGACCGAGAAGGGCGTCGATGTCACGACAAGCCCCCCGATCGTGGTCTATCGTGAGACTGTCTCAGGCAAGAGTATGCCTTTCGAGGGCAAGTCCCCTAACAAGCACAACAAGCTCAAGTTCATCGTCGAGCCTCTCGATGACGTGCTCTTCAAGGCCATCAGAGAAGGGGAGATCCCTGAGATGCGCATCAAGAAGAAGGATGAGAAGCTGTGGGATGCATTCGTCAAATGTGGCATGGACGCCAAGGACGCAAGGAAGGTCAAGAACATCTACCACGGTAACATGCTCGTCGACGCGACGAGAGGAGAGGTCCACATCGGTGAAATCATCGAGCTCGTCAACGATATGTTCGAGAACGTCATGCAGCAAGGACCGGTAGCGAACGAGCCCTCCTTCAAAGTCAAGGTGACTCTTGCTGATACCACTCTTCACGAGGATGCCATCCATCGTGGCCCTGCCCAGATGTATCCAGCGGTCAGGCAAGGTATCCGAGGTGCAATGAGAGGGGCCAAGCCGCTCCTCTTCGAGCCCATCCAGACCCTGCTCTTCGAATCCCCGCAGGAATACATGGGGGAGATCTCCAAGCTTATCTCCAACAAGCGTGGACAGCTGCTCAATATGGAGCAGGAGGGTGACTTGCTCAAGACGACGGCTAAGCTTCCGGTCGCAGACATGTTCGGACTCGCGTCCGAACTACGCTCCGCCACCGGCGGAAGAGGTTCATCATCGTTGATCGATCAGTCGTTCGAGCGTATGCCAGACGAGCTTCAGCAGCGTGTCGTCAAGCAGATCAGACAGCGTAAAGGCATGAAGGACAGCGAGGAGAGCAGCGACTGAGCAAAGCAAAACATTTATAAAGACAGGTAAAACTCCTGAGACGGTCAAAAGACGGTATATTTACTGTTTGATGAGGAAAAAAATCACAAAGAAATGATCGGAGGGTAAAAAAAATGGCTAAAGAAAAAACCCATATCAATCTCGTGTTTATCGGACATGTCGACCATGGTAAGTCCACTACAGTGGGCCGCGTCCTGTTTGATTCAGGCGCTGTGAGCGAGCAGCAGATGAGAAAGCTCAAAGAGAAAGCTGAAGAGCTCGGAAAAGGCGGCTTTGAGTTCGCATTCGTCATGGACAATCTCAAGGAAGAGCGTGAACGTGGCGTGACCATCGATCTCGCGCACAAGAAGTTCGAGACCGACAAGTACTATTTCACCATCATCGACGCCCCTGGCCATAGGGACTTCGTCAAGAACATGATCACCGGCGCATCCCAGGCGGACGCAGCGGTGCTCGTCGTCGCCGCAAACGACGGTGTCATGGCCCAGACCAAGGAGCATGTCTTCCTATCGAAGACGCTCGGCGTAGGCCAGCTCATCGTCGCGGTCAACAAGATGGACATGAAAGATTATTCTGAGGAGGTCTTCAAGACTGTCAAGGAACAGGTCAGCGCGCTGATCAAGACCGTCGGCTTCAAGCCCGACGAGGTCACCTTCGTCCCCATCGCGTCGCTTCCTGGCGATAACGTGGTCAACAAGACAGATAAGATGGCTTGGTACACCGGCGGTACACTGCTCGATGCCATCAACAACCTCAAGCCACCGGAGAAACCTACCAATCTACCCCTTCGCATGCCCATCCAGGATGTGTACAACATCACTGGTATCGGTGTCGTCCCTGTGGGCCGCATCGAGACCGGCATCATGAAGGTCGGTCAGAAGGTCATGGTCGTCCCCGGTCGAGAAGGCAAGGGCGTCCCCGGCGAAGTCAAGAGCATCGAGATGCATCACGAACAGATGCAAGAGGCAGGTCCCGGCGACAATGTGGGGATCAATGTGCGTGGAATCGGCAAGAAAGACATCTGTCGAGGCGACGTCCTGGGCCCCGCAGACAATGTCCCTACCGTGGCTACCGAGTTCACGGCGCAGATCGTCGTCCTGAACCATCCGAGTGTCATGAGCAAAGGCTACACCCCGGTGTTCCATATCCACACCGCCCAGGTCGCTTGCATGGTGACCGCGATCACCAAGAAGCTCAACCCGGCGACGGGCGAGACTCTCGAAGAGAACCCGGACTTCATCAAGAACGGAGACGCAGCGATCGTCAAGCTCAAGCCTGTCCAGCCTCTGGTCATCGAGAAGCAGGGAGATATCCCGCAGCTCGCTCGGTTCGCGATCCGCGACTCCGGCCAGACCGTGGCGGCGGGTATGTGTATCGATCTCGTCAAGAAAGAATAAATATCTTTTATTTTCCTCTATTCATCCATGGTGAATAGCACGTTTATCATGAGGGCACACGACCATGCAGAGAGCACGAATCAAATTGGCAAGCATCGACATCGACAAAATCAACCAGACCTGTCAGTACATCAAGGACATCGCTGAGAAGGTGGGTGTCGATATGCGCGGTCCCATTCCGCTTCCTACCAAGAGGCTTCGGGTCACGACCCGGAAATCTCCTTGCGGTGAGGGTAAGGCCTCTTGGGAAAGGTATGAGATGAGGGTGCATAAGCGCCTTGTCGACATGGGTATCGACGAGCGTGCGCTGCGATTGGTCATGCGCGTGCCCATCCCTGAAGGTCTCAACATCGAGATTGAGATGATTGAGATTTAGAAGTCTTTTTATTTCTGTTATCATCTTTTACTGATGCCGCAGAGCCCTTGTATTGGATATGTTATGGGCTTGGAATCTTCCAGGCAACGCCAGACACGATTGGGGGTATGATGATCAAATAAGTCTTACCGAGAGAGATTGCTATATCGGACCTTGATGCGTTTCTATTCGATAATCGTTATCTCTCCAAAAAGTAACTACTATTTGATAGTAAACTATATAAATGAATTCATTATCCGAATCCTGACATGTCGGATCCATCGAATGAACAAACTGGTGGTTTTACCACCTTCGGAACTGATCTCAACGGAATTGTCATCGAGCTAAACGGGAATTCAATAGAGCATTCAGTCAATTTCCTTCTTCCTGAATCAGATTTAGGCGCACTCATACATGAATCCTCGGAAAAAGAGCTCAAGATGAAAGCCGAGGGCATGATTATGGTTTATGGGCCTTCTGGCACTCCGATGGCGTATCTTAATTTAATCCATGCCCAGCATTTCTATCCCTTAAGCATTCTTGATTTGGGAAAAGCGCTGCAAGGATGGATCACGGGAGAGCAGGAGTCTATGCCCATATTATCACTCGATTCTCACGACTATAATCACTGCGACTTCAACTGCGTGGACTGCCTTGCACCAGAGACCGTTAAATTCTTCCAAAAAGAGCTGAATTTCCATAGCATGGATATAGATGTCTACAAAAAGATCCTGGCTGAAGTCGCGAGGTATTCGGGAGAGAGGGGTGCAGAATCCGTCCGCTTCGAAATGTCAGGTGAAGGCAATCCCGATATGTACAAACATAGGGCGGAGATCATCTCTTTCGCTCATGGCGAGCACAACATGGGTTGCGTCTATATAAGCTCAGGTAGCCGCCTCACTGAGGGATCTATCGATGCTCTCGCCAAACATGGAAAATATATACGGATAAGCATGCCGGGCCTGGGCAATGAAGCGTATACGAAATATTCACGGCAGAAAGGAAAAGTCGACAATCGCTTCACTTTCGATGATTCTCTTCGGCTCATAGAAACCCTTGCGAACAAAGCAGCACAGAATGGCAGGTCTGATGAACTGCTCATCGGTGCGCGCACCTGCATGCGTCCAGAGAATGAAGGCCTGTACCACGAAACAGCAAAGAGACTGCACGACGCAGGAGCAGACAGTTTTCAAGTGGTAAAGATCCTCGTGCCTACCGGTCATGACGTATCTGAATACCCAATATCGGAGGAATCCGCATCAGAGATCAGGGACCTCCCCGAATTCAAATTTAATGGCGACTTATTGCATCTCCAGGTCCCTCCGAAATTGGATTTCATCTATTACGGGAGGGAGTTTGATGAGAAATCAAAACCCGACCAATGCTTCAGTAGCCAGATAGCGCCTATCCTGTATGGACCCCATCTCGTCATGTGCACGCATTATGAGAAGATGCTAGATATGGCTCGTTCACACTATGGCGAGATGAAAGGAACACCAGGGGAGCTGGAACATATGATGAATGGTAAAACAGCAAAAGTTATGAGAGCAAGCGTCCCCGGCCGCTGCTCCGGCTGCTGTTCAATCTTTGACAATCTCACTATGGCAGCGATAAAATCCCACCTGGTGCTCAGCCATGATCCGAAAGATATCAAGTTTTACCTAACCTACAGCAAGTGATCCGTATGTACGAGACCAAGCCTCACCAGTACCGGACGATTTTGATGCTAACACGGCTATGCAATATAGCCTGTGGTCATTGCGACCAGAACGCACTGAAAACTGGTCACTCATTGACCTTTCCAGAGAGCGATGCGATTGTCAGTCATCTGCCTCTGAATCCTGAACTATTGGGCATATCAGGAGGGGAGCCATATATGGTTCCGCAGCTGCTCTATCATACTATAGGAAAACTGCGGGAACGGTTTGGCGACGGCCTTCGCATACGGGTGTTCTCGAACGGAAAAGCGATCTATAACTCACCTGATAGGATCAAGGAGAAAGCCCAGCAACTGGTTGACCTGGGCGCCGATGAACTCCAGCTCTCTGATGATCGATGGCATTTCGCGGCAGGAATAGACCAGAAGAAACTATATTCAGTAAGAGACGTCGTTGAGGAAGCAGGCATCCCTCTGAAAGTACGATATTTCCATCTCGATAAAGCGGTGCCGATAGAGCGGGGAGCAGATCTTCCTGATGACCAGATCGACATTAAGCCTTGCATCAATCAGGGTTACGATCCAAAGAAACCGTTCCTCTTCCTCGATGAGCTGGGCAATGTGTATGTATGTCCGGTTCTGATCACCCCTCCTGTAGGTAATCTGATCGACGACGACTGGTCAAGCATGGTTCCGGATCTCGAGAATGAGCTTCAACAGGCCCTGCTCGTAGGCGACATAGCAAAAGCCGCGGAGATCCATCTTGGCAGTGATAAGAACCTAGACCATATCCTCTTCATGATAGAAGAGAAAGGCGCGTGCAAGACCTGCGAGCACCTCTTCCAAAACTAGAGCGAAAATGCCGGATGTTGTATATGATATGGATGGCGCAGCCTTCACTTTTGATAGTGCGCAGAATACAATCGGTTCGTCATTGTCCTCGGCCCCCAAAATAACCAATAAACAACTGCTTTTCCTCGAGCCGGAATTATTGGTGGCCGATCGACAGACCGGTCAAGTCATCTCCAAGATCGATGACACTCAACCCCTCTACCTGTTTCCCCTCAATGCCATTGATTATAGTATCCCGCTCGAGCATGCTCTATCCAATACCGCGGGGACTCTTCCGGTCATCTATCCTTCGGTGTCGGACCTATCAGGATCCGCCAGTAAATACATTGATTTCTTCTCCTCGTGGCTCGCCCGTCCAGGAACCGATGGTGTCAACAGGGTCGGGGGCGAGTTTTCCTACAGGGGACGAGATGAGGCCAAGTTCCCCTCTTCTGCTCTTTCGGAACTCCTCAGCAAGGCGAATGGCGATCTGGACATGAGATTGGCACTCATCCTGAAGAACATCTATCCTGATTCAGATGGGCTGGCAGCTATCGGGCAGCATGCTGATCATGTCCGCATCAATATCGCGGGTCTCAGCAGTCCCACTATCGCGAAGCATTCCGACGGCCGGCAGATCACACTTGAGGAACACCTCCAAAACATCAACAAGATCGCGCAAGCCATGCCTAGAGATTCAGGTCTGATAACCGTCAGGGCGTACCTCCGGCCAGAAGACGAGGGCAAGTACCGTGACTTCGCCGCTAAACTCGCTGACATAGGCGTCGACATCCTCCAGGTCACTAAGGAGCTGCAGCCTGATGCCGTCAAGGTCAATCCCGAAGTATCCGAATCCCTGCAGAAAGAGTTGCGGGAGTTGGCTTCACAATACGCCGGTGAGGACGGAGGGATGCGTTTCATCCATGTCAAGGATATCTCGACACAGTACTACCCAAAGTTCACGATCGACAATCGGAATACCCAGAACTGCTATTCCGGGGCAATGAAGCCTTTCATTTTAGGTGACACGGTCTTTCCCTGTTTCGTCAATCCGATCATCAGCGACCCGGAAACGTGGGCATATGGGACTGTAGGCGATAGGGCGAATCTTTTCAGTTCCTCACAGGCACAAAAAATTCGTAAAAACGCAGGAGCACGATGCTCAGATTGCGCCAATATTTTCGAGAATGATTTCCTTTCCCAGATGGAACAGGCCTTGAAATCATCCACGGGTGCTCGACATCAGTTTTACCTCAGACCTCGTTACAATGACAGAAAATGAACTCTCTCCGGTTGATTGGATTGATTCCGCCATCTCAGACCTAGAGGCTCGTCTGAGGGAGGTGTGCGCTGATGAAGGAATCACAATCGAGAGCCAGAGCTTCGGAGGGGATAGGGGCCGGAAGCTCATAGTATCAAGCCAAACGCTGAGGGATGCGCTAGGGCCGATGGGCTATACCGTTACCGAAGGAGATAAACGGGTCGAGCCCTTCTACTACATGATGGTTTACAAGAAGAAGGACGGGTGGGGAATCGTAGAGCAGGTTGACATCGGATACGGCAATCCTGAACTGAAGCGCGGGCTTGCGGGCGCATTCGGAGTGGAACCTGTCTATTATACTAACACTCGCTATAAACTAGACCGTGATATGTACTCATGCTATTTTCGAAGGACCCATCAGGTCTCAGAGCAAGATTTCATGTCTTTGGTCGATAAGAATGACATACGCGTCCTCACTGCATTCTCTTTCCTCTTCTCAAAGATCCCTTCTTTGTCACCTGTAACGGTCCAATACCTTCGTTCTATGGAGACGGGCCGTTGAGTGATCATCTATCTCAGAGACTATGACCTTATTTGAGGGGGTGAACCATGTCTCAACTCTCAGCTTATCCGGTTCAACATCGATGATGTTGTACGAGTTCTCATTCGGGTAGCCCGGCAGGGCCATGACATGCTGTGTTGCGCATGCACCGCCGGTCACAAACGTGTGTTTGTTGTTTTTCTTAAAGCTTGGAGAATCAGCAGTGATTATGTAGGGGCAATGGGTATGTCCTTGGAGGACAAGCTGGATATTGTTCTCCATGATTAAAGACAGGAGGTCTCCGGCGTCCAATAGCCGTCCAGAATCATATTTCTTTCTCGGGGTCGGTGTAGAAATGATGTTATGATGTATGGCCAAAATTTTCGTCGTCTTCTTTCCCTTCACTTGGCTAAGCTTTTTCTTGATCGTTTCCTTCCCTTCCCCGACATAGCCGAGTTCTGGAGCGTATTCGGGCACTATCCTATTCCACTCGTTATCTTCTCTCCGCCCCTTGAGAAGGATTTCAGTAAGACCTTCTGTAGAATCCACACCGATTATTGAGACGCCCTTCATATTTAGGGATGGTTCAGTGTCGCCGACATATTCTCGGAAGAATTCCAGGCCATCAAGGTCAATCTCTTCGATCCTCACTTTGGGCAGAATTTCATTGCCTCGTCTGGAAAACCTAATGCCTAGGGACTTCAGCTCTGATAGCGTATTAAGAGATTCTAGGTACGGTTTTTGTAAAAATCCAGAGAAGAGGTCTGGGATCTTGCCTTCTTCAGGAATCCAGAACGTGTCATGATTGCCGGGGATAATCACATTCGGGTATTGTTGCATCATATCTAGAAACTGCTTGGCGGCAGCATATTCTCTCGGAAACCCATTATTTGTGATATCGCCGGAGAAAACGATGATGTCTGGTTCGATCTTATCAACGCTCTGGATGATCTTATCGATATTCGTTACACTGTATGCAGCTTTTCCGTCCGGATATTTACCGATATGGGCGTCTGTGAGATGTAAAATCCTAGCCATCTTCCAAATCCGCTTATGTATGGTGCTTTATAAGGGCCTTAAATATGGATTCTGTGAAAAAGAATAACTATATAAATGTTACTATTAATTAGTGTATATCTTTTATTGTAGCGGAGCTGAAATTTTTTAAAAGATCTACCAAAGAACGTAGAGTGCCTTTTCATAACTTGGTGCTTAACCAAACGGACAGCTTCTCTGATTTGATGGGGAAAGAACTCGTGGCTTGAGCCTTCCCTTTGTCATCTTCTTTTTTCCCGAATCCGACCTCGTCAGCACCCACTTTATCCTTCAATTCGCCCAATTTCGGCTCTATCAGGGCCTTGAGCTCATCGCTGCAACCGATCGCAAGCTTGATACGATCCTTCTTGACCAATCCAGCTTCCTTCCTCATCTGCTGCACCCGCCGTGCCAATTCTCGCATATAGCCCTCTGCCTCAAGGTCCTTGGTAAGTCTGGTATCCAAGTACACCTGTCCTGACCTAAATGAAGACTGCACGAAGCCTTCGGGAGGCTGGATATCGACGATGACATGCTCAGGAGTCACCGCGAATTCAGCACCATCGATCTTGAGCACCATCTTGCCCTCTTTGGCGAAGTGCTCCAGGACAGCGTTGGCGCTCTCCTGGGCAAGGCGCGCGATCAATTTAGGTGCGTCGGCCTTGAAATCCTGGCCCAGCTTGCCCGCGTCTGCCTGGATGGTCTTCTTGACATCGGTGAATGTATCGGTCACGTCCAGATCCCGGACATTGGTCTGAGCCTTGATGATGTCCTTGAACGCGTTGACCGCTTCCTTCTCCTCATCGCCTGAGACCTCTACGACGACCCGCGGTAATGGCCAGCGGACGCCGAAGGGTGATTTCTCCCTGCCGGCGAGGATGCTCTGGATGAGCTGTTTTGCCACATCCGCCTGCGTCTCAATCTGAGGTTGAAGGGATGACTTGTCGCACTTGGGCCAATCGAGCAGATGGACGCTCTTTTCCTTGAGATTGAAAGATTCTTTAAGATTCAGATAGATGGTATCGGTGATGAATGGCGCCACAGGAGCGAACATGATCAGCGTCGCATGTAGCGTCTCGTAGATCGTGGAGAGGAACGCCTTTGTCGCGTCCTCGTTCTTGTCATAGGTGTCCCGAGACCATTGAATATACGTTCGAGACAAGGAGAGGAACAGGTCCTCGATCGCTAAGGGCACTTCGTTGAGCAGGTAGCCGTCGTACTTCTCCGTCACCTTCTTGATTGTGGAATGCAGCTTAGAGCGCATGTATTTCTCGGCGAGACCTATCTTCAACGTAGATTGATCGAGTTCCGATGGATTGATGCCGTGATGGCCGGCGTATTCGATGAGATATTTGTGCAGGTTCCAGAGAACGCCGAGGTTGCGCTTCTTGACGACGACATCGTCCATATTATAATTGAGGTCCATGCCGGGGTTCGCGCCGCCGATCATGTAGTAACGCAGTGTGTCGGCGCCGTGCTTCTCCACGACCTCGTCAGGGCTGATGACATTGCCTAAAGACTTGGACATCTTCCTGCCCATGGCATCATTGATGAAGCCATGCATGTACACGCTCTTGAACGATGGTTGATCGAAGGCCAGCGTAGACGCGACCATCAGCAGGTTGAACCATCCGCGGATCTGGTCCTTACCCTCAAGGATGAAGTCAGCAGGGAAGAGCTTGTCGAAGAGATCCTTCTCATGAGGGAAATCCAGACAATTCCATGATGTGGTGCCGGCGTCTACCCAGACGTCGAGGATGTCAGGGACACGCTTGTAGGTCTTCCCATCCTTTTCGATGATGATGTCGTCGACCGTCGAGATATGCAGGTCGTCGACCTCCTTGCCGGAGAGCTCCTCGAGTTCGGCGGACGATCCGACCACGAAGTAGTCGTTCTCATTATCGACATTGCGCCACACCGGGAGCGGGACGCCCCAGAAGCGCTGCTTGGAGATGGAATTGTCGCGGAGATTCTTGAGCCAGGAGTCGAAGGCGTTGAACGCCGTCTGCGGTACCCATGAGACGGCCTCGTTCTCTTTTACCATGCTGTCCTTGAGGTCCTCGACCTTGAAGAACCATTGTTTGGTCGTGCGGAAGATGACAGGTGAATGGTTCCGCCAGTCATGGGGATACTCGTGCTCGACCTTGGTGGAGGCGACGAGCGCACCCTTCTGGTCGATGAGCTCGATTATTTTCTTGTCGTCAGTCTTTGCCGTGAGGCCAGAGAAAGGACCCATTCCTTCGGGGAATATGCCTTTGGTATCGAGCGTGTTGAATGGTTTGATGCCGTTCCTATGGCCGACTTCGTAATCCTCAGGTCCGCAGCCGGGTGCGGTGTGGACCAGCCCGCTGCCAGAAGAGGTGTCGACGTATTCGGTTGAGAGCAGCGTCGTGAACGCTTTAGGTGATTCTTCCTTGATGCGATCGTAATGGTGTTTGAGCTCCTCGTGGAACGGGTGGATGTATTCAAGACCGGCGATGTCCTCGCCCTTGGCGGTCTGTTCGACTTTGTACTGTTTGCCGACGACGCCGGAGATGAAGACGTTGACGAGCGGTCCCGCTATCCACCAGCTCTCATCGCCGACCTTGGCCTTGACATATTCGATCTCGGGATTGATCATGACGCCGAGATTGAAGGGGATGGTCCACGGTGTCGTGGTCCAGATGATGAGGAATTCATTCTCTCTGCCTTTGACTGCGAGCTTGACGAAGATGGAATCGTCGGTGATGGTCTTGTATTCGAGTTCGTGTTTTGCGAGCGCGGATTCTGAGATGGGGCACCAATGCATGGTGCGAAGGCCCTCATAGAGCCTCTTCTTCTCATGGGCACGCTTGATCAGCCACCATTCGCCGTCGATGAAGGATTTCTTGATGGATTGGTAGGCATTGTCGAAGTCCATCCAGACGCCGAGCCTCTGGAAGTCCTCGTTCATGATCTTGAGATTGTCCACACAGAGCTTCTTGCATTCCTCGATGAATCTCTTGACCCCGAATGCTTTGATCTCCTCGTTTCCCTTAAGGCCGAGCTTCTTCTGGGTGGCGTTCTCAGTGGGAAGGCCATGCATGTCGTAGCCGGCCCGGTCCCAGACATCGAAACCCCGCTGACGTTTGTAGCGCAGCACCATGTCTTTGAGGGACTTGTTCCATGCCGTGCCGAGATGCACCTTGCCGGAGGTATATGGTGGGCCGTCCAGGAAATAGAACGGTTTGCCAGATGCATTCTTGGCCTTGGCTGCGGCGTAGACCCCGTCCTTCTTCCATCTAGCCAGGGTCGTGGGTTCGAGGTCCAGGGGGTCGTAATGCTTGATCGTCATGTTTATATAAGGAACGCTGAGGGCTTTAAAAAGGTTTTCGTTTCACCGCTCCTTCATCATGAGCCTTCGGTCCGGGAGATAGTTCATGGCTCTGTTCCTCCGTCCCATGTATTGATCCGCGGATTCTCCGGAGCGGTTTTTGGTGTCTTCTGTGACCGCCTTCTCTGTCAATGCCAGATCAAGGATCATGTCCTTTTCGACCAGAAGCTTATCTCCATAATTGACTACCTGACTGATCAGTCGTGTCTCCACCCCGGCACATTCCACTTGTAGCATCCTATCGAGAAGGATCTGATAGTTCCAGAACGCGAGCTCGGCGTTGTACAGCCTCAGTTCGATCATCCTCTTCTGTTCGCTGCCCTGGAATTGAGCATGTCTTCTCAACTGGCTCGTCCCGTACTTATCTTGTTTTTGGAGAAGTGTCAGCGAATATTCGACTGTTTTATGCAAAGGCTCTTGCTGTTGATCCTCGATGTATTTCTGGAACCTTGATCCGAAACTGTTGATGCGTTCTGCGACCGTCTCCATCTTCTGGAGCCGTTCATATCCTTTTTTTGCGGCCTGCATGCTGGTGTTCAAGCCTTCCTGACAATCCCACTGTTTGCTCTTTGTCTTCTTCCGGATTTTCGGTGCGCGGTACACGTCCGTCACGAGCTCGCACAGCGCTTCGAAAGATTTCATCTTCGCGTGTACATCCAGGCGGTCCGCGTTCGGGTCGCTTAGGTCGAAAGGAGGTGAAGCGTCCATATCGTAGCGCTCTTCCCATTTCAGATCCATGATTTGTGCACCCAGGACCTCGTAGATGCCCATCAGCTGCGCGAGGAGATGTTCTGAGAAGATGGTCTTGTCGTTCTTGATCCGGTTCAATGTCCTTGGGTCGACTTTGTATATTCCTTTCTCCAGGGAAGCTATGTGCTTGTCCTCGAGTCCGAGCTCCCTGAGCATGAAACGCTGCGTCTGTTCTATGAAGTCATACCGGTCGATCATGAGGTTTTCCAGATTGCTGGAGGGATCCACCTTGATGGACTTGTACTGGTCAGACATTGTCATTCCTAGAGGTGTCTCCATCGAGGAATCGAGAATCTTATGCAATTGCAGTTCTAGAGTCTTGGCTTGATTGGCCTTGCGTTGTCGTGCACTTTGGTAGAACGAGTCGGCGTCAGGACCGACGGCCTTATCGATGAGGTCGGAGATGAGGCTGATGAACAGATCGAGTGTGCCTGTCATCGGTACCTTTTTCGGTGAATTGGGTCCGCCGTGCTCAAGCATAGTTGATTGGTCATCCACAAGGATGTAGCATTTCTCATACCCTAAGGCCTTGAATTTCGACCCTGACAGTTTTCTCCGTATTGATGGCTCGTTGTAGGGGAGCAGATGTTCCAGCAAAGAGGAATTGACATTCGCTCTACGTAGGTGAACGAGAACAGGTTTGATGCTGTAGCGGGGCTGATTGATGCCGGAATCACGAGCTTCATCTGTCAGGACCCAGGTACCCATGACGTCTTTTATACCGGTGAGCTTATCAACTGAGGTCACTCGTTGGCCGGGCGCCAATCTGTCTGACACGATGTAATCCTCTAAAAGCTTCTCGAGGTATTTCCTGTCTGAGCGTTTCCAGTCTGACCATATATTCACTAGGTCCTTGGCGATTTTCTCCTTGATGCTCTCCACGGTCTTCATCCGCCAAATCCCGCCGAATATGCCTTGGCCGCATACCGAAGGGTCGAGGACGTAGGCCATCATGTTGGTCTGTTTCTCGAGCCAATATCTCCGCTTGCTGGGGTTAATGATAATGTCCCCGAGCCATCGGAGCTGGAGTTCGGTCTTTTTTCCCTTGTCGCCATACCGTTTGAGGACGTGCTCCAGATAGAGATGTTTCTCGTGGGCGTTCTGTATGAAGAGCGGCACACCTTGCTGCTTGGCCTTGGCGGATCTCTCTCTGACGAGTTCTTCCATATGGCTATTGAGCCACGTCGCGTATATTGCGTAATTGGCTGTGAACTGATGCCTGAATCGCTCGACGTCCGGATCAGTCTCATCCACGACGAGAGTATTGGTTCCCACCTGCGTGATGAGATCCTCGAGTCCGTCAATCTCGTGGGGGTAAGCCAGATGTCGTTTCAATTCGTTGACGATCTCCACTTTCAGGTCCGGACCACTTCCTTGCGATGTGGTCCGGAGGATGGGTTCGATTCCTTCGATCGACCTCGGACCGAGTTCTGGATCTGTCGGATCCCGGAGGTCAAGGCTGCCGCTGGTCAGGCCATGGACCATGGTCCCGATGAAATCCAGGAGGTCGTAACGCTTATCGTCTTCTTTTTTTTCTTCAGCCTTAGCCATCTTCAGGTCCCAAAATCGCTGAAACGCAAGTTATCCTTCTGCTTGATGACGTATGCTCGTCGCCCGATCACGTTCGTATTTGAGTATCTGCTCGTGTAGCAGCATGGAGAACAGGAACCGTCGTCTCGGGTCCTTATCGATGGATGCCATCATCCAGTCACGTTCGTCCGGCGACTGCTTAGATTTCGTTTTCATGATCTCATGCATGCTATAGATGGGGTGGTGAGGGTACCCTGACATTATCTCGAACGGATAAGATATTGGATCGGCATCGGGGTATCGGGTGAAGTCGTAGAGCCCCCCTGTATCATGATAATCGACAAGGCGATGTGTGAGATAGAGCAATTGGGCTGGATTGAAGGCATCCTCTCTTCTCTGGTTCTTGAATGATTTATGTTTTAGATATCCTTCGAAATCTTCGAGACCTGCTTTGTAGAATGCTCTTGATAACAGGTAGTCGGATCCTGCGGCTTGTGCCATATCTAACTCGTCGGTGAAGGAGAACCGCTGTTTTTTCTGGTGCAGCTTTGATTTCTCTCCGATGTCCCAACTCTCCTGGTCGAAGTAGACCTTCTCGAACCCGACGAGGTCAGCGGGAAGAACGCCTTTGAAGTCCTTGAACATCACACTTCGTCCTTTCCTATGCAAGTCAGGGATGCCGTAGAGTCCTCGAAGCTTTTGTGCTGCTGCATTGGTCATCCTTGATTTTGATTCGGTTCTAATCTTCTTGTATTCCTTCGCCATCTCGCTGAAGCTTTTTCCTTGTTTGAGGATCCACCTGTCTGTTCCTTCATCGTGTTCATAGAATGTCGATAGGAAGCGTTCGTAATTCATCCCTAATATATCTCTCATCGATTTATTGTAGGAGCGTTTGGTGATGATCTCGCGCGCGTCGACCTGTCTTCCGGCGAACTGTTGCGAAAAGCCGAGGAAACCGTCGGCGTCGGAGAGCATATGATCGATGGTCTGCTTGGGAAGCGCTGGGCAGGTCTCATAATGGAGCACCCGTTCGGCGTGCTTGTGCAATGCCTTGTTGAGCTCGTGAGTCAGAAGCTCTTCAGCCTTCTGTTCCGGGAGGTATTGTTCGGCATAGCCTCTATGTGCGATTTCCTCATTGAAGGCGCGTAGCTCATTCAGCACGATCCAGGACTTGAATGCGGTATAGATCTCTTTGAACGGAGATAGGTTGCGGTGTTTGAGATATTTCAGATGGAGGATCCTCGCTTTCTCCTCTGGATGTGTCTCGCCGATACCCCATTTCGTGGCCTGCTGAGTGATGAACCGGTAGACTTTCTCCATGGCAGGCGCGATCTTGTACGCCAATGTCTCTCTCGGACCCCTGAACTCAGGGGTGACCAGGTGGTCGAGATAGGAGCGGAACGCAGAAGGGGAGTCCCGTAATTTCTTGTTTTCTGAGAGCCATTCGGCGAATGCCTTTTGGTCTTCAAACTCAGGGATGTGGTCGATCGTGCCGAGGAGTGCGGTAAGGGTTTCATCCTTTTTCTTCGTTTGGGGGAGAGTTATGATGTACGCATTAGATTGGGTGGTCCTATACCTGGACTCGGCGTAGTTGAACAGGGAGAAGAGGGTTGCATCAGGTCCTTCTTTGATGAAACCATGACGCCGGAGGACCTGATAGAGGTCGCTGGATGAACTGATGGCAGGGGAGTCGAGAAAGGTCCTGATGATATCATCTCTGGCAGGCATGATGTCGCTTCTCTTGATGTCCTCGACGAAAGACGCCAGCTTCCCTTTGGAGAGGACATCAGGATTCGTGACTTCTCTCAGATTCGCGATCCCGTCAAGGGCTTTGGTGTAGATGATGCTGGAGTATTGTCCAAGTTGGCGAATCGACTTTGTTCTGAGCATACGGCAATGTTCATCATAATCCTCATTACCTCTAGAAAGCGCGATGACATCGTCCTCGATGACGAACGGGTCCAATGCGAAATCGAAAGACTCAAACCCTGATCTCGTTCGATGTTTCTGCCATGTCTTGATATCCTTACTTATGTGGTGGTCATCACCTTTGACGCGAAGTGGATCCTGGAGATCCGCGGTCTCTTCGATGACATCGTGCATCTGTATCTTGGCGCCATCGATGTGATATCGGTCCATTAGATCGCTGATGGTGGTCTGGGTCAGGTCATAATTCGATTTGAGCGCATCCCGAAGGATGAGCATTGTTGATTCGTTTGTCGCCAACCATTTGGCCCGAATGTTTTTAGAATTATTGTCCGATGCTGTCAGGTTGATCAGAGCGTCCAATGTTTCCTTGTTCTGTATCTCCAGGGTGCTGAGTTTATTCGCGATCTCTTCATTCTTGTCCAACAAATCCTTGAAGATGAGCGCATATACCTCTTGGTTGATGAGGCTGCCATCCCAGGGGTGGGCGACATATGGCCTGTTGGAGTCCCGTCTCTTCGGCATCTTATCATCATCGACGGTGAAGGCGTTGGGATACATCATGCAGAACTGGAGGTCACGGAGCTGATGGTCTGTGTAAGCTTGTTGACCTGGGATGGTGACTATATTACTATGCTCGTATGTCTGGAGCGAGGGGATCTGGAGGTGGAGATTGGATACGGTGAACTTATGGTATGCAAGGGGTATGGGTGGTTCGGCACTTTCGAAATCTCCGTCTCGGCCCTTTTCAAGAGCATATCTGAAGGTATCTGACACGATGGCGCCGAGCCATTGGAAGAGCCATGACTGTTCAAGCCCGAGCTGGGAATCTTTTACTTTCAGGAAATTTTCCGATTTGTCTTTTCCGTTGTTCATGTTCGAGTCAGGGAGACAGCACTCTGCCTACTATGCTCGGGGTGACTGTGGAGAATTATTTAAAAGTATCCTTTCTGTGACCACTCTGGAGTCGTTTCAGGAACAGATCTTCCAGATGTCGTCACCCACATGGTGGATGGACTTGACTGCCTTGCCTGATGTCATCTCTTTCATATCCTCTGATGAGGCCATAGCGAGGCCCACGGCGAGGGGTTTTCGGTTGTCCACATCGATGATCCTGACAGCCAGTCCTTCTTTGATATCGTCGTCTATCTCGACGATGCCGGGCCGCATGATGTCAGCTCCTGAGGCAACGAACTTGACTGCACCCATATCAACCACAACGGTCTTGAGGGTAGGATTCTGCAAGAGGAATCTCAAGGTCGGGAGGAGACGGCCCTCATGGATGAAGAATTCGATGGTATCGCCTCGTTTGATGAATCTACCATCGAGCTCCTCGACGTGGTCCTTCTTGTCGAAATGGCCTGATTTGCCCAATTCTGTCTCTATCTGCTCGTTCAGCAGCTTGATTTCCTTCTTGCTCAGTTGTTTCCTATGCATCGGAAAAACGCACCTCGATGGTCTTGGATGGGTCTTGGAGCTTCTCCCGCATGACCTGAGGAATATCGCGGGCCCCGTGATCGGCTCTTATGCCGAGTGTCCTAGTCGACAGGAAATCGCTCAAGCGGATGACGATCTCATCTTTGTCTTCGAATCGAGGATTGCGCTCAAATTCCACGACGAACACTTCATCGTCGACTGACATCGTCACCTTCGCTCTGCCCCCTCTGGAGGCGAATTCTTTGAGTATTTCCAAATCGTAATCAGCCCCTGCACCGACGATACAATCGCCTTGCGGAGTCACCTCCTGGTCTTTGGTGAATTCAAGGGTATTGGCATGTGAGGCCAGGATATTAGGATGTCCGCGGCAGGTAAAAAAGAGGTCCATGCATGTGACTTGCAGCGGTGGATATAATAACCTTATGGACGATAGGTCGATACCTTAATAACGGGCGTAGTCATCCCCAGCCGGATGGGGGACCTCACATTCACCATCGAGAAACGGGACGGGAAATCCCAGGCGCGTGCAGGTGTGGTCACCACTCCTCATGGCCTCATCTTGACTCCTGCCTATACAGCCGTCGCCACAAAAGCTACGGTCAAGACCCTGACGATGGATCAGGTCGCACATCTTGATACTCAGGTCCTGATCTGCAATACCTATCATCTCATGCTGCGACCTGGAGCAGACCTCGTCAAGGAGATGGGTGGATTGCACACATTCATGAACTGGAAGGGGCCAATCATGACTGATTCTGGAGGTTTCCAGGCTTTCTCCCTGGGCGACGCCATAGAGCACCAGATCGGCAAGATTGCCATTTTCCCTGGAGATAAGGTCCCGGATGCGCCTGATGAAAGCAAGAAACTCGCCAAAGTCACGAAAAAAGGCATCCATTTCACTTCGATATACGATAAATCCCCTCATAGACTCACGCCTGGGGGTTCCATCCGTATCCAGGAATCGCTGGGAGCTGACATCATCTTCGTCCTAGACGAATGCACTTCGCCCCTCGCTGATTATGAGTATACCAAGAAGAGCCTCGAACGCACCCATCGCTGGGCAAGAGAATGTCTGGATGCCAAGAAGTCCGACCAGGCATTGTTCGGCATCGTACAGGGGGGGATGTATCGGGACCTTCGTGAGGAGAGTGCTAAAGCCATCGGAAGCATGGAATTCGATGGATTTGGCATCGGCGGGTCATTAGGTAAGTCTAAGGCAGACATGCATCATATACTTGAATGGGTCGTGCCGCTTCTGCCCGACGACAAACCGCGCCATCTGCTCGGCATCGGAACGGTCGAGGATTTTTTTGAGAGCGTCGAGCGTGGTATCGACCTCTTCGACTGTGTCGGTCCGACGAGGGCCGCGAGAGTGGGGCTCATCTATCTGCGGCCAGAATCTGGCGGGACGAAGGCGAACAAATTCAGGATCAAGGTCACTGCGGGGAAATATTCCAAAGATACGCAGCCTCTTGATCCGAATTGTCGCTGTCCTGCATGCCAGAACCATACCCGTGCCTTCATCCGCCACCTCTTCAAGGCCAGTGAGATCCTCGCATTGACGTTGGCGAGCATGCATAATCTCTACTTCTTCAATACATTGATGGCAGAGATCAGAGATTCGATACTCGATGGGACGTTCTCGTCGCTCAAGAAGCGATGGCTCGGTTGATAGGATGACGACTCCACAGTGCTGAAATACGGCTATTCTCTCGTCGGCGAGATAAAAAGATTTATATATTCCTGAGTCCGAAGAGATTCTCAAGTTACTGTAGGGACTTGCCAAAATGCGAAAAAAGGGTGTACAGCGAGGCATATCACTATTCCTCACCTATCTTATCATCGCTCTCCCTGTCTTCTCTACGTCGATATTGGCCCAATCCAATGATCTTGACCGTGAAAGGAGCCATTCGATGGGCAATGATGGGGTCGTCAACCTTGATGACAGGGTGTATTACTTTCGCCCAGGTTCTAGTGAGCGGATCACACTCAATATCGTCGCATCGCATGAGACAGAAGCGGTGACCTTGGACGATGTCGGCATCGACCTGACCATAGGGGGGGCTGACTATAAGCGGACATTCAATTACGGAGGAGAGTTCTGCAATCTCTACGGCTCTCCGAGCTGCACTGAGCTAGAAGGAGAGACCTACCTATCGCTGAATGCCTATAACTGCACATGCGTCGAATATTTCGGCGATGACCCTTTCACCTACAAATTCTTCTTCAAGGCGCCCGACATGAGGACGCCGCTGAAGACCTTCAACCGAGACGTGGTCCCTGATGTACTACCGCCTGAGGTTTCGGTTTATGATATGCCGGTCCAGGAAGCGGATGAGGTCATCCTATCGTTCACAGTCCAGGACAAGGCCTGTGATGATCCTGACTACGGCATCTGCTCGACACCCACCACATGTGCCGGCATCGGAGATATCGCAATCTTCGACAATGGTGCGCTCGTACATACCGAGTCCTTAGACACAGTAAAGTGCAAGAAGACATTGGAACGTCTCGCCGTGCCCGGTCTGTCGGGCGACGGCACGCATTCTATCTGCGTCGAGGCGAGGGATAGGATGCATGAAGGGCCCGGCGACTCCTTGCATGCCTCTGAACTCGAATGCCAGGAAGTCGATCTTGATTTCTCCAATCCAGAAGTGTGCCCCGGCGGTGTGTTCAAAATCATGAGAGGCGGTCAGGAAGTGACCTATGTATCTCCTGATAGCCCGAATGCCGATTTCATCGGACAGGTCGTGTTCACAGTAGAGGATCATTCTCTTACCCATGTGATGGTCAACGCCAGCGAGCTCTATCCAGGTACCCGTGGCAGGTCATATCAAGAGATCGAATGGCCCGGGAGCGGCAATCCATCCCTGACTTGTACTGAGCAAGGCGAGACTGGTGTGCATGAATGCATCATCGATAATATCCGTATAAGACCCGCCGTCGGCGATCCCATGATCGTCATCAATGCCACTGACAGCCAAGGCCTTCACACCTCAGCCACCTGTTCTGCAAGCATGACGTTAGACAACGACATGCCTCAATCCGTCTTCCTCGGCACAGATAATTGTGACATTGACGGACAATGCTATCTGCATCCGGGAACAAACGTTATCATCTCGAGGATTGTCGACGCTGGCTCAGGCATGGCCGAGGCCTATGTCTATTTCCGGCTAGGCGAGGTCAACAGCGGATATGGTTCGCGAGTGGTGCGGGCACGAGCATGCACGGATGATGACTCCGATGGCACATGGGACTGCTTCCGCGAAGTGCCTGCGGATGCCGGCATCAGCCATGAAAAGAGGGTGAGCATCTTCCTGTCCACCGGCGGTGGCTATCCGAGCATGGACTCGGCCTACAATCCTGTCGAGGGCATCGCCGAGGCTGAGCTCATAATGGACAGGGAAGAGCCAAAGGCCGCCAAGGAATTGCTTCGCGCTGAAGACGCGAATTCCGGAGAGCCCTTCCTCATCTCAGGCGGGGACGGGCGCATCTATCTATTCGTCAACGATTCCGGCTCTGGTGTGCAGACCGCGACAGGAGACTTCTCGAAGATCAAACCGGGCGCTGGAAGCGTCGAGGGCGCATGCGAAGAGGCTCCGACGACGACCATCAACCATGAATATGTCTGCATGTTCGACGTCAGCGGTTTGGGCGCGCCCAAGACTGACGCCCGTGTCGTGTTCAACATCACCGATTTCGCAGGGAATACTAAAAATAATGTGCGAGGCGAAGTCAACGTCTCAGGTACTGATGAGGAAGAGATCTCGTTTTGGTATGTGGACCCTCGCGATGTCGAGATGTCTCCTGCGGCGTTGAGCCGCAAGCATCTGCAGATGGCAGACTTCCGCGTATATGCCTATTCTGTGTTCTCCGAAATGAGCAGTGGGCGGGACGCAGAGGTCGTGGCCTTTGACAGTGCTGTACTCTGCGAGCCGCAACAGACATTGCAGCTCCTTGACATGCGTTCTCCTAAACTGATGAATACGAAGAACCGTCAAGAGCCTAAACCCATCCTCCTGTTTGAGATCCCAACCCAGACCGGCGACATGATGTCGGAGCTGGAGTATCCCGCCATCACATTGAATTGCACTGTCGGCGTCATCACCAAATGGAAGAACACTATCTATCCCCGCGAGGAGATCGTCATCCCGATAGAGATCGACCTCATGGACGCGCCCTTCGGCGACCTGACTGAGAACGTCAAGGAAGAGCTGCGACGGATCAAGGCGTCAACGACTGGTGGGGGGAAAGGATTTGCCAGCACCATCCTAAAGCTTGAAGGGACGATGCATTTCATCGAAAAGATGTGTCAGGTGCTGGCTGGAATAGGCGCTTTGGCAGGGGTCTTGAATACCGTCGCCGGCTTATTGCTTGGCGCAGAAAAAGTTTGGCCATTCCTGGAAGAGGCAGCCACGACAATGTCCAAGGTATCTGCTGGATCGTACTTCGGACAGGAAAACTGGGCAAAATGGGCCGCGTTCCCATGTTCAATTGCAAGCTGTACGCTTATGAAATATGCTGGAGCTACTATGGGAGATATGGTTGAAGAGATCGCGAAACCAGGCACCAGCATTGAATCAGGCGAAATCCGCGACCAGGAAAGGACTGCGGCATACGCTTCTGTCCCTGATGCTTGGCAAGAGATTGCGTATAAGAATCCACGAGAATCGCTTGTCGGCAGTATGTTGACGTTGTGTCTTCCAGGTATCATCTCAAATCTTCAGAAAGCAAAACAGATTGAGTGTCGTTACGCGGCGTGTCTCAGATTTGATGTCCCGCAGGGAGAGAATGTCGTCACATGCACAACGCAGCGGACAATGGATTGGTGCATCTATGTTGAGCAGCAGGGCGCACTTCAATGGCCGTTCATGGGATTTCTCAATCACTACATATTTGATGTCGGCGCGGAAGTGTTCAGGAATCCTCTGACATTAGGTGTTTCGGCCGTCAGCACCGCTTGCGGAGGTGTCCATAAGAAAGTGACTATTGAACGATGGCCTCTCCTCAAGCACCTCTGTGTTGTTCCCAAATTGGCTGAATCCATGAAGACGTATCTCGATTTCCAGAACAACATCGGGAAGGGATGGAAACCGCAAAAAGACTATTGTGAATCAGTGTTCGAGGGATTCGATGAATAGAAAAAATAATCGGGGTATTTGGATCATCTTGACTCTAATGATTTTCATAGCGATGGCTTTCTCTGCGACCGGACAGACACCGACCGGTCATTATGTTCAGTATACTATGACTGATGGAACTGCTGTGTCTGAGACATGGGCTTGGCAGAAAAGCGATAATAATTGGCATAGGACAGGTATCGAGCAGGTGAAGGACGGGAAAACGACGACTTTGGATAACGACAAGTATCCGAATGATAAAGTGAAGACAGCAGCGGAGTTCGGACCATGGATAGATCAATGGTATTCGAAGAACAAGGATGTTAAACTCTTTGTCACAGGCGTGGGTGCGTTCACGTCCAAAGAAAAATTCAAAGCTGCTGCCGACGCAATCTCTCAAGGAAACACACCTGCCTCCCCTGATGTCCCGATGAATACCGGAACAAATCGACCCGCAAGCCCAAGCTATACGGTGGTAGGTAACTGGCCTTCAAAAGGATTCAGCGGAGTATCGGGCGGATGGTCATCAACTCCACAAAATACATTGCAGGACATGGTCACCATCTATTTCCCTGATGAGGGTGTTTATCGTAATTATCCGACCTCTGTCTACAAGAATCTCATGGGAATCAGTGAGCAAGGATTCGATGCACTTGCAAGCACAGCTTCAGAGCTGAATATTTACGACACTCGTACTAATAAAGAGTTGAGCTATAGGAAGCAAGCGGATGGATCGTGGTCGTTGTTTTCTGTAACCAGAGACTCAGTCACCAATAAGGAGACCACAGAAGAGCTGCTCACAACTGTCCCTCTCACTTCTGGACGGGCCGTGAACAGATACACAGATGCGGGGGCAAATCTCAATCCGACGCCAGCCCCGAACGTAGTCGACCCCTTGACCATCAATCAGCAATTGCAGCAACAACCCATCACATATCTTGACAAGGCTGCGATTGAAACGGAGTTGAAAGCCTACTATGACCAATTGCCCGCGGGACACAAATGGGGCACTTATGAAGAGGTCAAGCAATCGGTGAGTCTCGTCATGACAAGTCTGGGTCTTCCTTCCGATAGGAAATCCCGCGAGGCATTGTACGAACAGCAGTACGGAACAAAACCCGGAACAACGAAGGCAGAAAACTTCGCGATGAACGAGAAACTTCTTGCTGATCTCCTTGCTGGGAATATAGACATACCAGAAGATCATGACTCGCGTAAGGACGTGAAAAATCTGCAGAAGAAGACCGCTCCGCCTTCTCAGTCACGGCAAGCTCCAGTGAACTCACAGCAGCAATCTGTTGTCCAGAAACCGACTAATGTCCTTGATGTTCCGGCTATCGATGCGGAGTTGAAGTCTTTCTTCGATAACGCAGATAAGTCCACATGGAATGCGGAGAGCAAGACCTTTGAGGGATTTAAGAAATCCATCTCCAATGTCATGTGGGCGTTGGGGATGGAGACCGGAGCCGAGGACCAGAAAAAGCTCTATGAAGCGGTCTTCGGCCAGCCGCCGACCGGAGACGCAGGAGTGTGGCGCACGAAGTTGCTTAAAGAAGTCTTGAATGGTAACGCCAATATCCCCCAAACCAAGGCGAATCGGAAAGATTTCTCGAAATTCGTAGCCGGATCACCCGGTCAGGCTGCATTGCAGGGAGTGGACATCCCTGAGAAGGGTCTCTATTTCTTTGATGGGACGAAACACGTCAAGATCGATGTCGATGCTGCAGATGAGTTGGCTGTCCAACAGCTCCTTGCTGAATATAATCTGGAGCAGATAGATCAGACAGGATACAATCCTCAAACCAAGACATTCTACCTGAACTTCAAAGGAAACTCGAATGGCAACTCGCCTTTTGTCACCCTTGATATCACAAATAGGGTGGAGACAGGATACCAAGATGAGTTCGACGGGAAGCTTTCTTATACTGCTTTCATCGCACCAGACCTTGATAGGGTTGAGATGCATTTCGATGACAAAGGTGAACTGGTCGATACCATTAAGATAGGACAAAGGGGAACGAAAGGGACCTCTTATCGTCCGAATGATTTCACGTTCATTCAACCGGACGGCAAAGCGAAGGCTGATGACGCTGAACTCCGCGAGCTGTTGAAAGCTCTAGGATCAGGATATTCTCCGAGCGTCGCCGCACAGCAGCTCCGAGGACGGGAATTTGTCAAAGGTAACGATTATACATCAGGAATCAAGTATAAGTATGGCGACACCACACTCACACTTACTTCGGAAAAAGAGTTCGTCACGATTACCCGACGCGAGAAAGGGAAATCATTTGATTCTGAGACAGTGAAAATATATACTGAAAAAACGAAATTAGGAGATATCGTGTTTCCTGCAGGAACGCAGGGAATCCTCAGACGAGACAAAAACGGGGATGTTGATGAGATACTGTTCATCAATGAGAAAGGCGATTTGATCGGGATGCACGATGAGGATAGCGGAAAATATTGTGAATTGAGTGCATGTGGTGACTCAAGCGGAGGTTGTTGCGGCGCGCTCAAAGACAAGGTCGAATTCCTCCAGACTGGAAGGGCAACTTGGGTGAAGAACATCATTAATTTTTTCGGATTCGCGGATAATCTCCGTCGATCCGCTGCCATCGGTCAATTCCTCTGGGGGTTTGCCTACGGGGACAAGGAAAGCGAATATTGGGGAGCCGATTGGTCGGATTTCTTTGAAGAGAATAGGCGGGGAAGCATCCACCAGGCCACCGAGGAATGCAGGAGCGTCATCTATGAGTCCTATGAATCAGCCGGTAACTTCAACGGTGGATCCTCTGACAGCATTGTCGGCGGCAACAGGAGATATGTGGATGCGGGAGGGCAACTCATCGAGGGTGCCAGCATCAACGGATTCAAGGTGGTCATCACCTACTGGAACGAGACCTCTGGCAAACAGGATTACGAATACATGTACCGTTTCACGTTCATGGTCTCGGCGATCAACGAGCCCGTCGATTTCAAGATAGAATTCCTTCATGATCAAACATATACGAATGTGTTCACAGATACATTTGTGCTAAGAGATGGGGAATCCATCTCAAGAAGAGGAGATTCATCTGTCACCATCCGTTCTTCCAAAGAATATAACGCTGTCTGCATCCATTTCACGGCAGGTGGCTCAGGCATCATGGATCTATTCGGACAGAACGGAGATGATCTCGATAAGCGTCTCTGCGCTCCGTTGATTGACCAGATTCAGGGTGAGGAAGCGATAGACCTGGACAAATCGAGTGCTAGGGGTTATGGTTGGGTATTCAAGCATGCGTTCGACGAAAAGGCTGTCGACAATCCAGACGAAGAGGACACTAACAATGATTTGGGAATCAACCCGACGATCTAGAGACGGACAGGTGACCTTGTTCATGATTTTAGGTTTGCTCCTGATAGTAGGTCTCTTGGTATATGTGTCCATCACCCAAATCGCGAAGGAAGATCTTGATGCGCGGGTAGCTAATGTCCAGGAAGTCCCGGCGGAGTATCAACCTCTCCAAGATTATGTCACCTCCTGCCTTGAGGAAATCACCCAAGATGCTCTGAGACTCGTCGGAGAACATGGAGGATACACCGATCCGACGAAATTCGGTATGTCTATCAATTCTTTCCATCCGACTGAAGGTGACGCGGTGGAAATCTTCCCCGGCTCAGGCATGATTGTTCCCTACTGGCATTACATGGATTCTCCCAACATCTGCAATGATTGCACCTTTAACTCAAAGATGCCTACATTGCACCAATCCAGCGATTCAGAATTCGATGCGAGCATCGAACGGCAGATCGAACTGTATATCGAGGATAATATCGATAGGTGCATCGCCAATTTCACTGATCTTAAAGGCATAAGCCAGGTAACACCCCAGAGGGTTCCTGAAGCGACTGTCGTCGTCAGAGAGCAGGATGTGTTGGTTTACCTTGACTATCCCATCGATGTCCTTACCGGGGCTGATCTTTTCACCTTGACCACCTATCGATACATAGAACCTTTAAGGTTGGCAAAGATTTATTCCCTTGCCGCAAACATCACACTCAACCAGATGAATCATTCATTCTTGGAACGGTCGTCGCTCAACCTTATAGACCTTGCCGCTAAACCTGGGGTGAACAGTTCTAACATGCCGCCCATCGCAAGCACTGAGACGGAATGCGGGAACAAAGTGTATTGGATCAGGAGCTCTGTAAAGGATAGGCTCTTCAAACCTTTGATATCGACGTATATTCCTTTCCTCAGCGTGGCAGGAACAGATAACATGTATAGGATGGATCAAGGTGACGAAACTCAAGACGCCATCTATGCGAACATGATTATGCCCATTGAAGGTACATATGATGGTCTTGAAGCACGGTTTGATTTTATTCCCTTCAACGACATATATTTCGAGATCAGTCCATCAAGGGGGGAGATCCTTGAACCGACATCCATAAACATGAACATCATCGGATTCTGTATGCAAGCATATAGGTTCTTCTACGATTTCAGCTTTCCGGTCATCGTTGAGGTCAGAGAACCGTCATATGACGACGGGGCTGGATACTCTTTCCGTTTCGCTCTTGAGACGAATGTCAGGGCGAACCGGCAGATCAACGGAACGATAAAGAATGCGACACCCACGCCTCAAGGGTATGGGAATCTTATGACTTGTGATCCTGAACAATGGCTATCAGGAGACGTGGAGATTTCGGTCAAGGATCAGTTCGATGTACCTATACCTGAAGTCAATATCCTATTCTGTCTTCCGGACGAAAATGGCCAGTGCATCAGGGACGTCTGCAGTATCGGAGAGACAGGAGCTGACGGTGTATTCAGAGGGAGCACACCGATAGGAGCGGGGATGCTCATGTTGAATCATGCAGGACATCATCCGTCCTTCCAGGCTTTCGGTGTGTGGTACAATCAGAATGCGACTGTCGAGACAAGGATGTACAAGATTGAGGAGAAGCAAGTCACGTTCATGAAAACCATGCTTCGTAAGGATTTCATGAAAAAGAAATGGAATTTTGCTCCTGATGATATGAGACCTCTTACGTTGGCGGAACGTGCTATCATCTCACTCGAGCGTGTCGACCAAGCCGAAGAACCATACATAACCTACGCATCCATCGAGGGCCCTGGATTTGTCGCGATGGACATCATCCCAGGGACGTACGTCGTCTCTGCCCAGCTCATCTCTTACCAACCCGTCTACATTCCTGAAGCGGAGAAATGTGGCGGTACATGGCCGTTCAAGAAATGTGAAACAATCGATCCCATCACGCTCACTGAGCTCATCGTCGGCGGTTCCTACTTCAACCAAGACAACGGCTATCTCACCATCACGCAGGAGATGCTAGATGAGGGAGGCACCATCGTCTTCCCTCTCATCGCCATCGACCCTGCAGAGATCTCCGAGCATGAGGACCTCAACGTCATCGAGCGCTTCGAGTCGCACTCCTTGACGAGCAAGGACGACATCATGCCCTACATGGACATCTGATCACGCATCCGGGGGTGCACCTATGAATGTCAAAGAGAAGATACTGGCAATCGGTATCGCTGTCGTCTTCATCCTGTTCATCGCCTACGGCATCCAGGCCTTCTACGACGAGCCTGACCAGGAGGATTTCTGCAGAGACATCGACTACAGCATCGGGACGGATTCCTGCCCTGACCAACCGGCGAAAGCAATGGAGGGCGAACCCCGTCCAATGCCGGTCAGAGGAAAAGACTGCTGGTGCGAAGATGACAATGCTGACGGCACTAAGGTGTGCTGGAAACAGAATCCTGCATGGGAAGCATGCCAACAGGCCTACGATGACGCCAGAGAGCTGTACAACCGCAATGTGTTCTTCATATCTATCATCATCGGTTTGATAGTGCTCATCATCGGTTGGGTGGCGATCAAGCTGGAGTCGGTCGGGTCAGGACTCATGGGTGGCGGCACGATAACGGTCATCTATGGCACTATCAGATATTGGGGGGATCTCTCTGACGTGTTCCGTTTCCTGATACTGGGTCTCGCGCTGGGTGTGCTCATCTATCTCGGATACCGAAGGCTCACACCTCCGAGCAAGAAAAAAAGCGAGTAGTGATGACCATGGAGGCATTGCTCGTTCTATCCAAAGATGATCTTGGGCTGTCCGAGTCAGAAGCTGTCAGACTACTGAAACCGAGGTCGACCTCCAGATTCTCAGAGCTCTTGTTCGTCAAGACCGATTCACCTGATCTGATACCGCGTCTGGCGTACACCAGACTCTCTATAGAGGTCCAGGCCACCATATCGGTGGCAGGCCTAGAGAAGGAGCTGCCCGGCATAGGACTTGTCAGAGCGCGACCAGGATCGATCGCAGTTCGCTTCCTCGATAGCCGTCTGACGCACGATCAGAAAGCAGCGGTCACCACACGCATCGTGCGCTTGCTGGACAAACCTGACGTGGACCTCAAGAATCCGGACATCATCTATCTCTGCATCAGCAATGGCACCACTGTCTTCATCGGACCGGTCATCCACGACACAACCCGCACATTCTCAGCGAGGAAAGCCCATCAGCGGCCTGCCCTCATGCCCATCGCCATGGATCCCCGGCTGGCACGCGCCCTCATCAATCTCACAGGCATAAGGGAAGGAGCGGTCGTCGATCCCTTCTGCGGGGTCGGGGGCGTGCTCATCGAGGCCGGCTTGATGGGTCTTGATATGCATGGCATAGAGATAGCCGGAGATATACTGGACAAATGCGAGCAGAACATATCGCATTTCGGACTAAAAGGAGCTGTTCTGGAGAAAGGAGACGCGATTGACCTGATTCCACAGATATGGGAAGAGGGCATGGTCATCGCCAGCGAACCGCCTTTCGGCAAGAACACACGGCAGAAGGATATCGATCGATTGTATGACCGATTCATCGACGTCATCAGAGGATTGCCTGGCATGATCGCGGCGTTATCATTGCCGGTATCATACGGTATCGAAGCATCATCAAGAAACAACGGTATCTCGTGCGAGACCGTCGCGCTCATCGAGGTGCATCGCAGTATGCAGAAACGTATCTGCCTGTTGCAACGCAGGTAGCACGGCCTATTGTTCAATCATCGAGGAATATCTCGTCCATCTCGAACGGAGAGAGCTTCTTCCTATTGACGTTGGCACGGAAGTCCTTCCTCTTCTTGCCCTCTTCGATCTCCGATAGCACGGAAAACTCGTCGTCGTCGTCAAACATCGTTTGTTCACATCTGTTGTGCTTTATTCATCCAGATGGGAGTGGATTCCCGATTCCCATCGGGGTAACTACTATGTAATGGTTGCATTTATTTATAAGTTTTTCTATTGTGGAGTGGTGACGATTTGGTTCCGTGCTCTTTATATATGCGGCTTAAAAAAGGCAGAAGGTGAAGAATCCATGAACCATGAGCCTTCGCATTGTAAACATGGTATTGAGATAGTAAAAGAAAAAAGGTAGAAACCTCTCAGACGGTTGAAAGACGCTTTTTCAAGTCCTCGATGAACGGTACGCCTGAAGGATTCACCCCGTTCTCTAAGGCGAGGTAATAGCTTATCCAATCGCCTATATAGATGGCGGAGAAGACCTTTACTAGAGGGGAGACACCTCTGACCATGACCTCGTAGACGGGAGTGTCCTGTTCCTTGATCATCTCCTTGACGATACGCATACGCTTCTTCACCCTGATGTGCTCGTCATCATCTCGGAGGATGAGGGCTGCGAAAGGCCCTTTTGGCTGGATGAATCCGTTTATCTCATTGTGATTGAATTCAGGGAAGAGGTTGAAAAAGGCATGGGTCTTGGCATTCTCATTGAAGTTGATCTTCCACTTCTTGGCTACACAGGCGAGCTTTCTCGAAGCATAGATGAGAGGTGTTCGCCCCTCTAGCTTCTTGGCGAAATCCTTGCCCATCTCTTCATATTCCTCTCGGGCCAAGGCTTTGGCGACCTCTTTGAGGTCAGGGCCCGGATCCTCGACGAGGCCGAGCTTTGAGAGGAAACGTATGATGGGGATGGTCAATGTCAGATAGCTCATCCTCGGTTGCATGTCTCCAGGGACCTTGAGGTGCGCGACATCCCCGATCTTGGCCATCTCTTGGAGCTTGCCGCCTGACGAGATGGTGACGATGTTCTTGGTGAGCTTGCTGGCCTGACGGAACAAGGCGATGGTCTCCTCAGTATTCCCTGAATGAGATATGATGAAGATGAGTGAATCCTTCCCTGCAAGGGCAGGAAGATCGTAATCGCTGACCGTCAGAAATGGCAGCGGAAGGTCATAGATTGTCGAGATGATGTTGCCGGGCAAGGCTGAGCCCCCGACGCCGGCGATGATGATGTTCTTTGGTGGCTGATCCAATTCAAGCGGTATCTCTAGATGGGTCGCCACGTCGACGAGGGAGTGCATATTCCTGAGGAATTCACCCATATGCTCGCTATCAATCGTTCCTTGGGCCATGGTGTTGTCGGTGTCGCGCAGGCTATAAAAAGTTTATGTCGGGCACCGAGAAGCTTCCCCGACCCAGCCGTAACCTTTATAAAGGGCTCCTGGTTATCGTCGACGATGAAGAGATGTGGGCAATGGCTTGCCTGAATCTTCGAATGATACCATCCAATGGAGGCCAACACAATGGGATTATACAAATACATCCGGGAGCTGTACAAGCAACCGAAGAAGAATCTTGGGATTGTCTATCGAGAACGTCTCATCCGGTTACGCAGATCTCCTGCATCTGAGCGTATCGAACGGCCCACCCGTCTCGATCGTGCTCGTTCTCTTGGCTATAAGGCAAAACAAGGCGTTTTCGTCGTCCGCCAACGTGTCATACGTGGCGGCAGAGTGAGGCCCCAGGAATCAATAGGTCGACGCAGGCCTAAGACCAGCAGACGTACCAAGATCGTCAGCCAATCCTACCAACAGATCGCTGAACAGCGAGTCCAGAAGCATTATCCTAACGCTGAGGTGCTCAATAGCTACGAGATCGCCAAGGACGGAAGACATGCCTGGTACGAGATCATCATGGTCGATCCTTCTCATCCTTCCATCTTAGCAGACAAGGACCTCAATTGGATTGCTGAAAAGCAGCACAAGAAACGTGTCTACCGTGGCCTCACTTCGTCCGGCAAGTCCAGTAGGGGTCTGAGGAAGAAAGGGATCGGATCCGAGAAGACCCGTCCGAGCATCAGGGCCAAAGGCGGACTAGCGCATTGAGCCGTTCGACAAGAAAAAATATATAAATGGCAATGCCAAAGGAGACCGCATGACACGTTACGTCTGCACTAAATGCAGTTACCGTCTTGAGAAGGAGACTGCACCTGCACGTTGTCCTTACTGTAGCAAGGACGGAACATTGCAACGTGAGAAGAACGCTCAAGAGCTCCTTGAAGAATCGAACGAATTTGATGGCGAGTAGCGTCAACCTTTCTTTTTCCCCTCTATTTTCTTTATCTTTTATCTATATTGTTATCGGTGACTCTTCTTTCGGCGCCGTTTGAGGAATGCGTCGAGAGGGAGCTGGCTCTCTCCTGCCATCTCGCCCATATCGATACCGAGGGGTTCGAAGATCTCCTCGAGCATCGGGAACAGATAGGTGGTGAGGTAGTATTCTGTGTCGAGACCTTCGTCGACCGGCTCGAAGTATGTCTGCACGCGTTCTCTTGTATGACCCAGTCCGGCGCCGACTATGTACGGGATGATCATGCCACGTATGACTTCGTAGCCCTGACCTACCAAGCGCCGCGCAGCCTCTACATGGAAAAGCGCATTCTCGTACTCATCAAGGTCCTTGCGGAGCCTGGCCAGGAGGATCGCGGCCTCTCTATCGATCCTGCCGTCTCGGAGAGCCATCATCATATCCTTTCCGAAATCGACGATGCTATCAAGATGCGCCTTGATATCGCTCTTATCCTTGACGCTGATCGCCATAGTGAGCATCTGGGTGGTCAGACGCTGTAGCAGAGGTAGGCGGATTGATCTCATCCGGTTGTCCCAGCGTTCGATCATCATGCTCTCTTCGCTGATGGCCACGAAGGCCAGACGCGGACGATTCCCGTCCGGGTCCCTGAGGAAATATATCATATTCGGAAACGGACCTTCGATTTTCCAGTTGGCACCCTCGGGCAATGTATCGACCAATGATTCGTCCAGGTCTGTCCTGCCTCCCCTGTCCATCGTCGCGATGATATGCTCATTGTCAGCGGTCTTTATGGTCGCACCACGATGTGTCATCTTGAGGGTGGCGGTCTCCAATATGTCTGATGTCCTCTTCCGTATCAAAGCGGTTGCCTCTGGTACCTTGAATTTGGCCCTGTCATTGGCGACATACCCTGGCAGGAAATCGAGCACGTGGTCGAGGGCGAAAAGACGGGCTTCGAGCAGTGGGCTCTCCTTCATGGCGCGGAGCATCTCGACGATACGCGCCCGTCTAGAGATGAGGCTTCCTACCAGCGACGCGATCGTGCCTCTGGTGTTCTCGCATATCCATAGCTCTTCATCAGAGCGTCCGTTCCGGCAGCAATCGCATCGCACGGTCTCAAATGATATGTTCTCTTTGGCTATCAGAGCCGCTTGGAGATGACGAGGTCTCATGCAATATCCCTTCCTGACGATGCCTGCGAGCGCACTGTCAGGGAGCTCTTCATCATGGAAGATGATGTCTGCCCAATTCAAAGGTTTAGCAGGCGTCATGGCCGTACTTGTGCCGGTATGTCGGCCGGGGACGAGCGCGTCGGTGTCTTGCTGCGAAGCGATGAAATGGTCGATGTTCCTGGTGAGCGAATTGGTTAAGAGATGGTTCGGGAAGATTTTGGTGATGACTGAGAGCTCGACGAGATTATTGATGGTCAATAGGCCTAATGCATGGAGACGTTTGATGAGGGTCTCCCCATCATGCGGGGTGGTGGTCTCTTTCAACCATGCGGGAAAACCGCTTGCCGCGACCCTGCTCCGCTTGTCTGATATGAATGTCAAGGCTTCCTCGATCGAGTACGGAGTCGCGCCGACGAGAAGGTTCACGATCTGCGTCGCTGCTATGTGGCCCATTCCGCGTATACGTGCAGTCTGTTCGATGTGGCGGTTGATGAGCACTCCGCTATGGTCGAGACCTATCGAGAGTTTAATGCCCAGTCCTTCGGCACGTCTGGCGATGATGGAGAGGTCCCGGATATGAGAGTCGAACCCGAGCAGAAAATCCGGTTTGATGTCGCTGGCCATCTGCCCGAAGCATCTGATGGTGTCACGTTCTGCATCTCTGGCTGATTGCTCAACACCTTCTTGGGCCTGTGACAACGCGATCTGTCTGCAGGACGCAAATGTGTTTCCGTCGAATATGAGGATGTCCCTGATAAGGGATTCTGCTGATGTGAATCTGCGTTCCTCGACAGGCACGATCTCCAAGGCAGGATGGACGCATCCGCGGATCTCCTCAGTCTTCTTGCCGGTCTCGAGCTCTACCATGAATGATAACAGGCTCGGAGTCTTGAGCTGCTCAGTGCCGACCTCACCGAACGTTTCTGCCTCGAACACGGTCACTTTGCTGCGGAAATTGATATAGTTTCCTTCGACCGGCATGAGCTTGAACGGAGTGATGCTCCGGGCCAACGTGTATCTGGCGAGGAAATCAAGGTCATGTTCAGCGAGCCCTTGGATCTGGGGGTTCTGCGAGAAGGCTTTCGCTAGGGCCGATTCTTCCATGAGATTTTTCGTGACCACCCTGATGGCCACGACATCCGCTCCCAGAAGCTTCTTGAGAACAAGACCACAGGCCATCGCCTTTACTCCTCCTATGTCAGTCTGGACTATCCGGCTTTGACACCAGGCCAGGAGATTTTCCACGTTCTCAGGCGCTTTTGGAAGCACATAGAATGAGGGGTGGAATTTTCGGTCGAGCACACAAACCTTTTTACCTTGATCAGAGCGTCCGTATATGAAGACGACTTCCCGTCCTTCGATCTGACGCTTACTCACCTCTGTCGGGAAGAAAGACAGCAACATATGGGTATCTTTGGAAACGAGATATTTAAACGTGTCGGGACTGAGGGCCATATGGGCCAAAATATGCTATTTTTACTATTGTATGGTGGCACCATACGTAACATTTAAATACTTGAAGAGACGTATACCGGATTGCCTTTCTCGGAGGCTTGCAGATGTACCACGGTAGCGACATACACGACAATCCCCATGATGAACGGTATCATTCTGCTGACAGCACTCATTCGAAAGATTATCAGTCCCGTGACGAGCATACGCCGGGACAGGATTACCTATCCAAGGACCAAGATGGTGGAACTGGAGAGCTCTACAACGCGCTATCTCCTGAGGAGGAATCCGAGGAAGAAGAATCTTCCGATCTGGATGAGACTGTGGATCAAAGCAAGGATTACGAATCGATGGACAAACAGGACGGCCACGACGACTCAATACTATCCACTCGTTCAACATCTGGCTTTCCTCAAGGAATGGAGTCGGCGGCATTAGAGGCCATCGCATCAGAAACGAAACAAGGCAAGAGAGACCGAGCGCATATAGCCCACGAGATCACCCGGAGCGTCGATGAGGTGATCTCGACGTTTGCGGTCAATAAGGTCCCTGAAGTCATCGATCTCGACAAGAAGAAAAAGACATGATCATCTGATTCTGACCTAATCCTCCGATTATGGATTGTATCCTGACTGCTACCTCGCGTCTGAGACGGTCCAGATATCCAGTCAATATGAAACCGCAACACATAAATACACTCGTTCTGGTTCCCAGGGACAGGTGATGAACATGGTTGAATCTGATGACAAGACACAGATTGATGTCCTGGTACTATACGGTAGCGCCTCAGACGAACCCAGCTATAAGGCCGTCTGTGATTCGCTTGACAGGATCAGATCACAGGATCCGGAATTCTCCTATCGATTCTTCGTATGCTCGGCCCATCGTACGCCTGAGCTTCTCGAGCGCATCCTCTCAGCCTTCTCATTCAAGGCGGTGATAGCAGGTGCGGGGCTCGCAGCCCATCTTCCTGGAGTCGTGGCCTCAAAGACATTGAAGCCGGTGTTCGGAATCGCCATCGACGCTAACTACGACGGATTGGACGCATTTCTCTCCATCGTGCAGATGCCTCCAGGGATACCGGTCATCGGCATACCCATGGGCGGCGAGAGTCAGGCCGCATCGCTCGTGTCATTCTTCTCGAAAGAATCAAGACCCATCCGGCTCATCACCGGCAAGCATAGCTCTCCAGGCTGCGCTCATCTGGTCGAGAAGACAGAGAAAGTGCTCAAGGCATTCGATGCATCTTATGACCTCGGAGAGGATATCCTTGAAGATGGCATAAACATAGCATTTCCGTCGCTCGAACAGCCCTGGGATATTTCGGTGAATACCATCATCGTTCCAGCCATCGATAAACCCGCAGCTGACGTCGCGGCCAAGGTCATGGTCAAGACCACGATGGGTATGGTAGTGGGCATACGGCGCGCGGACAATGCCGCATTGGCCGCGATCCAGCTCCAGAACACGGACGGTCGCTTCGACGAAAAACTAGCTTCCGATCGGGCAGGGAAGGCCGGTGCAATCGAGGATCTGGCCGGACCCCTTACTTGAGACCGGGGTGAGCATGTGCCCCTGTCAATTCTATCGGCTGCTTCCCATCAATTCTCGTCTAGGGTTCGATGTATCATTGGAGAGGATACCCTTTCTGAACTGGCAGATATAGCGGAATCCGTGCAGGCCGTAAAAGCGGTGCTCATCATATCGTCCACCCTATTGGGAAAAGGGTGGGATCGGCGCATTGCTGAGAAAGTCGGAATCCCTACAGTCACCTTGCTTGCGATTGAGGATGATCCTGGCCGGACGAGTCATGAGCCGACGCGAGAGGATGCTCTATCGTTAACAGATAGGCTTATGCCTTACCTCAAGCAGGAAAACATCATCGCGATCGGGCTCGGGGGTGGATCAGTCATGGATCTGGCAAAGTTGTGCACGATAGCCGCTATCATGGGTGATGATGCGAACACAGCATTGTCCAGGGCATACCGAGGAGACATCCCTGACCGGCCATTCCCCTTGGTGCTCATCCCTTCCACATCAGGTGCTGGGGCGGAGATGACGGATGTGACCGTGCTCAGCGTGCCGAAAGAGCGCATGAAACGGAGTGTCCACGCCCCTTCTCTCTCCGCAAGCCATGCCATCATTGACCCTGCGGTGGCTGTCGATGTTCCCAAAACAGTCTATATCAGCTCTGGCATGGACGCCCTAGTGCAGGCCATCGAATCTTATAGCGGCAGGAGCGGCACCCCTTTGTCAAGAGCGCTTGCGGCGGATGCATTCAGGATCATCATGAGATATCTTCCGCTTGGAGTGAAATGTGGGGTGAATGATGCATCCTCAGATGCACGAAGCCAAATTCATTATGCCGCGACCATGGCCGGCCTGGCGATAGCAAACTCCGGATGCGGAGCTGCCCATGGCCTCGCGAATCCCATCGGAGGAGCGACTAAAGCTGCCCATGGTATGATCAACGGCATCCTCCTCCCTCATGTCATCCGGGCGAATGCGGAGAGCACCAGACCGGAGAAGGCGATCGTCCGGAAGCGGTATGCGGAACTCTCAGGGTATCTCCCGAAGACTCTGGTGGACCATACTGGGAAGGGAGATTGGTTGTCATTGCACGGTGTAATCCTCGACCTCGCAAAAGATTTAAATATCCCGCAGGATTTGGTTGTATTGGGGGCCCGAGAGGAAGACATCGGTTTCTTCGTCTCGAATTGCAGAACGAGTTCCTATCGCAACAATCAGGTTCCTTTAGACGATGAGGAACTCACGAGTGTCCTGAAAGGATGCATCAACTCATGATCACATAGGAGGTGATTCCCATAACAATCGACATCGGATCATATCTCGGTTCAACAGTCCAAGAGACATCGTTCCCAATCGGTAAACTTTACAAAGGGAAGGTTCGTGACAATTACATCCTGGGTGACAAGAGGATCATCGTAGCATCTGACCGGATTTCTGCTTTCGACAAAGTCATCGGAACGATTCCGCTAAAGGGGCAAGTGCTCAACCAGATGGCGGTCTTCTGGTTCGATGCGACAAGGCAAATCATGGCCAATCATCTCATCGATTCTCCCGACCCGAATGTGTCTGTCGTCAGGGAGGTCGAACCTCTTCCTGTGGAGATGGTTGTCCGCGGCTACATCACCGGATCACTCTGGCGAGATTATGAGAGCGGCAACAGAGACACCTATGGATTCACATTGCCTGATGGCATGAAGAAAGACGAAAAATTCCCCATACCTATCATCACCCCGACGACGAAAGCCGAATACGGTGAACATGACACACCGATCTCCAAGGGAGACATCATCGCAAAAGGCCTGGTGGACAAAGAACTCTACGAAGAGATAGAGAAGTTGACCTTGGCGCTGTTCTCTTTCGGTGCAGAGCATCTGGCCAAGCAAGGTCTGATCCTAGTCGACACCAAGTACGAGTTCGGCCTGCTCGACGGAAAGCCGATACTCATGGATGAGATCCACACATCCGATTCATCCAGGTTCTGGAACGCGGACACGTATGATGAACTTTTCGCTGCTGGGAAGACCCAAGCGGGACTCGACAAGGAATACGTGCGAAACTGGCTGCGAGAGCATGGCTTCGCAGGCGACGGGGAACCCCCTGCGCTTCCCGAAACGATCATGATCGGTGCGGCAGAGAAATATATCGAGGCTTATGAACGCATCACCGGACAGGGTTTCATACCTGGAGAGCGACCTGTCCCTGAACGGATCGAACGCAACCTGAAAACGAATGGATACTTCGCATGAGCAAGGTGATACTATGGATGTCTATGACTTCATCAATCCCACGGATTTCAGGTACTATGCCCAATCCGAAGATCATCGGAAGGCGCTGGGACCCTACCTTTCAGAGAATGGCATGGTTCGCTATATGGCACGAGTCGAAGCGGCCCTGACCCAGGCTCTCGCGAAGGCCGGCGTTTGCAGCAAGAAGGCTGCAGATGAGGTCACAGCAGCAGCAGAGAAGGTCACGGCTGAAGAGGTGTACAAAGAAGAGGCACGTATACGTCATAATGTCAGGGCATTGGCCAACACCATCCGAGACAAGGTCAGCGATTCCGCCAAACCCTATGTCCATCTCACAGCGACGAGCCATGACATCATCTGCACCGCAGATTCCGCGCGGTACCGGGATGTGACACACGATGTCCTCTTGCCTGCGCTTAAGGATCTGGAACGCGTCCTCATCGTGATTGCCCGACGTGAGAAATCGACGGTACAGATCGGCAGGACCCACGGCCAGCATGCCGAACCCTTGACATTCGGCTTTGCCATGGCCGAGTACGTGTCCCGTCTCGGGACGAGGATACAGGCCATCGGACATGCAGCCGACAACCTGCGTGGGAAGCTCGCGGGAGCTGTCGGCGCGTATAATCAGGGCGCTCTCTTCCTTGACGATCCTCAAGAAGTTGAGAAAGACTTCCTTTCACGTCTCGGACTGCGTCCTGCGACGCACGCCACGCAGATCGTCGAGCCCGAATTCATGGCAGATTATATGCACGCGGTAATCACCGCCTTCGGCGTCCTGGCATCGTTGTCGGATGATATGCGGCATCTGCAACGATCAGAGATCGCAGAGGTGGGAGAGGCATTCGCCAAGAACCAGGTCGGTTCGTCTACCATGCCGCATAAACGTAATCCCATCAACTTCGAGAATGTCAAGAGCATGTGGAAGGCGTTCATGCCGCGGATGATCACGAGCTACCTGGATCAGCCCAGTGAACATCAGCGTGACCTGACTAACTCTGCTTCGTCAAGATATCATGCGGAGACCGTGGCTGCACTCTATCTGTCCACTCGCAGGCTGGAGAAATCAATGGCGAAACTCAAGGTCGACGCAGAAGGGATCAAGAGGAACTTTGCCATGAATAGCAGGCTCATCCCAGCAGAACCGCTCTATCTCATCCTGGCCAAGCTCGGACATCCTGATGCGCATGAGGCCTCTCGCAAGATCACTCTCGAAGTCGAGAAGAACGGCAGTACCGTATGGGACGAGTCTTCGAAAGACAAAGAGCTCATGCCATATATCGATAGGATGAATCCTGAACAGAAGAACCTAATCCAGGACCCTACATCCTATACTGGTCTGTCAGAGAAGAAAGCGGAAGCCGTGTGCAAACATTGGGAAACAGCTCTCAAGCTATGATAACGGGATGACTTGAAACGCTCAATCAATTCGATCACAAAGCAGATGATAACATGACGCCAGAACAAGACAAGATGGACAATACGAAGAAGCCGACACCTGTGACCTACAAGGACGCCGGTGTTGACATAGACGCAGCCAATGAATCAAAGAGCCGTATCACCGCACATGTCAAATCGACTTATGGGCCATCGGTGCTATCTGACCACGGGGCCTTCGGCGGTCTGTTCTCGTTTGACAAGGACGCTTATGATGATCCTGTGCTCGTGTCGAGCGCTGACGGTGTGGGGACGAAACTCAAACTAGCCTACAGGTCTGGCATCCATGACACTATAGGGGAGGATCTGGTCAACCATTGTGTCAACGATATCCTGGTCATGGGTGCGAAGCCGCTTTTCTTCCTGGACTATCTCGCTCTCGATCGTATGCGTCCAGAAGTCATCGAAGATATAGTCGCGGGAATCGCGCGGGGCTGTAAAGCCAACGGCATGAGTCTCATCGGCGGAGAGACTGCGGCCTTGCCAGGACTCTACAACAAGGACGAATACGACCTTGCAGGATTCATCGTAGGCGCCGTTGAAAAATCGGCGATCCTGGACGGTTCACGGATTAAAGAAGGCGATGTCCTCATCGGGCTCTTCTCGACAGGGCTGCATACGAATGGTTATTCCCTCGCCCAGAAGTTGCTCTTCGATATCAAGAGACTCAAAGATAACGACATCTGTCCAGGTTGTGCCGGGACAGTCTCAGAAGAATTGATGAAAGTCCATAAGAGTTATCTTCCCGTCATCAAAGGTATATGGGATTCAGTCGGACCAGACGCAGTGAAAGGCATGGCACATATCACTGGCGGTGGTCTGCTTGAGAACGTTCCCCGGATCCTGCCTACTGGTGTCGATGCAAGGATCAAGAAAGATTCGTGGGACGTACCTCCCATCTTCTCCACGCTCGCCGGATTGGGATCCCTCCCTGATGCAGAGGCCTACAGGACATTCAATATGGGGATAGGTATGGTGCTCGTGGTCGACAAGGACATGACAGAAGACGTAGGGACAGCCTTGAATAAGCTTGGCGAACCGTTCGCGGTCGTCGGCAGCATCATCCCTGGCGATGGTCGATGCCGTCTGGACTGAATGATCGAAGGGTTGATCATACACTGATGAAAGTCCATCGGTGTCGTTTTACCAATCAGAACGGCCTATCCATGCGTAGCGTTTATCACGGTACGGGACATGTTCTTGATCGCGGTGCTCATGCTCTTGAAATTCTCTATGATCTCAGCAGAATGCATGTCCCCATGTCTCCTCAGGAACGCATCGCACATCTCGATATCATCTCTACAGCCGACCTCGATGGTGATGGCCTTATCCTTATCTTTCTTGTAGTAGGATGCCATGACTTCCTTATAATGTGATGAGAGGCAATCCTGGATGGCCACGAGCTCATCGTAAGATTTCGTGGTGTATTTGGCACCCTGCAACCATCGGGCTATACGTTTGCTCTGATCCCCGACCTTCTCGAGCCGCATGACGAGATCCCAATAGATATGGATGTCCATGATGGAAAGCTTCATCTTACGTTGAAGCGTGTAGTCCTCCATGATGCTGTGGAGCATCCTGAACACGAGGAAGACCAATCTGTTGACATCCATGTCTGTCTCGAAGAGAGACTCGTATGCTTCCTTCGGATCCTTACTGACGCATTCGCTGATCATCATCCGGACAGTCATGTCGATACGGCGCAGGTTGGCTTCTAGACTGATGTCCTTGATGCTGAGCATGTCCTTCGCTACTATGCTGCGCTTCCCGACCTCGACGATTTCGAGACCTGCGAGATTGATGATTATGTTTTTGATTTCTTTACGAAATTTCGCGATGGAATCGCCTGATATGGTCAACATAGTGTACCCGAGCAGATACGCTGACACAATCTCAGTATGTATGCGAGGGAGTTCCTTACCGTCGATAGGGATGGCGAGCGTTTTCTCGTCACGGTCGTGTTCTGGATCTCCAGGATATATTGTGATGCTCTGCGGTGATATGTCAAGATACAGCTCATCACCCTTCCCAAGCGTGTTTCGGTCGATCCAGTCTTTGGGTATCGATATCACATAGCTATTCTTTCCGAATTTGATGAGTTTCCGTCTCATGGTCAGGACCCCTACAATAAATAGCGTTGAGCAGGTATATATTCTATATATGTTATATGCAATAAGTATATATATTTTTCGGATACTGTATCTGTAGGTGTTTGCATGAACCGAACCTTGAGCCTAAAATCATGGACTGATGAAACCGTTCCTGGCAAGGACATCTACGATATAGAAGAGGTGTTCGATATGCTCCAGAACGATGAACTCGCAGCCCACGAAGAGGCTTTTATGAGGGGGTATATCGAGGACGGTGACCCGGGTACTGATCTTGCCTAAAACGATATCCACAAGCCCTCATGAGAACTTCTCGGAGTGGTTGGAGCTGTCTTTCTCGTATATTGGCGAATCCAATGACTTAGCGTCAAAAGTTATGGTCATCCTTTAAAAGATATCGCGGATTATAAGCGATGAGCGCTATTTATTCAGATAGAGCAGAAACCCAACAAATCAGATAAGAACAGCGTTGACCGCGCCTTCTTGGCCCGGACGTCCTGTGATCTTTGCCTTACCCTTGTCGGTCTCGATGACCGTGCCTTTGGTCATGATGTTTCGACGAGTGAAATGCCTGTTCGCGGGTGTCTCGACAATATTGAGGATCTTTGCCTTCTCACCTTTATTGGCCTTAGGGTTGAAGACGAGACAGACATCGACAACAAGGGTACGCTGCTTCTCGCCACCGCCTTTGGTGCGGATGGTCTTGGCCTTATAGGGACCCAGTTTGGTCAACGTGGGCCGGTTACCGAGCTCTCGAGATCTCTTCTTGCGGGAAGATATGTATCGGCCGCCTGTGGATGATCGTTTAGACTTATTTTGCGATATTGCCATATCTGCCTCGTAAATCCACAACCCTTTATAAATGTTTGGATGGCTTTTCAGAGGCGCCCGTTCAGACCATCTGGCCGAAGAATGAGATGAGGATGCCTTGGAAGATGAAATATACGATGATGCTGGATATGATGTATATGGGGATATACTTCAGCCCTGGTCTGACAGAGCCCTTTCTGATAATCGAGACGATGACTGCTGCAAAACCTGATATGCAAGCGATGGCCCACATCGTGAATATGACGAAATCGCCAGGATTGATATCGAAGGCCCCGAGATTGAGCGGGACATTTGCGCCGCCGCCGGTGGCGGTCACCATACGGGAGGTCAGATCGTCTAGGACGGCAAGAAGATTATAGGCCAGCGCGAAGAGCGCAGGTGCGATCAGCAGGGCGATGGAGCTGAGGAACACCATGTACGTCGAGTTGGTCGCTGAAATCTCGTCCTTGAGGTCCTTTGTCTGACGGAGATTGATCTGGATACGGTCAATGAGGTCGGCGATCTCGTGTCCGCCTTTCATGCCTTCGATGATTAATGAGAACGTTCGTTTGACCGTCGGGCTATCGTATTTCTCAGTGAATTCCCAAAGAGCCTGTTCGATGTCTTCACCCGTCATGACTTTCTTGGCCGCGAGGCGTATCTCTTGAGCGAGGATACCGAATTTCGGTCTGATCGCATCCCATAGCGCTTTCTCGAAAGACATACCTCCCTTGAGATTCTCAGACACATAACGGAGGAATTCAGGTAACACTAGCTCGATACGTTTCGTGCGGTTGTATATGCCCTGTTCGTAATAGATATAGACGCTCACCATCATGATCATGACAGTCAGCAGTTGAAGGATGACCCAGAAGAGGAAGGTTGTGATAAGGAAGACGATGACCGATGCTTCCCGCTCGACGAGCAGAGGGTGAATCATAGCGATATAAATGATGGCTGTTATCACGATGCTGAGATAGAACAGTCCGCCGAACAATCGATACGGGACTCTCGGGACGCCAGCCTTCACGAGATATTTTCTTATCATCGGCCGTATCTTCTTCGGGATGAATGCCTTTCCGAATTCCTCGAGAAAAACGAATTTCATAGATTCACCATCGGCCGTATGGCTTTGAAGAGCATGATGAAGAACATCTGTATCAATACCAAGGAGAACACTGAGAGGAATATGAGGACGCCTGTGAACTGGATCGATAAAAATCCGGCGATCACCGTGAACATGGTCATGCCCAATGATGGGATGACGACCGCGATGATGAGATAGAGCATCATGAAGGCATTGAGCTTCTTGGAATACTCCTTTATTTCGATAATCTGGTTGCTAGTGATCTGGTTGATTACCTCTTTAAGGCTGGGTACGACATCCGCTCCGGTCTTGAGCGTGGTGAGGAGCTCAGACAGGATCATCTTGAACATCTCTGAACAGTTGAATTCTCGCGCGCGTTCGAGGGCATCCTCGATAGGTACGCCGAGATTGATGTCCTCCACTATCTCTTTGAAGTATTTGCCAGAGATCCCATAGCTTTTCGAGGCGTCGATGAGTGAGTTGAACAACGGCGTGCCCCCTTCCAGCTTGACAAGCAGATACCTTCCGGCGAAGAGCACCTCTTTGTTTATCTCTCGCTCACGTTTCCTGATGATCCCTTTCGGCGAGTTCATCCACAGGATGAACATCACGGCGAAGATCAAGACGGAGATGAGTGGGAGGAGGATGAGGGGATGACCCATCTTGTCGAAAAAGAAGAACAACAGAACAGTGAGTCCGATGGCCATATAGAGTGCGGCAAAGAAGCTTTTCCGCACAAATTGCTCAGGGGTCTCCCTGATGTGCGCCTTGATGATGTTTGTTTTAAGGTGCGGATACCGTCGTACGATGATATATGGCAGGTTTATTATAAGTACCACCCGTTCATGAGGTTAACAATGATCAGGTCTTTAGGTTGGCATAGTATTGCCTGAAGAATCGGCCAACTTCATGGATATCGTCGACCTCGTTGTCCACGAGCCATCGGAGCAGCTTTATCTTCTCGTCGAGATTCTGGAGAATGCGTTCACGCGTGAACCCGGTGAACAGTGAGATTGTCCGGAAGATATGGTCCGGTTGCTTGATCTGGATCAAGGATCCTTTTGCGGCGTCGTACCGCATAAATGTGTCCGGTGTGCCGTCAGGTAGGATCTGCGCGATCTCAGATGTATTTCTTTTCCCTGTGCGACGGTTGCGGTTCTGTACGACGATGAGAGAGACCGCGGCCAGTAGAGGCCGGGGTATGTTGATCGGAGGATTGGTGAGGCGGTCGAAAGTCTCCCGGACACTGTTGGCGTGCAATGTGGCATAGACGCTGTGACCAGTGTGCATCGCCTCGAAAAGCACCTCTGCCTCTCGCTGCCGGCGCACCTCGCCCATGATGATACGGTCCGGACGCATCCTGAGCGCGTTGACCACGAGGTCTAGCATGGAGATCTCTCCTTTGCCTTCAGGGTTGGGCAGCCTGGTCTCCATGGGAACCCAGTGGAGGTCTTCAGGCAAAGTGATCTCCCTCGTGTCCTCAATGGAGATGACGCGTTGGTTGATGGGGATGAAAGCAGCGATGACGTTGAGCATCGATGTCTTACCGGATCCTGTTCCGCCAGTGACTAGGACGGAGAGCTCGTTCTCGACAACCAGCCATATGAGAGATGCAGCCTCAAAGGATATGGTGCCGTCCTTTATGAATTCGGTGATCGTCCATGGTTTCGTCGAGAACTTACGGATGGTGATCGTGTTCCCTTTTGACGACACCGGATTCAGAGTCGCGTTGACACGGTCGCCAGTGAGGAGGTGAGCGTCCATGAGGGGCTTGAGCAAGGTGATCTCCTTGCCGATATCCCTCCCGATCATGGTGGCGTAGTGCCTGATCTTGGTCTCCGAGGGCATGAAGATGTTCGTCTTGAGCCAGCCGAATTTTTTATGGTACACCCAGACAGGTTCGTCAGCCGAGTTGACCACGATCTCCTCGAGGTGGGAGTCATTGAGAAGGATTTCGATGTCACCGAGACCTATATTCTGGCGGATGAGCTCATTGACGAGGAGCTCTGACGTCCTCTGGTCGACGCTAGGGAAATATTTTTTGATGAGCACGAGAATCTCGTCGCGGAACCTTTCCTTGATGGTCTCGGCCTCACCTTTTTCAGAGAGGTCGATCTCGCGGATGTTCATCTCTGAGATGAATTCCTCTCGGATCTTCCGGAGAATGATATTCGTATGCTTGGAGATGTTCCTGATAGAGATATCATAATGGGAGAAGCCTTCTGAGTCCTTGAATATCTCGATGTCTATGATCTCATGTTCTAGACTGATTTTATATGTGTCCAGAGGGACACTTTTCATTTCTTCCATGGGCATTTTCTTGTTCCACGCTTATGTCGACCGTATTGTAGATGGTCTCCACTAAGACCGTCATCACTGATTCGTCTTCAGACGCTGGATCCTTGTGATCAACTCTCTGACCACCTGTTTCTCCCCTTTGATTTCCCCGATCATCTCAAGCTTCTTTATTGCTTCATCAAACTCTTTTCTTTGGAGATGGCCTTTGACCTCTTCCCGTAGCGCGAGCACATCTCCTGTATTGCCTCTGACAGGAGTCGATGTCATATCAGCCGCCGGAGGATGAGTTCCCTCTTTTTGATCGCTGAGAGACGGCGGCGCAAGAAGTGATCCCTTATCTCCAGCGTCCAGTGGGGGATTCATCTCGCGAAGATGGTCATCGTCAGGTTCGAGCGCCGCTTCCTTGAGCGTCTCGATGGCCCTTACTTGGACCGTCGCAGTGGGTGACATAGGCGCGATCCCCGGATTAAGCAATGCCTTCGCGTCGATGACCATGTTCTGGGCCTGCGGAGCAGAGGACTCAAGCTTGCCTGCGAGATGGCGTATACGTTCCGCAGCACGGGTCAAGCCTTCGGATACTCCGGCACTCTTGGTTTGTCTGAATTCTTCCATAGCCGTGTTGAGGTCATCGACCGTCTGAAGATTCTCGAGCTCGTTTCTGATCTTGACATTCTTGGACACGAAACCATGCGGGAGCCGATCGAATGTCCGATTGATGTAGGCCAGGCTCGGCCTGATCATCTCATATTTTCGGGAAGAAATGTTATTGTAAAGATTGACGATTAGCTGGAGCAGACTGCGGTAGGTCTGTTGGACCTCCGGGCTCTCGACTGAGAGGAAGCGGGCATCGCTTGTGAGGAGCACATCCTTGTAGACCATGAGGATCCGGTTATGGAGTGACGATTTCTCGTGCAGGAATCCTTTCGGTAGGGAGTTGAAGATGTGGTCGATCTCGAAGAAGATGCCGTTGGCGAGCTCGGTCTGGTCGTTCTTAAGATATTCTTCCGCCTTGGTGAGCCTGCTGCCGATCTCATTTGCCTTGGATACGAACCTCTGACGGTACACCAGATTCTTCTTCCTGATCAGACGTTTGTTCAACTCGAGGATCTTGGTCTCAGTCTGCGCCTTGATCTCGAAGAATCCTGATGGCATCTCATTGTAAAGCTTCTCGATCTTGAGGAATGTGAGCATGGCTTCGTCGATATTATTATCGTCGAGTATGAGTTTTTCGCATTCAATCATGAGACGATCGATTTCCTTTTGTGAATGATCTATGGTCTGACAGGCACTCCGCTCCCTCATGTCGATTAGCCGTTCGGACGATTCGAACATCTTGCGCTCAATGCGGTCCCGGTCGACCATGAAGCCGTGAGGCATCTCAGATAGGAGATCGCTTATCCTCTTCAGGCTTGCTTCGACAGCCTGCGTTTTTCCATCATGGAACTCCGTGTCGAGCCGGGCAAAAATGGTGTCCGCTTCTATGATGACACGCTTGTCCTGTTTCTCGAGCGCGGCGCGTTTCCTTAAGATGAAGCTCTCCTCTATCTTGAGTATCAGCTCCTTGATCTTTGATCGTTCCTCCAATAGACCTTCGGGCAGCTCGTTGTATAGGCGGTTGACCTTCTCGAACAATTCCTGTGCGGTCTGGAAATCACCCCTGTCCATCTCGCGAGAAATGAGTTGGCCGAGCTCTCGTACACGACGTTCAGTATCTTTGACTTTCCTCTGATACGCTTCGCGCAGATTGAGGGAGATATCTCGGTTGAGCTTGACCATGTCCCGTCGGATGAGGTTCTTATGCTCCTGGAAATGCTGCGGGAGCTGGTCATACGCATGTTCGACCTGGCGGTAGAGCTGTCTGGCCCGTTCGAAGTGTCCTTTGTTCATCTCCTCATACGCATTCCTCAGAAGACGATCAGCGTCGCTCCGCGTACTGGGTCCGATGACAGGTATTGATCCTTCTTCCTCTTGTTTAGGCGCCTTGACCTCGAAATAGAGCGACTTGAGTTTTGAGAGCGTGTCGGTGAGATCAGCGCCCAACCTCGTGAATATGATCTTGGATTTATCGAGGTTCTTAGACCTGAATTGCTGGCGTGCATGAGCGAGCTGATTGGTGTGGTTCTGCAGCCGGACCTCGAGGTCCTTGTTCTCGAAAGGCCGGGCAGACTGGTCAGATGCTTGGAAAGAACTGAAGACCTTGGAGCTCTCGGAAATGCTTTGGTGGAACAGGCGATCCGCCTCTTCGAAACGGCCTCTGTCCAGTTCCATGTGGGCCCGCTTCAGAAGTTCTGTGACCGTGAGAAGTTTCGGCTGGAGATCTTCGGTGACCTTTGTATCCACCTTCTCCACGAGATATGGCGTGGTGAATTTGTAATCGACGGCGAGTTCACCTTCCTCTTCGAGGAATGTGGCCCATGATTCAATGGTTCCGCGGTCAACCTGCAGCTGTTTCGCGGCGTCGTCGAAACTTATTCTCTTTCGCCGTTTGACAAAGGCTACCAACGCATCTACATCGGTCCGGACGGTTTCTGTTTTATTGGCCATAGTCCTCTTTTTTCCTATATCGAACCTGGAGTCTCGATTATATAAAGCTTTTGCTCGTCGCCCTCGAGCAGGGACGCTTGTATACGTTCAAGGCGTGGGCACGGCCTGGGCTGTCAGGTTATACTTCGCCTCGACGATGTGGTACTGCTCGAGCTTGAATTGATGCGACTCATTGGTGATGCCGGTTATGTTATAGAGCGAGAACGTGCCGTTGGGATTGGACCCTTCACATTTCTCGCCGAAATAGCAATAGTCGACAAAACTCATGTTCTTTGTGGATTCGAAATAGATGAGGGATTCGATACCGCAGCAATTTGAGGAATTGGTATCGTTCTGAAGACGCATAAGGTAGCTGGGACCGTCAGGCTCGAAGCGGTAATCCATGAACGATATGAACTCTTTGACGTAAGAGACATTCCACCTGGTGATATTCGTCCGGTGGAGGGTATTGTTGAACAGGCCTCCGGTGGAGACTGAATATAGCGGGTCAAGATGCCCTTCGAGCGGCAGGATCACATTGATGGCCTGTCTGCTTGTCCATTCCGCCACTGTTGCATTGAGTTCCAGGGTGACATCGGCAGAAAGGCCCAATTGCCACGGGCCGGTCATGTTGTCCTGGTATATTGAGACGCCATGTATGGTGTAATTCATGTCGATCTTAAGGAAATCTACGGTAAGGTTCCATATCTCATGCAATAGAAAGCTCAGAGTTGTGTTCTCCATATGGTCGATGCCCATGGCGGAAAGCGGGGTGCCACCGACCGAACCGTTGATGAGGATTTCTGCAAACGTGCCATTGAGGTCTGAGATGAACGTGCCTTGGTCCAACGAGTAATCCTGCATCGATCTCAACGCATTGTAGCCCGACACCAGTACCGCTCGTTTAATGAGACCGGATTTCAGGCTCAGTAGGTGGTTGTTGACGGATACGCTCCTGTCGAGCGAAGAGCTCTTCCCTGCAGGATTAGGGGTCGAAACAACACGGAATGGTTGGTTTGACATGAAGAAGATGTAGATGAGAGTGACGACGAAGAGCGCCATTATGGTGAAGAATATCCCTCTGCGTGAAGGGAGCCAACGTCGTCCGTCCCTCCTCAATAGCGCCATACTCTTACCTCTGCTCTAAACGGACCCCAATATTCTGAATCGTTATGTATCCCGAAAATGATCTTCTTGGTCGAGACAAGGATGACAGACTCGCTCTGGGAATCGCTGGTGTTGTACAGGTTGACCCCGTCAATTATCACTGAGAAGTCGTATTGACCTCCGATGGCCTTATCAGTGACATTGAGAATCAATTCCCTTGCTGTACTGCTCTGATTCAGGAAATAGAATTCTCCGGCCTGTTCGAGGAGGGTATATCTGATGTTGGAGATGTTACCGTCGTCCCGCAGATCGAAGAGATATCGATTATTGATGAGATAGAGTTCTGTCGAGGAGGTGAGGTCGATGAGGTCCTGGGAGAATATCGTGGTCTGTTCGGGGGATTTCTCATCGATACGTAATGAGAGGATGAGTAGTAGACCTAATGTGATGATGCCGATGGCTAGAAATGCATCTGCTGTGAAGAAGATGCCTCTTTTTTTCATCTGATAGGTCTAGTGAATGACAGTATTTAAATTTTTACCTGTATCCGAGTCTCTTGTTCGACCAAAAAATTTATATAGGTAGCGGATAAGAAGTCCAGTTGATAGGAAGTTTATACTCTATTCACTTTAAAAAAGGAGGCTTTCATGATGAAAAATAGAAAGGCGCAGGCAGCGATGGAGTTCTTGATGACGTATGGCTGGGCCATACTCGTCGTGCTGATTGTCATCGGAGCGCTCGCGTATTTCGGGGTGCTCAATCCACAACAATTCCTTCCGCAGAAATGCCAGTTCTCACAGGGGCTTGTC